>NZ_JADIZS010000012.1:0-178393 GCF_016704685.1 Candidatus Amarolinea dominans
CGCCAACGGGCCGCTGATCAGGTTGGAGGTGCCCACAAAACCGGCCACGAAAGTGGTCGCGGGGTGTTCGTAGAGTCCGGCCGGGGAGCCGATCTGTTCGATCTTGCCGCGGTTGAAGACCGCGATGCGGTCGCTCATCGTCAGCGCTTCCTCCTGATCGTGGGTGACGTAGACGAAGGTGATGCCCACACGCTGTTGAATGGCCTTGAGTTCGATCTGCATCTGCTGGCGCAGCTTGAGGTCGAGCGCGCCGAGCGGTTCATCGAGCAAGAGGACACGCGGCTGGACGATGAGCGCCCGCGCCAGGGCCACGCGCTGGCGTTGGCCGCCGGAGAGCTGCGCGGGACGGCGGCGCTCCAGACCGGTCAACTGCACCAGGTCGAGCATCTGCGAGACGCGTTGGTTGCGCGTGGGTTTGGGCACTTTGCGAATCATCAACCCATAGCCCACGTTGTCGCCCACGGTCATGTGCGGGAAGAGCGCGTAGTCTTGAAAGACGGTGTTGACATCGCGGCCGTAGGGCGGCACGCCGGCCACTTCGACCCCGTGCAATTGAATGCTGCCCGCCGTTGGCTGCTCGAAGCCCGCGATCAGACGCAGGCAGGTCGTCTTGCCTGAGCCAGAAGGGCCGAGCAGGGTGAAGAATTCGCCGTCGAGGATGTCGAGATTGAGGCGATCCACCGCCTTGACCTCGCCAAAGTAACGGCTGACATCTGTGAAGCGGACGGCTGGTATGGTGTCGTTCATGGTTTCTCAGTTCCTGTAGGTCCGACCAGGAGGTCGGACCTACAGGAACGCTTCGGTTCAGCGGCCGCCGATGACGGCGATGTAGTTGGTCACCCATTCGTGATAGGGGACGCAGTCCTGCTTGCCGTCGCCGCAAGCGGTGGTGGGCGTGCGCCAGAAGGCGATCCGATCGAAGTTTGCCATGCCGTTGAGGTCGCAGCCGCCGTCGGTGAGCAGTGCATTGCCCTTGCATGCGTCCGGCACGGCTGGCACGGAGCCGAACCAGGCTGCCAGATCGCCCTGCAGCTTCGCATTGAGCGAATGCTCCAGCCATTTGTAGGCGCAGTTGGGATGGGCCGCGTCGATGTGCATCATCGTGGAATCGGCCCAGCCGGTGGCGCCTTCCGCCGGCACGACGCTGGCGATGGGCTGCGTGCTGGCCTGCAGCAGGTTGACCTGGAAGGGCCAGGAACTGGCAGCCACCACACCCTGGTTGGTGAAATCGTCAATCTGCACGAAGGCATCGTGCCAGTAACGACCGACCAGTTTGCGCTGTTCGCGCAGCAGCGCCAGGGCGGCATCGAACTGCGCCCGGTTGAGGGAGTAGGGGTCCTTGATCCCCAGTTCGGGCTTGGTGGTTTTGAGGTACAGCGCCGCGTCGGCCACGTAGATCGGCCCGTCATAGGCCTGGACGCGACCCTTGTTCGACTTGCCATCGGCCAGGGTCATCTCCTCGAAGACAACCTTCCAACTGGTGGGCGCTTCTGCGAAGGCGTTGGTGTTGTACATGAGGACGTTGGGTCCCCACTGGTAGGGCACGCCGTAATGCTTACCGCCGACTGTGTGCCAGGGCGCATCCTGCAGGCGTTTGTCCACCTTGCTCCAACTGGGAATGAGGCTGATGTTGATCTCCTGGACCTTGCCTCCGGAGATCAGGCGGTTGCTGGCGTCGCCTGAGGCCGTCACCAGGTCGAACCCGCCTTCGTTCATCAGGGCGACCATCTCGTCCGAGGTGGCGGCTGTTTTGACGCTGACCATGCAGCCGGTTGCTTTTTCGAAATCGGTAACCCAATCATAACTCTTGTCGGTCTCACCTCGTTCGATGTAGCCGGCCCAGGCCACGATACTGACCGCGCCTTCACCCTGGCCGATCCCTTGCAGAGGGGCGCCGGCCTGCGGTGCGGCCTGTGGGGCGATGTTGCAGGCAGACAAGACGAGGGCAACCAACAGTAGTACCATTAGCAGCTTACGGGAAAATCGAAACGCCATCGTGTACGACTCCTTCCTTAGAAATACTGAAGAACTGACCCTGACTGAAAACCCGGCCATTGACGCTGGCCCAGCGGACTTGCCTGAGAAGCACGCCATGCGAACAGACGCCATGAGAGGTGCATCGTGTGGGGCGATGCGCTAATGCAAAAAATGGCAGGGGACATTCGGAGAATCGAGAAGGTTTGGCGTGATCCCAAAGAGAAGTGGGGGCAATATAAGCGGCGTATCGGCTTTTGTCAAATTGCAGCTACTCAGTGCGCCGTTGCAAGAGCGATTGAAATTGAAATCGCGCCTGATGGGCGTACCGCCGGGCGTCCACCTGCGTGGACGCAATGCCAGTCGGCGCAGGCCGACTTGGCGGCGGAACGCCCCTTCGCCCCGAATTCATTCGGCGGCTGAATAGTGCTCAGTCGGCTTCGAGCAGCTCGATGAGGACGCCGTGCGCGCCGCGGGGATGCAGGAAGGCGCCGCGGCCCTCCGCAGCCTGGATGGGCGTCGTGTGGATCATCTCCACCCCGCGCGCCTGCATCTCCTGAATCGCGGCCTCGATGTTGTCCACTTCCAGGCAGATGTGATGCAGCCCTTCCCCGCGCTTGGCCAGGAACTTGGCGACGCCGGAGGTCTCTGTCGTCGGCTTGATGAGTTCGATCATGCTGTCGCCGGCCGGCAGGAAGGCAATTTCAACCTCCTGCTCCGGCATGTCCTGGCGCTTGCTCAGCTCCAGCCCCAGGCCGGCTTGATAGGTCAGCAGCGCCTTGTCCAGGTCGCTGACGAGAATGGCAATGTGGTTGACTTTTTTGATCATGCGAACACTTTCGATTTCCTCTCCATCTCATCTTACTGCGTGGCGTCACGCGTCCGGTACGACGCGCCACTGCTCGCGGTCGGTATCGAAGTCGGCAATCTCGCCCAGGGGCAGCTTCCAGAATTTCCCTTTGGCTTCCACGGCCACCGTGCCATCGGGCAGGAGCATCTCGCCCGCGCCCTCGAAGTAGCTGCCCCGGTCCTTGACCACGCGGCCCACCGCGGTCAGCTCCACGAACAGCGGCACGGGCTGTTTGAAGCGCAGCTCCAGGGCCACGGTGACGCCCCACACATCGCTGCCGTTGAACATGACCGCGCGGCCCATCGTTTCATCCATGATGCCGCTGACGACGCCGCCATGCATGCGCCCCGGGTAGCCCTGGTGAATCTCCTGGCCGCTGAAGCGCGCCAACACCGAGCCGTCGTCCCGGCGACGTTCTTTGCCGCAAATGAAAAACATGCGGAATTCACCTCGCCTGATTCCCCTCTCCATCGTTCGTGTCCATACCTTACTTTCCTTACGGGATGTTTATACTAATCAAACAGCATGCGTTGACGAATCGTCGCTTGGTGGGAGAACACACGACATTCACAGAACGGTTCCTCTAGCCGACATCGTCTGGTTCTTGTGTCAACACCCGATCACGGTTCTGTGACCATTGTTCTTTAGCGTTGGATGCTTTACACTCATCACCCTACAAAGCGATGGAGGAGGATGTAATCACTTTATGGTATCAACTCCAAAAGTAGGCGATATCATCAAGATGCGCGCCTGGCACGGCGTCGTGCTCGATGTTTTTGCCAACCCCGGCGGCCGGACAGTTCTGCGTGTACAAACGGTGAGAAATGTCTTCCGGCGCCTCAACCCCGAATTCATCGAGTTCGACCTGGCTCCTGACGCCATCGCTCCGGCCACACTCGACGATTTGCAGCAAGAAGTTGCGCAGTACCGGGCTTTTCTCGACGAGTCGGTGCAACAACTGATTGGCTGCGCAAGCACGAACGGGCATGGGTCTGCATCTTCTTGAACCTGCTTCTTGCGCCTACACCCAGCTCTCCGGCCGGTATTCGCCGAAAACCTGGCGCAGGGCGCCGCAGATTTCGCCCAGGGTGATGTAATTCTCCACGCACTCCACGAAGTGCGGCATCAGCGCCGCGTGCGGATCGCGGGCGGCCGCTTCCAGTTGCGCCAGCAGGGCCTTGACCTTGTCGTTGTCGCGCCCGGCGCGCAGTTCGGCCAGCCGCCGGCACTGATTGGCCTGCACTGAGGGATCGACGCGCAGGATGTCGGCCATCGGCGCCTCGTCGGTGACGAAACGGTTGACGCCTACGACGACCTGCTCGCTGTTTTCGATGGCGCGCAGGGTGCGATAGGCCGCCTCTTGAATTTCCCGCTGCATGAAACCCTGCTCGATGGCGCGCAGCGCGCCGCCCATCGCCGCAATTTTGTCCAGGTAGGCCCGCGCACGCTGCTCGATCTCGTTCGTCAACGCCTCGATCATGTAACTGCCGGCCAGCGGGTCCGGCGCATCGGCCACGCCCGACTCGTACGCGATGACCTGCTGGGTGCGCAGGGCGATTTCCACCGCGTGCTGGCTGGGCAGGGCCAGGGCTTCATCTTTGGAATTGGTGTGCAGCGACTGCGTGCCGCCCAGGATCGCAGCCAGCGCCTGGATGGTGACGCGGACGACGTTGGCGTCTGGCTGTTGCGCGGTGAGGGTGGAGCCGCCAGTCTGCGTGTGGAAGCGCAGTTGCCAGGACTTCGGGTCTTTGGCGCCGAAGCGTTCGCGCATGATGGACGCCCACAGGCGCCGCGCCGCGCGGAACTTGGCGATCTCTTCCAGGAAGTTGTTGTGCGCGTTGAAGAAGAAGGACAACTGCCCGGCAAATTCGTCCACATCCAGCCCGGCCGCCAGCGCGGCTTCGACGTAATCAATGCCGTCGGCCAGGGTGAAAGCCACCTCTTGCACGGCTGTGCTGCCCGCCTCGCGGATGTGATACCCGCTGATGGAAATGGTGTTCCATTTGGGCGCCTCGCGGCCGCAGAACGCGAACAGGTCGGTGATCAGGCGCATGGAAGGCGCGGGCGGGAAGATATAGGTGCCGCGCGCGGTGTACTCTTTCAGAATGTCGTTCTGCACCGTGCCGCGCAGTTCGCTGACCGGCGCCCCTTGCTTCTTCGCCACCGCAATCACCATCGCCAGCAAGATGGAAGCCGGCGCGTTGATGGTCATCGAAATGCTGACTTTGTCGAGCGGAATCTGAGCGAGCAGCGTCTCCATGTCGGCCAGGGAGGAGATGCTCACGCCCACCTTGCCCACTTCACCATCGGCCAACGGATGATCGGCGTCGTAGCCGATCTGCGTCGGCAGGTCGAACGCGACGGAAAGGCCGGTCTGGCCCTGCTGCAGCAGGTAGCGGTAGCGGGCATTGGACTCCTCCGCGGTGGCAAAGCCCGCGTACTGGCGCATGGTCCAGTGACGGCCGCGGTACATGCTGGGATAGATGCCGCGGGTAAAGGGGTATTCGCCCGGAAAGCCCAGGTCTTTGGGATAATCAATCTGCACATCGGCCGGCGTGTAGAGCGGATCCACCACGATGCCGGAGCTGGTGGTCAGCTCCGCCGCGCGTTCGGGGGTGCGCGCCACGAATTTCTTGCGCGTGGTTTGCAGCCAGGTGCGTTTCAGGTCAGCGATCGTTGCTTCGGACATCATTCAGCTCCTAATCAAGAATCACCCTCTGCCGGGTGAGAATTGGCAAACAGTCTCCAAAAGAATGCTGCGCCCACTCTACGCCCGAACACCACGCCTGCCCATGATTTGCGTCAGCATCCGTGTTGAATTCCCTCTCCTCCTCTCCTCCTCTCCTCCTCACTGCCGCCAGGCGATGTCCTCCGGCGCCAGCACTTGCAGCCCGGTTTTGTTCGTCAACCACAGCCGGCCATCGGCGGCCAGCGCGGCCTGTCTCGCTCCGAACACGGCTTCGGCGGCGGCGGCTTCCCAGGTGTCGCCGTTGTCACGCGAGCGAAAAAGCTCACTGTGACCGGCCGCTTCATCGCCCCGGAAGAGGTAGAGCACGCCCGGCCCCACCAGCAGTTTCAGGTTGTAAACGTAGGATGGCAGTTTCAGATTGGCGCCGGTCGTGGCCCATGTGTACCCGCCATCGGTCGAGCGCGTCAGCGTCGGTCGTTCGCCGCCGCTGACCGCAAAGACGGTCTGCGTGGCTGTGTAATCGGCCGAGAAGCCGAGCAGGAATCCGCCGCTGACGGGCGCCTGCACATCGCTCCAGGTGGCCCCGCGGTCTGTGCTGCGCCGCATACGCTCATAGCCGAGCAGGAACAGCGCGCCGTCGGGCGCGAGGGTCAGCGCGCCGGGGGGTGAATAGCCATTTTCCGGCGCCACGATCTGCTGCCAGCGCCCCGCCTGCGCCTGCCAGGCGTAGATGCCGGTCATGCGGCTGACAAAATAGGCTTCGTCCGCGCTGGTCGCAACGACCGGCTGCGTGCTGCGCAGATCGCCCAGGCCGGCCGCCAACAGCTCCCAGGTGGCGCCGCCATCGCGGCTGCGCTGAACCCCCGCGCCGCCGTCTGCGCCGCCCGCGCTGCTGCGGAACAGCACGCCGGGCGCCGCGACCGTGAAAAAGCCATAGGAAAAGGACCGGCTGAAATTGACGCTTTGCCAGCTTTGGCCATCACGCGTGCGGTAAACAGTATTGCCCGCGTTGACGTAGAACCAGCGGCCGGCCGGGTCGAAAGCGAGCGCATGGGTCGCCAGTTCATCGGTGGTTGGCGCGGCGCTGGCCTGGAAGCGGGGCGTTTGCGGCGCCAGGCTGGCAAGCGGCAGGACCACCACGGCTGGCCGGTCCCGCGCCAGGCCGTAGAACTGACGCCGGCCGGGATCGAAGATCAACTGTTCAACCTGCGCCGGTCCCTGCCAGAATCCTTGCAGCGTGAGCGAGTCCATGGACACCGCGGCCAGGCTGGCGCCAAAGCTGACCCACAACGTTCGCCCTTTTTCATCCAGCGCCAGGCGTCCGGTCAGGCCGTTCAGACGCCCGCGCTCCTGCCCGGTTGGGCTGAGCCATTGAATCGCTTCCTGGTTCTTGTTGATGCTGTAACTGATGTAGGTGTCGCCGTTGGCGGCAAAGGCGATGTCGGTGATGAAGCTGAAGTAGCCGGGCACGCTGATCGGCTGCTGGCTGCCGGGCGCAAAATACTGCACATAGCTGCTGTTGTTCGAGCCGGGCACGCCGTTGTTCATCAGCGCCAGGACATAGCCGCTGACCGGGTTGACCAGCACGCCATACGCGGCCGGGTTGGGGCTGAAACCTTGCGGCGTCGGGAACGTGGCCTTCAACTGACCCACGTTCCCGCCGGCGCGCGTGTAAATCGTCACCCCGCTTTTGGCGATATAGACCCGATCGGCCGACGGATCGGGCGCGGGCACGCCAGTTTGTGGGAAAATGACCGGCGCCGCGCCGTCGTTGATGCCCAACGCGACCACGCCCGCTGGCAGCATGAAGCTGTTCGGGGGTTCGGCCTTGTCGAGCAGCAGCGCCAGGGTCGCCGGCCGATTGACGTACAGGAGCCGGTTGATTTTGTCCAGGGCGATGGGCGCCTGGCCGCGCTGCACTTTCTGCACGCGGCCGGTCGCCAGGTTGACCCGGTGGATGCGATCCTGGTCATCGGCCACGAACAGCGTGGCGCTGGCCTCATCGAGCGCCATATCCAGCAAGCGCACGCCCACGATCAACCGCGTGGGCGCTTGCAGGGTGCTGGTCTGCAGGATTGCCACGTTGGCCGCACCGTAGCGGGCGAGTGCCAGCACGCGGGAAGCGCCCAGGGCTGCGAAAATTTCAGGCATCGCTTGATCCTGCCAGGGCTGTTCTGTCTGCACCTGCAGGCTGGCGGCGTCGAGCGCCTGGAGGATGGGGCCGCGGCTATCGCTGCCCTGGGCGCTGTAGCGATAGCCGCTCAGCAGCAGGCGCTTGCGCGGCGCATCGAAGAACAGGCCGCTGCCGTTGGGCACCGTAGCGGTCACGACCTGCTGCAAGTCGGCGGTGAAGCGCTGCACCTGCGACACGGACCCGTTGCTGCGCACGGCCCAGCCGCCATCGGGCAGTGCGGCCAGCCCATTCTGGTAAGAATCGGGCAGCGCGGTCACAGCGAGAGGCTGGCCGTTGGCGGCATCGAACACCTGCAACTGGGCCGGGTCGCCGTTGCGACTGACGAGGATGCGGTTGCCGTTGAGCGCCAGGTCAGCAATCCGCGCCAGGTTTTGGCTCCACAGCGGCGCGGGGTTGTCGGCCTCGGCCAGGTCGGCGCGGCGGTAGGCAGCCAGGCCTTGTTCGCCGGCCGTGATCAGCAGGGCGCCGTCCGCGCTGAGTGCGGCCGTGCGCACGTGATCCAGGTGCTGACCGAGTTTGCCGGTCAGCGGATCGAGGCTCAGCAGGACCTGGATGTCGCTGTCAACCACAAAGGCCGCGGCGCCATCGGGTGCGAGCAGCAGACGGCCGCCGCTCTGGCCTGTCAACGGCGTCAGGGGCAACAGTCTCGCCACGCGCTGCGCCGCGATCTCGATCACGGCGAGGACCGGCCGTTGATCCGGGCCGCGGATGCAGTAGACATACGCCAGGTCACGTTTGACATCCACCGCCAGGTCGCTGGGGCCATAGGCGTCGCCCACACCGGGCGCGCCCAGGTCACGTTCGGAGATGGTCAACAGACTGGCCGTGGGCGTGGGGGTGGGCGAGGGTACCGCTGGCCGCGTGGGCGCGGGCGTGCTGGTGGCTGGCCTGGTCGCGCTGGGCGTGGGCGTCTCGCTGGGATCGAAGGGAATGATGGGGGTGGCGCCGCGGGCGGCCGGCGCTGGCGGTGGGTCGAGCGGCTCTTCGCTGCGGGTGGCGCGCGGGGTTGGCAGTGCATCCGCCGTGGTTGGCGAGGGCTGCGCAGGCGACGGTTCTTGCGTGCGAACGGCAGACGGGGTGACGCCGGTGCGCGCGGCCGGCGTTGGCGTGAGCAGCGGGCGACAGGCGCTGAGCAGCAACCAGGCCGCGAGACAACTGCTGACGAGTTTCATCCAGGACATTGGGCGATTCATGTGGCGCCTCCGCATCCGCTCCAGGCTGCTTGTACCCATCAAAGTAACGTAAAGACGCTGATTTCGGGGCGGCAGTTCAGCCGCGGGATGACGCCCAGGCCGCGGTTGGTGTACAGCGTCATGCTGCGCACGGTGTAGCGGCCGATGGGATACTTGCGCCCCATGCTGGGCAGAAAGGGCGGGCCGATGAACGGCAGCACGATCTGACCACCGTGCGAATGGCCCGAAAGCTGTAAGTCGAAGCGCCCGGTGGCGGCCGCGACATCGGCAAAGTCCGGTTCATGCGCCAGCAGAATGGCGCAATCGGTTGGCGGCAGCTGCGCCAGCACCTGATCCAGGCGCGCCGCGCCGGCGCGCACATCATCTACGCCGGCCAGGTGCAGACAGGCGTTGCCGCGGCGCACCGTATGCACGGCGTTGTTCAGATCGAGCAGGCCGACGTCGCGAAACATCTGGCGCAGCAGTTCCGGCTGTTGCCAGTGGTCGTGATTGCCCAGCACGACCACTGTGCCATCGGGCGGCGCCAAACGGGAGAGGGCGAAGCGCAGATCGGCCACGAACAGTTCGGTCGCGTAGGTCACGAAGTCGCCGGTGATGGCGACCAGGTCAGGCTGCTGCTGGTTGACCAGGTCCATGATGGCGGTCAGCCGGCGCTGCGTCATCCAGCCGTCCATGTGAATGTCGCTGATCTGCAGCAGGCGGTAGCCCCGAAACTCCGGCGCCAGCCGCGGCAGGGTGAGGGTGAGGTGTTTGATCTCGAACCAGTCCAGCCCCCAGTGCCGCCGCGCAAAGCGCAGCCCGCCCAGGTTCATGAAGCCGGTGTGGAATGAAGCAATGGTGGCTGTGCGCAGGAGCTTCCAGGCCCTGGCGCCCAGCCCGTACAGGATGGGTTTCGATGTTGTTGTCACGACAATGGTCTCCACCCGCATTGTACCATGATCGCGCCGTCGCGCCATGAAACGGCTGGCCGCGTCGGCGTCTTGGCCTCGCCGACGGCCAGCGGGATGCCGTTGATGAACAGCACCAGGTCGAACCGCCGTGACTGCGCGCCCGCGGTGAAGGCGAGCTGCGTGGCGACCAGGCAGCGGTTGTTCCTGGCCGGCTCGAAATTCAGCAGCCGGACGGGGGTGTGCTCGCCGTGCGGGCCAAACGGCAGCGTGCGCTCCCCGCGCAGCCAGGCGGTGAACTCCTCGTTGGCGCGCACCAGGCCGTCGGCGTTCACCGAGAGCAGGATGGCGCGCAGCCGGTAGAGCACTTCGTTGGCGAGGTCGGGCCGGGCCGCGATCTCCGGGTTGAGGCGGATCAGTGCGTCCCGCAGGAAGCTCCAGCCGAGGCTTTCCGGCCGGGGCGTGGCTGCTTCCGTGCGATAGGCGGCGCGGGTTCGCCGATGCGCGACCCGGCCGCCGGCTGCGGGCCACAGAGGAGGTCACAGGTCAACGGGTCGCGCACGGCCTCGTCCACGTTGCGGACGACGTCGTCGAAGCGGACGGTGCGCCAGTTGGAGCGGCGAACGGATTGCGAGAAAGGGGTGTCGGGTGAAAGGTTCATGACCTGGCAACAACGACCGCGGCGTCACTCGCCCAATCCAGGCGGCGCTTCAGGTCGTTGCAATGGCTGGGCGGAAGCAGTTTGTCGTGCTGAAGGCGCCCCACCACGATACCCGGTGCAATGCCGGCATCGGTAGCGAAAGCCAGGATCTGCTCCTTGCTGTAGCGCGTCTGACGCGCAAAGCGCCGCCATTGCGGAGCCGGAATCAGGCAGTCGGCGGCGAACTTGTCCGCGGCCTGCTCCTTGTCATCGCCATCGCGGTCATCAAAATCAATGAAGAACTCTCGCTTCCCATGCTGCACGATATGCCCTGCCTCATGGAAGAACGTGAACCAGAGATGGTCATCCGACTTGTAGCGCAGGCTGAGTTGAATCAGCGCCTTCGTTGGGGTTAACCAACGCGTGGCGCCGCTGACATGCATTTTCGGCAGTTCGGGCACAAAGACGACCGCCACACCGGCCGTGGCGCATAAGCGGACGAGCTCGGCCTGGAAGACCTCAGGCGGTTGCTGGGTCAGTTGGCGCACCTCGGCAAGCACGACCCGGAAGCGCGCAGCGTCGTAGGCCTCGCACGGTAGGCGCTGCGCCTCGAACTCGCCCCGGCGCAGCCAGGCGGCAACGGCAACCGGATCGGCCTCGAACGCCGGTGAACGCCGGAACGACGCCTGGGGAGAGAGCCAGATGGCCCGCCATTGATCGGGCGTCGCCACCCCGAAGAACTGCAACACCTCGCGCAACTGCTCGATCTCATCCGTCAGGCAACGAATCCAGCCCAACTGACACATGGGCTTAACAGGCGCCTGCTTGAGCCAACTGACGTGTGTTTGCAGTCGTTCGCGTTCGCCCGCTTGGGCCAGGAACTCACGATACCGCTGCTCTCGGTTATTCCAGAACCGCGCCGGGACGCCGAGCACGCGCTCGAACTGCAAAGCGGTCTCTGGTGTGATAGGCGCCTTGCCTTGCACGATCTCGTTGATGGTCTTGATGGCTTTGCCGGTGCGCTCGGCCAGGTCGGCCTGCGACATCCCGATCGTTTCCAGGGTTTCCAGAAGCGTCTCGCCCGGCGGTGACACATAGTCGGGGGCATATTGATTCTGAACACGGTTAACCATGAGTATCCTCCACGCCGATGATCAACACGGTCGTCACGCAGCTCCAATCCAATCCGCCATCGGGTTTCATGGGAGGCGGCTCATTAGCTGGCATGAAGATGAGCCGGTAGGGGTGAACCAGATCAACTGATAGCTGGCCTGCTCGGTTACCGATCAACTCATGACACCGAGTCTGTGGCAGAGAACGCAAATCTTCGAGATTATCTGCATCGCGCAGCTCGTCCAGCCGGCGTCGCAGAAGTCGGGCCTGCCGATCGCCGTGCTCTCGGACGAGCAACTTCTGATCATTCACGATCTTGGCGAACTTCTGACTCGTGAACATTATATCCACATTGACATCTCCTGTCAATTTCATTAACCTGATGCGTGTATAAAACTCATCCCATTATCGGGGTAAAGTTCGTGTGCCCATCCCAGCCTCGTCCAACATCGCAAATAGCTCATCCATCGCAGACCGCAGCGCGTCCGAACTGGCCTGCCATTCGGCGACGGCCTCCCGTGAGGGTGAGGTGTTTGATCTCGAACCAGTCCAGGCCCCAGTGCCGCCGCGCAAAGCGCAGCCCGCCCAGGTTCATGAAGCCGGTGTGGAATGAAGCGATGGTGGCGGTGCGCAGGAGCTTCCAGGCCCTGGCGCCCAGCCCGTACAAGATGGGTTTCGATGTTGTTGTCACAGCAAAAGTCTCCGGCTGCATTGTACCATTACAGGCGGCCGGTCACGTAATGGCCGCGCGGCCATGATTCTTTCACCAAGCCCAACCGAATATCGCGGTGACGTTCGTCCGGGTTCCGGCGTCCAACCTTGTAGAATCTTGTAATGGAACGATGCCGCCGTGGACTAAGATGATGGCGGCGTTCACGCTGTCCAATCACCCTGGGTGCGAGTCATGCAGCTTCTACTTGAAACCTGGACCTACATTGCCGGTCATCAGCCCGACTTCTGGGCTAAGACAGGCGCCCATCTGACGCTGAGCGGCGTTGCCCTGCTGGCGGCGCTGATGATTGCCTTTCCCCTGGGTATTCTCAGCGCGCAGAGTCGGGGCGCGTCACAGGCGGTGACGAACGGCATCGGCGCCCTGCGGGCAATTCCAAGTCTGGCCATCATGGCGGCCATGCTGCCCTTGATCGGCGTTGGTTTTCGGCCTGCGCTCATTGCGCTGACGATCCTGGCGATTCCGCCGATGCTGATCAACACCCAGGCCGGGATCATGGCTGTCAACCCGGCTATCACCGAGGCGGCGCGTGGCATGGGCCTGAGCCGTTGGCAGATCATCGGCCAGGTGCAACTGCCGCTGGCGCTGCCGGTCATCGTCACCGGGGTGCGCATTGCGTCCGTGGAAGTGATCGCCAGCGCCACCCTGGGCGCGATCATCGGCGCCGGTGGGTTGGGCGAATATATCTTTGCCGGGCTGAGTCTGGGGCCGGCCTATCTGCATTTGATGCTTGTGGGCGCGATCACCGTTGCGCTGTTGACCTTGACCGCCGAGGTCAGCCTAAACCGGCTGGAAGTCGTTGTGCGGCACGCGTTTCATCAGTAATCGTCAGTGTTACGAATCACACGGAGGAACATCATGAAGTTTTATCGTATCTTGAGTCTGTTGGTCGTTGTCATCCTGGCCCTGGGCGCCTGCACGTCCGCGGCGCCGGCAGGCCCGAAGGTCAAAATTGGCTCCAAAGACTTCACCGAAGAGCTTCTGCTCGGTGAAATGTATGCGTTGATTCTGGAGGAGAACGGCATCCCGGTGGAGCGCCGGCTCAACCTGGCCGGCACGCAGGTGGCGCAGGCAGCGCTGCTCAACGGCGAGATTGACATGTATCCAGAGTATACCGGCACCGGTTATCTCTTCATTCTGGGCATCGAAGACAAGGTCGAAAGCCCCGCGCAGGTCTTCGCACGCACGGCTGCCGACTACAAGAGCCAGTGGAATCTCGTCTGGCTCGATCCCGCGCCGATGAATAACACGAACGCGATTGCCGTCACGCAGGCCGCGGTCACGACGTACAACTTGAAGACGCTGTCGGACCTGGCCGTGGCCGCGCCCAACATTCGTTTTGCCGGCATTCCCGACTTCGAGCAGCGGCCGGATGGCCTGGCGGGCCTCAAACAGCTCTACGGCGGTTTTGAGTTCAAGAGCCTGACCGTTTTCGATCCTGGCTTGAAGTACAAGGCGGTGCAGGACGGCCAGGCGGATGCCGTCATTGCCTTCAGCACCGACGGTCAGATCAGCGCGTACAACCTGGTGCTGATGGAGGACGACAAGGGTCTGTGGCCGCCGTACCAGGTGGCGCCGGTGGTGCGCAATGACATCCTGGGGACGTACCCAAAAATCAAGGACGCCCTGAATAAGCTGGCGCCTTTCCTGACCAACGATGCGCTGTCCGCGCTGAACTGGCAGGTGGACGGCGACAAGCAGGAGTACACGGCCGTGGCGAAGGCGTTCCTGAAGGAAAAGGGTCTGGTGAAGTAACGCAGAGTGCAAAGCGCAGAGTGCAGAGTGCAGAGGGCAAAGTGCAGAGTGCAGAGTGCAGAGTGCAAAGTGCAGAGTGCAGAGTGCAAAGTGCAAAGTGCAAAGTGCAAAGTGCAGAGGGCAAAGCACAGACCACAGACCACAGACCACTGACCACTGACCACTGACCATTGACCACTGACCACTGACCACTGAATGATGAATATCGGATGAATGCGATTGTTTTCGACCATGTGAGTAAGCGGTATGCGACGCCGGCGGTGGATGATGTCTGCCTGGAGGTTCCGGCCGGTCAAACGGTCGTCATTTTGGGCACGTCTGGCTCGGGCAAGACGACGCTGATGAAGATGGTCAACCGGCTGATCGAGCTGTCATCGGGACGGGTGATTGTGGATGGGCAGGATGTGCAGACGCTGCCGGTCAACGATCTGCGCCGGCGCACGGGCTATGTCATTCAGCACATCGGTCTCTTTCCGCACTGGACGGTGGCGCAGAATATCGCGACGGTGCCGAGGATTCTGGGTTGGGAGACCCGCCGCATTCAACAGCGCGTGGATGAGCTGATGGATGTGGTGGGTCTGGCCCCTGCCGAATACCGGGGCCGCTACCCCGCGCAGTTGTCGGGCGGTCAACAGCAGCGGGTGGGCATCGCCCGCGCGCTGGCCGCGGACCCTGACATCCTGTTGATGGACGAACCGTTCGGCGCGGTGGATGCCATCACGCGGGCGCGCTTGCAGGAGGAATTCCTGGCCTTGCAAGCACGCACGCACAAGACGGTGCTTTTTGTCACGCACGACGTGGAGGAGGCGCTGCACCTGGCCGACAAACTGGTCATCATGGACCGCGGCCGGGTGATTCAGTACGACACGTCGTTCAACATCATCACGCAGCCGGCCAACGACTTTGTGGCAGAGTTGATCGGCGCGCGTCACATGATGCGTCTGCTGCGCCTGGTGACGGTGCGCAACATGCTGCAGCCCTTGCAGCCGGGCACCGCTGCGCAGGCTGACGACACTCTCAGCCTGGACGATTCGATGAGCGACGCGCTGACCCGCCTGCTGCGCTCAGCGCACGATGCCCTGCCGGTGACCGACGCCGAGGGCAACCTGGTGGGCCAGGCCGACCTGGCCGCGGTGCGGGCGCATCTGCGCCACGCGGCGCCTGCACGGCCTGGCAATCTCATGCCAGCCAGCGACCCGCTCCCTGCGGAGCGTTGACGATGACTTATCTGTTCAAAAATCCGCTGAAAGTTCTTCTCGCCATGCAGCAGCACCTGGTCATCACCCTGGTCGCGCTGTCGCTGGCGGTTGCGGTGGCCGTGCCCCTGGGCATCTTCCTGGCACGGCGGCCGCGGTTGGTCGGCCCGGTACTGAGCGTGCTGAGCATTCTCTACACAATTCCGAGCGTCTCATTATTGGTGCTGTTGATTCCGCTCATGGGCCTGGGCTTCTGGCCGACGATCGTGGCGCTGGTGGTTTATTGCCAGGCCATTTTGGTGCGTAATGTGGTGGTGGGGATTCGCAGCGTGGACGCGGCCGTGTTGGAAGCGGCGCGCGGTATGGGGCTGAGCGCATGGCAGATTATCTGGCAGGTGGAGCTGCCGCTGGCGCTACCCATCATCCTGGCGGGCGTGCGCATTGCGGCCATCTCCACGATTGCCATTGCCACCGTGGCCGCGTTTTTCGACGCCGGCGGCCTCGGCGCGCTGATCCGTGAAGGCATCAGCCAGGATTACAGCGACAAGATTTGGGCCGGCGTCCTGGCCGTGACGCTGCTTGCCATCCTCTTCGAGCAGAGCTTGCGCGTGATCACGCGTCGGCTGCACCATGAAACGGCCGATAACCAGCGTGTTGCTTAATTCACGGCATATTCGGTCAGCAGACGCATCTGCGGAGAATGAAATTTCTAGCCATCTACCTACTTGATCGGCGACAGCGCCAGCCAATCGTAGCCAATGCCCGGATCGTCGTGGGGGATGCGGCCTTCATCGGCGGGGTTGTAGACGTTGGAGGTGACGTAGAACAGGTGCGTGACGCCGCCCAGGACTTTGCAGCCGTGCGCGACGCCGGGCGGTATCTTGACCACGCGGTGCCCGTAGTCCGGCCCCAGCAAGATCTCCTGCGTCTGCTGATAGGTGGGTGAGTCGGGCCGCAGATCGTGCAGCACCAGCTTGAGCGCGCCGATGGGCACGTACCACCAATCCACCTGCTTCTGATGCAGGTGCCAGGCTTTGGCCGAGCCGGGATACATCAGCGCGTAGCTGAGCTGGCCGAACCCTTCGCTGAAGAATTCGTCCGTGGCGCGGATGATCTCGCGAAAGATCTGGCGATCATCGCCATCTCCGTGCAGTTCCTTGAGCATGACGCCCTGAATCTGCGGCTGCGGTTCCCCGCGGCCAATGCCTTCCGTTGTGGTGCGCACGCGCACCGCCAGTTGTTTCGTCATCCGTTCTCCCCTTGCAACCTGACCCGATCACGCCGGGATCAGATGGCTCACACCAAGACACAAAGGCGCCAAGAGGTCAACCGATTGCCTGTCTGCCTTTGTGTCTTGGCGCCTTTGTGTGAGAATTCCTTGCTTGCTGCGCCAGAATTTTGCTCGAAGGCGCTAGATTGCTTCGCTGATCACCTTGGCCTGCGTGAAGAGTAGCAGGTAGTCCGCGCCGCCGGCCTTGGAATCGGTGCCGCTCATGTCGAAGCCGCCAAACGGCTCCACGCCGACCAGCGCGCCCGTGCATTTGCGGTTGAGGTAAAGGTTGCCCACGTGGAAATCCTCACGTGCCCGCTCCAGGCGCGCGCGGTGACGACTGAAGATGGCGCCGGTCAGGCCGTACTCGGTGCCGTTCGCCACATCCAACCCGTCCTCGAAGGACTTCGCCTTGATGCAGGCCAGAACCGGGCCGAAGATCTCTTCCTGCGCCAGGCGGGCGTTGCGATCAATATCGCCAAAGATCGTAGGCGGAACGAAATAGCCGTTGGTGGGGTTGTGGCTGAGGGGTTGACCGCCCAGCAGCAGCTTGCCTTCCTGCGTGCCGATTTCGATATACTCCCACATCTTGGCGTAGGCTTTGGCGTCCACCACCGGCCCCATCCAATGGGCGGGGTCAATCGTTGGCCCCACGGTGATCTTGGCCGCGCGGCGCACCACCTTATCCACGACCTCATCGTAGACATCTTCCACCAGGATGGCGCGTGAGCAGGCAGAGCACTTTTGCCCCTGAAAGCCAAACGCAGAGGCCACAATCGCGTCCGCGGCCGCGTCCAGGTCCGCGCTTTCATCTACCAGGATGGCATCCTTGCCGCCCATCTCCAGCAGCGTGCGCTTGAGCCACTTCTGTCCTGGCTGCTGCACGGCCGCGCGCTGGAAGATGCGCAGGCCGATCTCTTTGGAGCCGGTGAACGCGATGTGGCGCGTCAGCGGATGATCCACCAGCGCATCGCCCATCTTGCCGCCCGGCCCTGGTAGGAAGTTGAGGACGCCCGGCGGCAGGCGCAAATCCTCATAGAGCATCTCGCTCAGGAACCAGGCAATCCAGGGCGATGTGCTGGCTGGCTTGAGGACCACGGTGTTACCGGTCACCAGGCTGGCGGCTGTCATCCCGGCCATGATGGCGCCGGGGAAGTTCCAGGGCGGGATGACCACGCCGACGCCCAGCGGGATGTAGCGCAGTTCGGCGTCGCGGCCGGCAAACGGTTCCACCGGCTGTGCGCCGCCCAGGCGCAGCATCTGGCGCGCGTAGTAATCGCAGAAGTCAATGGTCTCGGCCGTATCGGCATCGGCTTCAGGCCAACTCTTGCCCACTTCGTAGACCATGATCGCGCTGAATTCATGCTTGCGCTTGCGGATCAGCTCGGCCAGCTTGAACAGATAGCGCGCCCGCGTTTCGTAGGGCACCTTGCGCCATTCGTGAAAAGCATCATGGGCCACTTCCACCGCGCGGTTGGCATGTTCAGGCGTCGCACGGGCAAAACGGGCCACCACCTGGCTGGGGTTGGCCGGATTGAGCGAGTCGAACGTTTCATCGGTATAGATTTTTTCACCGCCAATGACCATTGGATAGGTGCGGCCCAGCCACGACTCCACCTTCGACAGCGCAGCCTCGAAAGCCTTGATCTGGGTCGGGTTGCTGAAGTCGGTCATCGGTTCATTGCGAAAGGGAGCTAACATGAATCAACCTCCTCGTTGATACGCGATACGCAAAAAGCTAGCGGGACTCTCCATTGAATCTTATCAGGTTGGCATAGAATCGTCAAACAAAGACGCCAATCTTGGCATGGGTGACTGTTGACAGGCGCGCCGCCGCGTGGTATGCTTGTGGCATCGTGACCGGCGCCTCGCCATGGGGCAAACCGGATAGTCTCGCCCACTATTGTTCTGTGACCCCGCGATGTTTCTGCTACGTGTCAGATTGCATGCTGCGTCGGCGGTTGCCCGGACAGCTCACCGCCGGACGTCATGGCTCACCTCGTTCATGCTGTCCAGGTTTTCTTGGAAAGGAGCAACTCTCGTGAAACGTACTCGTCGCCTGTTCACATTGACTCTCTCGTGTGCGCTCCTGTTGACATTGGTCGTCTCATGGGGCGCGTCGGCCAGCGCGCCGACTGACGGGCCGTGGGTCAACGGATCGCTGCTGCCGGCCCAGATGGTTCGCTACGACAGCGAAGTCTCCGGCGGTAAAATGTATGTGCTCGGCTTCCGTCTGCCCACCGGTGAGACCGATGGCAGCGTCTGGGTGTATGACCCTGTCGCCGATTCCTGGGGCGACACCGGCGTGGACATGCCGGTGCCTGTCTCCAACTATCACATCGCCAAGCTGACTGACAGCAACGGCGTGGGCTTGTACATCTTTGGTGGTCGCGACAGCGCGGGCCTGTGTACGGACACCGTGCAGGTCTTCTATCCCGGTACCAATACGACCGCGACCGTGGCCACCGACCCCTGGAACGGCCAGGTCAACCCGGGTGAGCGCGTGTTCCCCGGCGCCGTCGAGGTGGTGGGCAACAAGGCCTACGCCTGGGGCGGTTTCTGTGGCGGCACCACCGCGCCGTTCACCGGCAGTGAGACGTGGATCTTCGATCCCATGGCGGCCGGCGGCGCGCGCTGGACCGCTGGCCCGGCGCTGCCCATGAACGGGGCCTATCAGACCGGCGCGGTGCTGGATGGCAAGGTCTACTCCATCGGCGGCGACACCTTCGATGGCACCAGCCTGTTCCCGTATGCCGATGTGCTCATGCTCGACTCCGCCAACCTGGGCGCGGGCTGGCAGGCCAAAGCCTCCCTGCCCCTGCCATCGTCGGGCAGCCCTGGCTGTGATGAATCACGCGCCTTTGGCTTCGACAGCAGCAGCGGCTGGGCGTTGGCCGGCAAGGTCGTGCTGGCGGGCTGCGGTCAGTGGAACGCGACCAACACCGCACTGCCAGACAGCTTCCTGTATGACGCGGCCGGCAACTCCTGGACCACCTTTGCGGCGCTCATTCAGGCGCGGCGTAATCACGCCGGCGCCTTCATCGTGGCGCCTGATGGACTTTCGGGCAAGATGTGGGTGGGCGGAGGCTACATCCCCGGCGCGGTCAACACCGGCACCGATACCACCGAGACCTACACCATCTCGTTCTCGGCGCCCACCGCCGTTGGGTTGGATGACTTCAGCGCCCGCGGTTCGGATATGACCCTGGCGCTGGTTGGCGGCGGCCTGCTGTTGGGCCTGGCCCTGGCGATGCTCAAACGACGCCCCGTTGCGCCGCGCGCCTGAGATCA
Source organism: Candidatus Amarolinea dominans (assembly GCF_016704685.1). Classification (NCBI taxonomy): domain Bacteria; kingdom Bacillati; phylum Chloroflexota; class Caldilineae; order Caldilineales; family Candidatus Amarolineaceae; genus Candidatus Amarolinea; species Candidatus Amarolinea dominans. The sequence continues at coordinate 19,783 of NZ_JADIZS010000012.1, forward strand.
CTTTTTACCGCACGCCGGCACCCTGCCGCGCGTAACAGAATCAATGAGGCGCAGCCGCGGGCGAGGGCTGCGCCTTGTTGTTTTCAAGATTTCTGCAGTCCAGGTTTGACACGCCAGAAATGGCATGGTATGCTACCCATCACCCTGCCGTGTCGTCATTCTCTACGTCTCTGATTGCCAAGATCACCTGCCATGTTTTCACCGACAACGCTTGCCCTGCCCGACCAGGCCCTCTTGATGGTCATTCGCCCACCGCCGCACGACTTGAGCAGCCTGCATCGCCTGGATGCAGCCGGCTGGGCGGCTCTCGCGGCGCGGGCCACGTCGGCGAACCTGGCGCCCCTACTGTTCTATACCCTGCGTCACGAGGGGGTGCTCGACCTGGCGCCGGCGGAGGTGCGCCAGCGCCTTAGTGAGGAATACTACGCCTCCGTGCGTCGCCAACTGCTGTTCAGCACAGAACTGGAGCCGGTGCTGGCGACGTTACGCAGCCACGGCGTGGTTCCCTTGCTGCTCAAAGGCGTGGTGTTGGCTGAAACCACCTACCCTGACGTGGGCCTGCGGCCCATGGCTGATATTGACATCCTCGTGCATGCCGCCGACCTCCCGCGTGTGCGGCAAGCCCTGCAACCGCTCGGCTACTACACCACCGCCACCGGGGCTGAGACCAACGACGAATTTTTCAACGGCGAGCTTTCTTTTGCCAAAGGCACCCACACCGAAACCCTGGCCCTCGAATTTCATCAGAACCTGGTGCATCATTGGAACTTCACCGCCCCGCTCAAGATTGATAGCGATGCCCTGTGGCAACGGGCGCAGCCGCTGACCCTTGCCGGGCAGCCGGTTGTGCAGTTGGCCGCCGAAGACATGCTGCTGCACCTGTGTCTGCACCGCGCCATGCACCACGGCTTCACCGGCCTGCCCGGCTATGTGGACATTGCCTGGATGACCGCCACGCAGCGCACGCGCATCAACTGGGAACGCCTGACCGCACGCGCACGCACCTACCAGGCAGAAGCCATTGTTTTTCTCGCTCTGCAGTTGGCGCATGACCTCCTGGGCGCGGCCGTGCCGGAAAACACCTTGCGCGCGCTCGCGCCTGCGCCCTGGCGCCAGCGCTTGCTGTTACGCCTGGTTGACCTGGAACTGATCCTGACGGTGGATGTCGCGCCCGCGCAGGAAGATGCCGGCCGCGTCTTGAACGTGGCCGTGATTGATACCCTGCCCGGCGTCATCGCCTGGCTGTGGCAGCGCCTGTTCCCCGGTGTCCGTTGGCAAAAAACGAACTATGCCCTGGACAGCACGATTCACGCCTATGCGTATGCTCTCCTGCTTCATCCCCTGCGCATCGTGGGGGGTTTTGCTGCCCGCGCTGCGCGTGTCGCGCTCCGCAGCAAAGCCTTCAGTCAATATCGGTCGTAGATTTTCGCCAACGCGCGCAAGGTGCGCCTGCACTTCGATCGTTACCTCTCCGCGGCCCAGGCCATTCTCAGGATTCCCTTCGCCAGCCGAACTTGACGTATGTCTGGCGTAAGGGTATTATAGCCAACAGTAGCGTCGTCTTGAGCGAATCTGTGATCCTATGGACGACGACAGCACGCGCGAGAGTGGATATGGGCGAATCATCGAGTGTTTCGGAAAATCTGCCGCGCCAGGCCGGCAAGATCCGTGTGGGTGTCCTCGGCGCCACCGGCGCCGTCGGTCAGCGCTTCATTCAGGTGCTTGCCAATCACCCCTGGTTCGAGTTGAGCGTTTTGGCCGCCTCCCATCGTTCTGCGGGCAAACGCTTTGCCGACGCTTGCCATTGGTATCTGGACGAACCAATGCCCGCAGCTGTGCGCACGATGACACTGGAGCCGGGTCAACCTGGCATGGACTGCGAGATTCTCTTCTCCGCCTTGCCCAACAACATTGCGCAAGACCTGGAGCCTACCCTGGCAGCAGCCGGCTATGCGGTCTATTCCAACGCCGGTTCCCACCGGGCTGAACCTGACGTGCCGCTGTTGATTCCCGAAGTCAACCCGCAGCATGCGGCGCTCATCGAAACACAGCGCACGCGGCGCGGCTGGCGCGGCTTCATCGTCACCAACCCCAACTGCACCGCCACCCATCTGACCTGCGCGCTCAAGCCGCTGCACGACGCCTTCGGCTTGCGCCGCGTCTTCGTGGTTTCCATGCAGGCCGTCTCCGGCGCCGGCTATCCGGGCGTCTCTGCACTCGACATCACCGATAACGTCATTCCCTACATCGGCAACGAAGAGGACAAGGTGCAGACCGAGCCGCTCAAGATGCTGGGCCTCTACGCGGTGGACGGCATCATGCCGGCCAATTTCCGCATCAGCGCCCACTGCAATCGGGTGCCCACGCGCGACGGTCATCTGGAATGTGTTTCAGTGGAGCTGGACCGCCCCGCGACCGAGGTCGAGATGGTGAGCGCCTGGGAGAACTTCCGCGGCCTACCGCAACAACTGGGCCTGCCCACGGCTCCTGCCCACTTCATCGAAGTCCGCGCTGAAGCGGACCGACCCCAGCCGCGGCGTGACCGGCTGGCCGGCAACGGCATGACGACCAGTGTCGGGCGTCTGCGGCCATGTGAGTTGTTGAGCTACAAATTTGTCCTTCTTGGTCACAACACACTGCGCGGCGCCGCGGGCGGCTCCGTGCTCAATGCAGAACTCATGGTTGCCCAGGGTTATTTTGGCGAACGGGCCATCGCTGCCCCCGTGCAGGCAGCATTGCGGGCCACCCAGTTGCCCTTGTGGCAACATGCCTAGCATCGCTGTGGAGTTGTTCTTATGAATCTCTTTGGAACTGCAACGTTAGCTGACCTCGCCGGCGACCTGGTTGTGTACCGCAATCTGAATATCCAGGACAAGCGGATCCCCGGATTGCGTGATGCCTGGATGGAAATGGACCTGCCCTCGCGGCGCATCCCCCGCAAGCATGAAGAGAACTACGCACGCGCCGCCGCGTGGCTGGTCATGCGCGCGCGCAAGCTCGATCAGCCCCAGGGCACAGTGAAGGAGCTGCTCTTTCTGGGGGACACGGCCCTCGCCGATGGCGATGCTTTTCGTCACCTCCGGCGCCAGGGCCGCTGGAACGGCTGGGCGTTCGTGGGCAGCGGCGCCGATGAAAACAGACCGGGCGCGTCCACCTGGGAGCAAGATAAGGACAACGTCATAATCGCCGGTCGTTGGCAGGACCTGGCGCGCTGGGTACACACCATCCTGGAGCAGGGCGCCTTCTGCGACGAACGGACAGCCCTGGTCATTGATATGGACAAGACAGCCATTGGCGCGCGCGGCCGCAACAGCCATGTCATTGATGAAGCACGCCTGGCCGGCCTGCGCGTCACCATGATCGAGATGTTGGGCGACAAGTTCAACCAGATCATCTTCGAAGAAGCCTATCGCGAGCTCAACCAACCCAGCCACCATCGCTTCACCGCCGACAACCAGGACTACCTGGCGTACGTCTGCCTGATCATCAGCGCAGGGGTCATTTCGTTACGCGGCCTGTTGGAATGCATCGCGGATGCCCCCAATTACGGTTTCATGCAGTTTGTGCGCTGGGCCGATACGCGCCTGGCCGGCGGCGCCCAGCCAGAACTGGCCGACATGCACTTCAGCTTCTACAAGCGCCTGGAAGCAGACGACCCCACACCCTTCAAGACGTTTCGCCGCCGTGAGTACCTGGCAACCGCAGCCCGCATGGGCAATCTGCCCGACACAACCTCCGTCAGCGATCTGTTGGCGCGGGAGATCTGCCTGACGCGTGAAGTGATGGAGGTCGGCGCCTGGCTCAAACAGCGCGGCGCCGTGGTCATGGTCCTATCCGACAAACCGGATGAGGCCTCCCTGCCAACCCCTGAACAGGCGCAAGAGGGATACCGCCCTCTGCACCGGGTAAAAGCGCATGTGGTGGGCGAGACCATTGCCGGGCAACTGCCCTAGCCGTCTCCCCTCCACGTTTAGCAACCAGAGACGAATGACGACCGCAACTGGCTGAACATGGGGGCGGGCGCCCTTCGTCTTTTGTTTTCGGAGAAATTGCACTCATGCCTGTCCTGCGCCCGTTTCGAGCCTGGCGTTATGCCGATGCTCCGGCCCTGGCCGATCTGCTTGTGCCCCCGTACGACATCATCAGCCCGGCCGCCCAGGCCGCGTCCTACGCCCGCCATCCCGCGAATCTGATTCAGATAGAGCTGGGACTCGAACAGCCGGCCGATGACGACCAAAACAATCGCTATACCCGCGCGGCCGTGGCCCTGAACGATTGGCGCCAGCGTCGCGTGCTGCAGCGTGACCCCTGGCCAACCTTCTACATCTATCAGCAAACCTTCCGGTTGCCGGGCAGCGCCGAACGTCTGCAGCGCACCGGTTTCTTTGGCAGCCTGCGCCTGGCGCCCTGGGGTCAGGGTATCCTGCCGCATGAAAAAACGTTTCCCGGCGCCAAGGCGGACCGCCTGGCCCTCTTACAGGCCACCGCCATGCAGACCGGCGCCATCTTCACCCTCTTCCGCGACCCAAGCGGTGCTGTGCTGAACGCCCTGCGGCCACTGACCTCCGCCATGCCGATTGCCGCCTTCGTGGCTGACGACGGCATCGAACATCGCCTTTGGCCGCTGCACGACCCCGCGCTCATCACCTACGTGGCCGAGACCCTGGCCGGCCGCACCTTGTACGTGGCGGACGGTCATCATCGGTACGAAACGGCACTCAACTATCAGCAACAACGGGGGGACGGCGGCGGTGAGCAGCCCTGGGATTACGTGCTGACATTCGCCGCCCCCATCGAGGACCCCGGCGTCCGTGTCCTGGCTGCGCATCGCTGCCTGCACGATGTGCCGGGTCTCTGGTCGGAAGATGTGCTGGCCGCGCTGCAATCCGGGTTCGAAATACAACGCTACGCCGCGGCCGACGCGCTGGCCGCGGCGCTGAGGCAAGCCATGCCTGGCGCCGGTTATTTTGGCCTGCTCCTGCCCGGCACAACCGGCGGCTGGCTCCTGCGACCACAGCCGCACCTCACCCTGCCGGCCGACCTGCCGGCCGAGTTGGCCGATCTCGATGTCATCCGCCTGCAGGAATGGGTGCTGCGCCCCGTTTTGCGCCACATCACCGACGACCTGGCCGATAAACGCTTTGTGGCCTACGAACCGAACCTGGACCAGGTGATCGAGGCTGTACAGCAGGGGCAGATTCAGGCCGCGTTCCTGCTCAACCCCACGGGGCTGCACCAACTGTGCGCCGTGGCCGATGCCGGTCTGGTCATGCCGCAGAAGGCCACCTACTTCTATCCTAAACTCATTTCAGGCATCGTCATGCACGACGTGGCCTCCCTAAGCAACAGAACAAAACACAGAATATGCAACAGATCAAAAACGGTTCAATAGGGTTTTTATGGGTTATCAGAATCAACCAAATCAGCAGAGTCAATCAAATCAGTGGAAACAGCCATCTCCCCAGCCATCATCCGACCCGATGTCGACGCGCGCCGTTGCAGGCAATCCAGGGCCGAAGCGTGACGAGAGCGCCGAACCTCAGGACGTCGCCGTCTTTTTTGATTTCGAGAATATCGTCTATTCGACGCGCAACTGCCTCAACCTGAACCCTGATTTCGGCGTTCTCATGGATTGCTGTCGCAGCTTTGGTCGCGTGGTCATCGCCCGCGCCTATGCCGACTGGCGTCGCCATGCGCCCACCGTGTCATCTATCCTTCATGCGCAAGACATTGACCCGGTCTTCGTGCCCAGCTACCAGTACGGCCGCCCAGGCACCAACAACGGCTCCATCAAGAACAGCGTGGACATGCATCTGTGCGTAGACGCGATGCGTGTGCTCTATCGCTATCCGCATCTCAACGTGTTCGTCCTCATCAGCGGTGATCGTGACTTTATCCCGCTGGTGCGCGCCCTGCGCATGGAGGGCAAAATGGTCATCGGCGTCGGCGTCACCGACACCACCTCGATCTACCTGGGACGCGCCGTAGATCACTTCGTCTTTTACCAGGATTTGCTCACCCGCGCGGGCCAGCCGGCTCGGCCCGCGGTGCGCCTCGAAACCGAAGCCGCGCCGCCCATCACCGCTGAAACAGCCAGCCTCCCGCTCAACTCCAACGGCGCCGGCCGCGCGCCCGCGCCCACCGAGCCGACCCCCGCGCTCGAGCCTGAGGATGACGGCCTCTGGAGCAGCCTGTTGTACGAGGCGGAGGACAATACGTAAGTAGGAAGTAGGAAGTAGGAAGTAGGAAGTAGGAATGAGGAAGTAGGAAGTAGGAAGTAGGAAGTAGGAAGTAGGAAGTAGGAATGAGGAAGTAGGAAGTGGGAAGTGGGAAGTGGGAAGTAGGAAGTAGGAGTTTTCGGGAGGACATCATGACGGCCAAGACAAAAATCATCATCAGCGACCTGCACCTGGGCGCTGGGCTGGAGGGCGCCGGCGGTAATCGCCTCGAAGACTTCATCAGCGACATTGACTTTGTGGAGTGGGTGCATGGCCTGACTGCGGAGAGCAACCGCACCGGCGCTGACATGGAATTCATCATCAATGGCGATTTTATGGAGATGCTGCAGGTGCCTGCGGTCGTGCGCTTTGACCCGACCGAACCCTACCCGCCGGCCGCGTATGCTGCCAACGACGAAGCCTCAGCCCTTCTCAAACTGACGCACATCACGCAGGGCCATCCGGGCCTCTTTGCTGTCCTGGCCGATTTCATCAGCCACCAACCGCGGCGCAACGTCGTCATTCTGCGGGGCAATCACGACCCGGAGCTCTACTGGCCCGGCGTGCAGGATGTCCTGCGCCATCTCCTGGGCGCCACCGGAGAAGTGGTCAACTTGCTCCAGTTCCCGCCGTTGAGCTATCTGACCGACGGCGTCTACGTAGAGCATGGCAATCAGTACACTGAATCGGTCAACCGTTTTCAGAACCCCAGCGCGCCGCTCGACCCGCAGGATCCCACCAGGCTGGAATTGGTGTGGGGATCGCGCTTCGTGTTCGAATACTTCAACCAGATCGAACGTGAGCGCTACTGGGTGGACGGCGTGGCGCCGATGACGGGCCTCATCTGGTATGGCTTGCACTACGATTTCCCCTTTGCGGCCAGGGCGCTCAAACTCCTGCTGGCTGCTGTCCCGCGCCTGGGGCTGCCGCGCGAGGTCTCTCCCAAGCAAATTGACGCCATCTCCGCCCTGGAAGCAGACCTGGCCGATCCCGACGACCTGCCCGCCCTGCAGGCACGCTACGAGTCGGACCGCGCCTTCCGTCAGGAGTTCGAGGCGCGTGTGCTGGAAGCCTTGCGCGACGTCAGCACGGACGACACCCTCCTGCCCTCCGCACGTGACCTCACGCCGGCCGCTGCCCTGGCGCGCGCGGAACAGTTGGCCGATGAGTATCGGCGGCGCCTGCGCAGCGAAGCCCAGCGCATCGCCACCGAAACCCAGGCGCGCCTGGTGACATTTGGTCATACCCACGTGTCAGAAACTTTCCCCCTGGCGGATGGGGCCACCTACATCAACAGCGGCGCCTGGATCGGCGCGGCTGATTTTTCTCATGCCACCCCGGCGCAGTGGGAAGACCTCTTCCGTCACCCGGATGCCTATGCCAACCAGCGCCAGTTGGCCTTTGTGCGCGTGGACTACGACGCAGCCGGCCAGCTCAGCGCCCGCCTGCTGCATGTGGGTCAGCCAACGCCGCCCGGTGGAACAGGCAGCGGCGGCGTTCACCCGGCGCCCTCGCCGCATAAGGGCTGCCTGCCCGCCCTGCTCCTGCTGCCCTTCCGGCGCTGAACCATCGCCGCCGCGCCTGACGCAGGCTCTCTTTTGATCACTGAACGGTCCATGACCTATGCAACCAACCTCGTATCCGCTTGACCTGCAGATCTTGACCGCGCGCTGGCGCACATTTATCGAAACGCGCGCGCAGCCGGACGCGGTGGACCCGGTGGTGGTCAGTTCCTGGCGCCGCTGTGCTCCCTTGCTCAACCCCTTTGCCCAACCTCAGTTAGCCCGCCTGAATGAACAGGCTCTGCGCCGCCTGCTCATCAGCCAGTTCGATCTCCTGGCCATTGCGCGCCCGGTGATGGAAGACATCTTCCAGGTCATCGAGGGCGACCGCAGTCTGATGGTGCTGCTCGATAACACCGGCTGCGTTTTGCTCACCCTGGGCGACGCCCACATGGAAGAAGAGGCCACCCGCCTGGGGCTGACTCCCGGCACCTACTGGGATGAGGGGCGCGTGGGCACCAACGCCTTCGCCCTGGCCCTGGCCGAACGTATGCCGGCGCAGGTGGTCGGCGCGGAGCATTTCCTGGCCTGCTTTCATCATCTCGTGGATGCGGCCGCGCCCATTTTTCAGCCCAGTGGACGCCCCATCGGCGTGTTGGGCATCCTCGGTCTGGGCAGCATGAGTCATTCCCATTCGACCGGCATCGTCGTGGCCGGCGCGCGCGCCCTGGAAAACCAGTTGGCCGCCGACGTGATGCACCTGGATGCCAACACCCATTTGACCCTGCTCAATGCGACGATGGAATCCATCGCGGATGGGGTGCTGGCCTGGGATCGCGACGGCATCGTCACGCAGATGAATCGGCAAGCGGCCGAGCTGCTGACCCTCAACCCGCGCCTCGTCGTGGGGCACCCCTTGCAGCGCTATGTGCAGGCGCCGGCCGACCTACGCGAAGCGATGGAGCTTGGCAAGCCGTTGCGCGATGTCGAGGCTCATCTGCTGGTCAACGGACGCCCGGTCTACTGCATGTTGAATCTGAAGCCAATTCGCATTGGCGACGCGCCACCGATCGGCTTTCTGGCGACGCTGCAGCCCATTCAGCAGATTCACCAGATCTTCTATCGCCTGTCCGGCGCGCAGGCCGCGATGACCTTCGACGATCTCAAGGGCAAATCGGCCGACATCCAGCGCGTGCGCAATCAGGCGCGCGGCGCCGCACGCGGCCGCGGCAACGTCCTGTTGCAGGGCGAGTCAGGGGTGGGTAAACACGTCGTGGCGCGCGCCATCCACAACGCCAGCAGCCGCGCCAACGGGCCTTTCATTGCCGTCAACTGCCGGGCCTTCCCGCGTGACCTGTTTCTGAGTGAGTTCCTCGGTTATGAAAGCGGCGCCTTCAGCGGCGCACGCGTCGAAGGGCGCCCCAGTAAGTTCGAGCTGGCCTTCGGCGGCACCCTGTTCCTGGACGAAGTAGAGACGATCCCGCTCGAATTCCATTCCGTGCTCGGCCGCGTGATCGAAACCGGCGAGGTGATGCGCCTGGGCGGCACCCGCGTCATTCCGGTCAATGTGCGCGTGATTTCCTCCACCGACACCGATCTGGACAGCCTGGTGGCCGAGGGCGCGTTTCAGGCCAACCTGGTCTATCGCCTGAGCTCGATCGTGATTGACATGCCCTCCCTGCGCCAGCGGCGTGAGGATCTACCCGAACTGATAGACACCATCCTGGGCCGCATGCACGCCAGTCAGCCGGCCAATGCGGCCACGGTCACGCCGGAGGCGCTGCACCTGATGAAGAAGTACCCCTGGCCAGGCAACATTCGCGAACTGGAGAGCGCCCTGGAGCGCGCCAGCAGCCTGGTAGCCAGCGGTCAGCCCATTGACGTGGCCCATTTACCGGAGAGCGTCCGCCGCGGCGCGGTCATCGTGCCCACGCGCGAAAAAGCCGAACCGGTGCTCAACATGGATGAATGGAACCGCGAGGCGCTCATTCGCGCCGGCTGGGCCACGCACGGCAATCTGACCGAAATGGCGCACCTGCTCGGCATCAGCCGCACCACGTTATGGCGCAAGATGCGCTTCTTCAACCTGACCGCGCACCACTTTCAACCCGATGGGTAATTGGTACCACCCCTCTGTTTCAGAATTGAACAGTTGTCGCAATTTCCGTTTCACCTTGAAACAAAAATTATCCAATTGATTGACACTGCGGTCACGCTGTGTTAATCTGATCTTGTGTGATTTTTTCGGAAACCGCTTAAGGCATGGGCTGGGTCACACCGGCAAAGTGACATGCACCCCAGGCGGTTCGTGGCTGGTCTCATTAATTGGAGCCGCGTCGTGCCAAGCCTTGTTCCGAGCAAGGCGACCATGAGAAAGGAGGACTGTCACACCCCACACAACCCTGCGCTAGCTTGTGACTCGACGCGCCTTACCCCGCGCGCATCGAGGTAGGTACGCTCCCTCATGAGAGTCGTTTGATTTCGAGCTGCCGGCACGGCAGTGAACGATGTATTAGACAAGGTTGGAGGAATACTTACGATGTCTCCGTTTATGGGTGAAGTGATTGGCACGATGTTGCTGATCCTGTTGGGTGATGGTGTGGTGGCCAACGTTTTGTTGGCCAAGACCAAGGGTAACAATTCCGGCTGGATTGTCATTACCACAGCCTGGGCGCTGGCGGTCTTTGTGGGCGCCTATTCGGTGGCGAGCGTCAGCGGTGCGCACTTGAATCCGGCCGTCACGATTGGTCTGGCCGTGGCTGGTAAGTTTGCGTGGGCCAATGTCTTCCCGTACATTATTGCCCAATTCATTGGCGCCTTCATTGGCGCCACCCTGGTTTGGTTGCACTACTTCCCGCACTGGGCCGAGACCAAGGATACTGGCCTGAAGTTGGCCGTCTTCTCGACCGGCCCGGCCATTCGCAGCATGACCTGGAACCTGGTTTCTGAAATCATCGGCACCTTCGCGCTGGTGTTCGGCATCCTGGCGATCAAGGGCGCCGTGATGGATTCGTCTGGCTCGGCCGTGCCGTTGAACATGGGCGCTCTGGGCATTATCCCCGTGGCCTTCCTCGTGTGGGTGATCGGTCTGGCGCTCGGTGGCACCACCGGTTATGCCATCAATCCGGCTCGTGACCTCGGCCCTCGCATTGCGCACTTCGTCCTGCCTATCGCAGGCAAGGGTGACAGCGACTGGGGCTACTCCTGGATTCCAGTGGTTGGCCCCATCGTCGGTGCTGTCATTGCGGGCCTCCTGTACACAGGACTCGGCAGTTTCTAACCCTCGGCGCTTTTCCCTTGTGAAGGCCTGACTTCAGGCCTTCGCAAGGCCCCCTGATTCGTGACCGTGCCAGCGTGTTGAGGCGATTGCTGTGATGAAAGGAATGGCTATATGAAGAAACTGATCAATAAACCCGAAGATGTCGTTCGCGAGGAACTGGAAGGGATTGTCTACGCACACTCGAACCTGGTGACAGTGCATTATGACCCGAACTTTATTGTACGGGCCGATGCACCGGTGCAGGGCAAAGTGGGCGTGATCTCTGGCGGCGGCTCCGGTCATGAGCCGATGCATGGTGGCTTCGTGGGTATGGGTATGCTGGATGCGGCCTGCCCCGGCGCGGTCTTCACCAGCCCCACGCCCGATCAGATGCTGGAAGCGACCAAGGCCGTCAATGGCGGCGCGGGCGTGCTGCACATCGTCAAGAACTACACCGGCGACATCATGAACTTCGAGATGGCGGCCGAAATGGCGCGCGAAGAGGGGATCGAGGTCGAAGCGGTAGTGACCAACGACGACGTGGCTGTGAAGGATAGCCTCTGGACAGCCGGCCGTCGTGGCGTTGGCATCACCGTCCTGGCCGAGAAGATCACGGGCGCGGCCGCGGAAGAGGGTCGCTCTCTCAAAGAAGTGGCCGATGTCTGTCGCAAAGTCAACGCCTGGGGCCGCAGCATGGGTATGGCACTCACCTCCTGCACCGTGCCCCATGCCGGCAAGCCCACCTTCGATCTGCCTGAAGATGAGATGGAAATCGGCGTCGGTATCCACGGCGAGCCAGGCCGCAAGCGCATGAAGCTGGCCACGGCCGACGAAATCACCGAGATGCTGGCCGAGCCAATCATCGAGGACCTGCCCTTCCAGGCGGGTGACGAAGTCCTGGCCTTTGTCAACGGCATGGGCGGCACCCCTCTCATCGAACTGTATGTCGTCTATCGCAAGCTGGCGCAGATCTGCGAGAGCCACGGTATCAAGATCGCGCGCAACCTGATCGGCTCCTACATCACCAGCCTCGAAATGGCCGGCTGCTCGATCACGTTGCTCAAGCTGGATGCTGACCTCCTCAAGCTGTGGGACGCACCGGTGAAGACCGTGGGCCTGCGCTGGGGTGTATGAGTCTTGCAAACTCGTTGCATTAAACAGCATTAACAGGTGACCATGACAATCTCGCGTCAAGATGTGCTCGACTGGATCAAGAACGTTGCTGGCGTGCTCGCTGAAAACAAGGACTACCTCACCCAACTCGACTCGGCCATTGGTGATGCCGACCACGGCGCCAACATGACGCGTGGTTTTCAGGCCGTCCTCACCAAGCTGCCCGCCGTCAGCGACAAAGACATCGGCACCATCTTCAAGACGGTCGGCATGACGTTAGTCTCCACCGTCGGAGGCGCCAGCGGGCCGCTCTATGGCACCTTCTTCATGCAGGCAGGCGCGGTCTCGGTCGGTAAACAAGACCTCTCGGCCGCCGACTGGGGCGCCGCGCTGGAAGCCGCGGTCAATGGCGTTGTTATGCGCGGCAGGGCCGTTCTCGGCGATAAGACGATGGTAGATGCCCTGACGCCAGCCCTCGAAGCCTTCAAGGATGCGGTCGTGCAGAACGCAACGATCGGTTTGGCCCTGACACGCTCTGTTCAGGCCGCCGAAGAAGGCATGAAAGCGACGATCCCCCTGGTGGCACGCAAGGGACGTGCCAGCTATTTGGGCGAACGCAGTGCAGGGCACCAGGACCCTGGCGCCACTTCGACCTTCCTGATCTTGAAGTGCGCCGCCGAAACCTGGGCAAACTCATAAGATCACGCTCGATCCGGACAGGCCATAGAGTCTGTCATCTACATAGTTTCGGAATCCAAAGGAGGATTCGTACATGGCTAAGTATGCAGCAGCGATAGACCAGGGCACCACCAGCACCCGCTTCATGGTGTTCGACCACAGTGGAAAAGTTGTTTGTTTCGACCAGAAGGAACATGAGCAGATCTATCCCAAGCCGGGTTGGGTCGAGCATGATCCGATGGAGATTTGGACCCGCGTCGATGAAGTTGTCAAGGGCGGCCTGGCCAAGGGCAATATTGACCCGGCCGACATTGCCGCGGTCGGCATCACCAATCAGCGTGAGACCACCGTCGTGTGGAATCGCAACACCGGCAAGCCGTACTACAATGCCATCGTTTGGCAGGATACGCGCACGGCCGATATCTGCAACGCCCTGGCAGCCGATGGTGGTCAGGATCGCTTCCGCGCCCAAGTGGGCCTGCCGTTGGCGACCTACTTCTCCGGCCCCAAGGTGCGCTGGATTCTCGACAATGTCGCGGGCGTGCGCGCAGCCGCAGAGGCCGGCGATGCCATCTTCGGCAACATTGACACCTGGGTCATCTGGAATCTGACCGGCGGCACCGACGGCGGCGTGCATGTGACCGATGTCTCCAACGCCAGTCGCACCATGCTCATGAACCTCAACACCCTCGACTGGGACGATGAGATTCTGGGCATCATGGGCGTGCCACGCGCCATGCTGCCCAAGATCGTCGCCTCCAGCGCGGTCTATGGCAGCGCCAAGGGCGCCCTGGCCGGCATCCCTGTGGCAGGCGACCTGGGCGATCAGCAGGCGGCTCTCTTCGGCCAGACCTGCTTCAGCGCTGGCGAAGCCAAGAACACCTACGGCACCGGCTGCTTCATGCTGCTCAACACCGGCACCACGCCCGTGCCGAGCAAGAGCGGCCTGCTCACCACCCTGGGCTACAAGATCGGTGACGAACCGGCCGTCTATGCCCTGGAAGGCTCCATCGCCATCACCGGCGCGCTGGTGCAGTGGCTGCGTGACAACCTGGGCCTCATCTCGCGCTCCTCGGATGTCGAAGCCCTGGCCGCGACCGTCGAAGACAACGGCGGCATCTACTTCGTGCCCGCGTTCTCTGGCCTGTTTGCGCCCTACTGGCGCAGTGATGCCCGCGGCGCGCTCGTCGGCATGACCCGCTACGTCAACAAGGGCCACATCGCCCGCGCCGCCCTGGAGGCCACCGCCTTCCAGACGCGTGAAGTGCTCGATGCCATGAACAACGACTCCGGCGTCGCGCTGACTGCCCTCAAGGTGGACGGCGGCATGGTCTTCAACGAACTGCTCATGCAGTTCCAGGCCGACATCCTCGGCGTCCCTGTCATCCGCCCAACCGTGGCCGAGACGACAGCCCTGGGCGCCGCCTACGCCGCCGGCCTGGCCGTCGGCTTCTGGGCCAAGGTCGAGGACCTGCGCGCGAACTGGGGCAAGGACAAGGAATGGCAGCCGAACATGGATGCGGACCATCGCGCGGCGCAGTATGCCAACTGGAAGAAGGCCGTCACCCGCACCTTCGATTGGATCGCCTAACGTTCTCTTTCCTCTCTCCCCCTCTCCCCCTCGTTCAACGAGGGGGAAGGGGGAGAGGGGGAGAGGGTGGGCCTGCCGCCTGCCCTCCCTGACACTTGTGCCGGTCCGTGGACTGCGCACCACGTGCTGTTAGTGGCCTGCGGAACCAGTGAGCACCGAAAATGGGCCGTCCGGCAGACATCGTGTCTGCGACCTGCGCCCTTCAGGACTTACGACGTAGGGTGAAAAGACCGAAGGGTGCTTGTGCCCCTTCGGTCTTTTTTCATCGTAACCATTCAGGAATGAGATTTTTCTATGAAACGTCTAGATACTGACATTCTCGTGATTGGCGGTGGCGCCACCGGTACGGGAATTGCCTGGGATGCGGCACTCCGTGGCTTCAAGGTCATCCTGGTGGAGAAACGCGACCTAACCCATGGCACCACCGGGCGCTACCACGGCCTGTTGCACAGCGGCGGCCGCTATGTCGTCAAGGACCCTGGCAGCGCGGTGGAGTGCATTACCGAAAACCGCATCCTGCGCAAGACCCATGCCCATTGCATCGAAGATACCAGCGGCTTCTTTGTTGTGACGCCAGAAGATGAGGGGGAATACCCTGATCTGTTCAAGGCCGCATGTGAGAAGTGCGGCGTGCCTTGCGCCGAAATCCCCGTGGCCGAGGCGCTGCGCCGTGAGCCGCTGTTGAACCCGCGCATCAGCCGCGTCTTCGAAGTGCCCGATGGCGCCGCGGACAGCTTCTTGTCCACGCACGCCACGGCCCAGGCCGCGCAACGCGTTGGCGCGCAGACCCTCGTTTACCATGAAGTGATCGCCCTTCTTCTGGAGGGCGGCGATGGCAACCGCCGCGTGGCCGGCGCGCAGGTGCGCAATGTGACCACCGGCGAAGAGATGGCGATCTACGCCAGCATGACCGTCAACGCCACCGGCGCGTGGGCCGGTCAGCTTGCCAAGATGGCTGGCATCCGCGTGGATGTGATCCCCGGCAAGGGCACACTGGTGGCTATGAACCACCGTGTCGTCAACACAGTCATCAACCGCTGCAAAAAACCGGCCGATGGCGATATCATCGTGCCGATTCATACCGTGGCCGTCATCGGCACCACGGACGAACGCGTCACCAACCCTGAAGACCTGCGCATCGAACCGTGGGAAGTCTATCTGATGTTGAGCGAAGGCGAGAAGCTGGTTCCTTCCATTTCCAAAGCCCGTGTGGTGCGCACATGGGCCGGGGTGCGGCCCCTCTATCAGGAACATTACAGCGGTTCCAGTCGCGATGCCACGCGCGCCTTCACTCTGCTGCGCCACAACAATCGTGATGGCGTCCAGAGTTTCCTCACTATGACCGGCGGCAAGTGGACCACCTTCCGCCTGATGGCTGAAAAAGCCGTGGACGCCGCGTGCGAGCAAATCGGCGCCCGCAAACCCTGTGTGACGGCCGAGACGGTCGTGCCAGGCATCGAGCAGGGGCACTACTGGCTGGGACATCGCCTGCACGAAGTCGAAGACCTCAAGCTGCAGGGCGAACTGGTGTGCGAGTGCGAGCTGGTGACGCGCACGATGGTCGAGAATGCCGTGCGGCGCAATCCCCTGGTGACACTGGACGATCTGCGCCGTGATGTGCGCCTGGGTATGGGGCCTTGCCAGGGCGGCTTCTGCACCTATCGCGCCTGCGGCATCTTGCACGAGCTGGGCAGCAAGCAGCAAGCGGATGCCCGCCCACCGCTGCAAGTCAGCGCAAGTGACGCCACGTGGGAAGTGGCCTACCTGCAGTCGCCCGCGCATAACAACGGCGCGGCGGCCGCGGCCCCTTCGCCGCTGTCCAATCAGGCCATTACAGTGGAGGATGCCAACCTGCTCTTGCGCGATTTCCTGCAAGAGCGCTGGAAAGGGCTGACGCCCATCCTGTGGGCGCAGCAGCTCAAGCAGGAACGCCTGGATGAACTGATCTACCTCAGCCTGCTGAATGCCGATCATCTGCCCGACGGCGACCGGCAAGGCCCGCTGAGCACGTTCTGGCAGTTCGACACCACGCCGAACGAGAAAACGGAGCGCGACCATGCTTGATCTACTTGTAATCGGCGCTGGACTGGCCGGCCTCCAGGCCGCTATCACCGCTGCGCAGGCCGGCGCACGGGTGCGGCTCATCGCCAAAGGCTTGAGCGCCACACATTGGGCCGCGGGCACCGTGGATGTGCTCGGCTATGCGCCGGCGGCTGAGGGCGCCGCGCCCGCGTTGGTGCAGCGCCCGCTGGATATGATCGCCGGTGTGCCGGCCCCCCATCCCTACAGCCTGCTCGGCCGTGAGGGCGTTGCCAGCGCGCTCGATTCTTTCGTGGCCCTGACTCATGAGCTTGGCGTGCCCTACGAAGGCAGCGCCAACGGCGGCAACCTGCTGCTGCCATCGCCCGTCGGCGCGCCGCGACCCGCGTTCCTGGCGCCACGCGCCCAGCGCGGCGGCGATCTCAGCCGGCCGGAACCGATGCTGATCGTCGGTTTTCAGGGGATGCGCGACTTCTATCCCGAACTGATCGCGGCCAACCTGAACAAGCAGGGCTTTGCCGCGCGTGCGGCCTTCCTGCCCCTGAGCCTGCTCAACAGCCAGCATGACCGCAACAGCGTGCAGTTGGCTCATGGGCTGGACGATGCGGCGACGGCGGCCCGCTTGGGCGCTGAGCTCAAGCGCCTGCTCAAGCCGGGGGAGCGCATCGGTCTGCCGGCTATCCTGGGCCTGGCCAATCACCTGGGTGTGCTGGATGATTTGCGCACCCAAACCGGCGCCGTCATCTTTGAAATCCCCACCCTGCCGCCCAGCGTGCCTGGCATTCGCCTGCATGCGGCCTTGCGCAAGCATGTGGAAGCGCTGGGCGTGCGGGTCGAGATCGGCATGGAGGGCATTGGCTTTCATGCAGAGGGGGATGCAGAGGGGGACGCGGGAAACATTCAGTGGGTGGAGACTTCTACCAGTGCGCGGCCGCTGAAGCACCGCGCGGCCAAGTATCTGCTGGCGACGGGCGGCATCCTGGGCGGCGGTTTCAACAGCAATCACCTGGGCCGGGTGTGGGAAGTGATCTTCGACCTGCCGTTGACCGTGCCGCAGCAGCGCCATCAGTGGTTCCAGCCGCAGTTTCTGGATCCGCAGGGGCACCCGGTTTTCCGCGGTGGTGTGGCGGTGAATGGCGATTGGCAGCCGCTCAAGGGCGATGGGACCCCCGTTTATCGCAACCTGTGGGCGGCCGGCGGCCTGTTGGCCGGCGGGGATTACATTCAGGAGCGCAGCCTGGAAGGGGTTGCCATTGCCAGCGGTCGCGCCGCGGCGACGCGACTCCTGCAGGCAGCGTAGGGCCGCTGGCCTGGCGCTTGAATTTCTTTCACGAACACGGACTATCCTTATGCACACGATTTCCTGGCACTCGGTCGGCGAATCGCTCGACGAGTGTATCAAATGTAACATCTGTACGAGCTACTGCCCGGTGGCCGCGGTGACCGATCAGTTCCACGGCCCCAAGTATTCCGGGCCGCAGGCGCAGCGCTTCCGCGAGAACGGCCAGCCCCACTCGCCCGATCATTCGGTGGACTACTGCTCCGGCTGCCGCGTCTGCAATGAGGTTTGCCCCACCGGCGTGCGCATTGCCGAGATCAACGCCCGCGCCCGCGCGCAGATGGTGGCCGAACACGGCATCCCCTTGCGCAATCGTCTCCTGGGCCGCAACGAGATGTTGGGCAAGGTGGGCAGCTACGCGCCGGCCCTGGCCAACCTGGCGATGCACAACCCCTTCAGCCGCTTCATGGCCGAGAAGGTGATGGGCATCGCGCGCCAGGCGCCGCTGCCGCATTGGAGCACGGAGGGCACCTTCGGCGACTGGATGAAGCGCACCGCCGGCCAGCGCCTGGCCTCAGACAAGAAGGTGGTCTACTTCCACGGCTGCGCCACGATGTACTACGAGCCGTTCATCGGCAAGGCGGCCGTCCTGGTCTTCGAGCATCATGGCTACGAGGTGATCGTGCCGCCGCAGAACTGCTGCGGGCTGCCGATGCTGAGCAACGGCGAATTCAAGGCGGCGCGCGGCCTTCACGAGCACAACGTCGGTTACCTGGCCGACTACGCCGCCCAGGGCTACCCCGTCGTGGGCACCAGCACCAGTTGCACCTTGACTCTCAAAGAAGAGGCGCCCGAACTGCTGGACATGCAGGACGCAGCCAGCGAACAGCTCAAGATGGGCACCTGGGACATCTTCGAGTGGCTGATCGAACTGGCCGACAAGGGCGAGCTGAGAACCGATTTCAAGAATATCGAGATGGTCTTGCCGTATCATGCGCCTTGCCAATATCGGGCGCACCGCGTGGGCAAGCCGGCCTTCGAGATCCTTGAGATGATCCCCGGCCTGGATGTGCGTGACAGCCACGCCCCCTGCTGTGGCATCGCCGGCACCTATGGCTACAAGGTGGAGAAATATCAGATCGGCATGGATGTGGGCGAAGAGCTGTTCCGCTTCGTGCGCGAGCAGGGCGAGGAGGCCACCATCACCGCCTGCGACTCCGAAACGTGCCGCTGGCAGTTGGAGCATGGCACCCACAAGCCCAGCCGCCATCCGATCGAAGTTCTGGCCGCTGCGTATGGGTTGTACGACCTGGAGAAACGCCGGCCGCTGCATGAGTAGGAAGTAGGAAGTAGGAAGTAGGAAGGGGGTGGGAAGTGGGAAGTGGGAAGTAGGAAGTGGGAAGTGGGAAGTGGGAAGTGGGAAGTAGGAAGTAGGAAGTGGGAAGTAGGAAGTGGGAAGTAGGAAGTGGGAAGTGGGAAGTGGGAAGTGGGAAGTGGGAAGTAGGAAGTAGGGGCGCGTGGACGGCGGCGGACTGGGAAAGCGCCTGGGCGCCCTGTGACGAAGCCACGTATGTGGACGCCCTGGCGCTCCTGCGGCCGGACGATGTGGTGCTGGACATCGGCGCCGGTGATCTGCGCCTGGCGCGGCGCATGGCGCAGCAGTGCCGCCAGGTGATTGCGCTGGAACGGCAGGCCGCTGTGCTGGTCCGGGCCGGCTCGACGCCCCCACCGGCCAACCTGACTGCGATCTGCGCGGATGCGCTCACCTGGCCGCTGCCGGCGGGCATCACCACAGCCGTTCTGTTGATGCGGCACTGCACGCACCTGGCCGCCTACGCCGATCGTCTGCGCCGCGCGGGCTGCCGGCATCTCATCACGAACGCACGCTGGCGCCTCGGCGTGGAGTTGATCGAACTGGCCGCCGGCGTGCCCTGGAACTCAGTGGCCGGCGGCTGGTATGCCTGCCGTTGCGGCGCCGTCGGGTTCAAGCCGCTGCCCGCGGCCGGCCTGACCGCGGCGCTGCTCCAGCAGACGGCGGAAGTTCTCGACTGCCCCGCCTGCAGGGCCAGTGATTGAAATCGCGCCTGAATGGCGTGACGGCCGGGCGCTCACCTGCGACCACGCATCTTCTCAATAATTTGGGGTAGGGGCATGGCCTTGCGCCTGCCCGCGTGGGCGACCGCAAGGGTGCGCCCCTACTAACAAGGATATCGTTATGACACTGCGACTTGAAGGCAAGCGGATTGCCATCCTGCTTGAAGAAGGATTCGAGGACCTGGAGTTTTGGGTGCCCCTGATGCGCATGCAGGAAGAGGGCGCCCGCGTGACCGTCGTCGGCATCACAGCCGGCAAGACGGTCAAGAGTAAGACGGGCGCGCTGACCGCAATGACCGATGTGGCGGCGGCCGACGTGCAGGCGTCCGCTTTCGATGGCCTGATCGTGCCCGGCGGCTGGGCGCCCGACAAGCTGCGCCGCTATCCCGCCGTCACGACCCTGGTGCGCCAGGTGTACGAGCAGGGCAAGATCGTCGGCATGATCTGCCACGCCGGCCTGGTCGGCATCTCGGCCGGCATCGTGCGCGGGCATCGCAGCACCGGCAGCCTGGGTATCAAGGATGATCTCCTGAACGCCGGCGCGACCTGGGTGGATGAAGCGGCCTTCCGCGATGGCAACCTGGTGTGGGGGCGCGTCGTGCCCGACATCCCCTACTTTTGCCGGGAACTGGTGGCCGCACTCGCTTAGATCATTCCCGCTGGTCCTGAACGGTCGGGGGCGATCCGTTCGTTGCATCGTCTCCGCCTACCAGCCACAATCTCACACGAGAGGTTTCTATGGTTGGCCTCGTCATCGTATCCCATAGCTATTTCCTTGCCCAGGGCGTTCTGGAATTGGCGCGCCAGATGGCGGCCCCTGGCGTAAAAATTGCGGCGGCCGGCGGCCTGGATGGCCCCGACCATGCGCTGGGCACCGACCCCTTCATGGTGCAGCAGGCCATCGAAGCGGTGGATGGCCCCGACGGCGTCCTGGTCCTGATGGACCTGGGCAGCGCCATTTTGAGCACCGAAATGGCGCTTGAGTTTGTAACCGAAGAGACGCGGCAGCGGGTTCTCCTGTGCGAAGCCCCCCTGGTGGAGGGCGCGCTGGCTGCAGCCGTGCAGGCCGGCCTGGGCAGTTCCCTGGCCGTCACCGCGGCCGAAGCGCGCAGCGCCCTGCTGCCCAAAGCCACGCATCTGGGCGTTCAGATCGCAGGGCCTGTCGTGTCGTCCCCTGTCAGCACCACGGAGCGCGTGATCCAACTGCGCCTGACGGTGCGCAATCGCCTGGGACTGCATGCCCGACCGGCCGCGTTGTTCGTACGGACTGTGGGGCGTTTTGCCAGCAGCATGACGGTGCGCAATGTGACCCGCGGCGGGCCTGCGGTCAATGCGCACAGCATCAACCTGGTGGCGACGCAAGCCATCCGCCAGGGCGATGAGATCGAAATCGGCGCCAGTGGAGCGGATGCTGAGGCTGCGCTGGCCGCGCTGGCGCAGTTGGCAGACACTGGCTTTGGCGACGGCATCACGCCTGTGGACAGCGCAGCGCCCTCGGCCGACGCCGCTGTGAGCGCAGCGCCCGCGCTCACAGCGGCGTCGGCCGACCTGGACGAGCCGCTGCGGTCCCTGCAAGGCATCGCGGCCGCGCCAGGCATTGCCATTGGCCCTGTCCGGCGCTTCGAGCCGACCGTGCCGCCGGTGGTGCTGCGTCAGCGGGGGGTGAGCAACCCGGCCGCCGAGTGGGAGCGCCTGCAAGGCGCCAGGCAGGTGGCGCGGCAAAACATCGAGGAGATGCACGCGCGCCTGTGGCAACAGGGCGCGGCGGCCGAAGCCGCCATTTTTGACGCGCATCTGCTGTTCCTGGATGACCCGGCGCTGTTGGAGCCAGCGCAAGCGGCCATCTTCGGGCAGGCTGATAGCGCGGAGGCGGCCTGGCACGACATCATCGAAACAACGGCTGCTGCCTACGCGGCGCTGGACGATGCCTATCTGCAGGCACGCGCGGCCGATGTGCGCGATGTGGGTCGCCAGGTGCTGTTGGCGCTGGCCGGCCAGCGCGCCACCTTCAGCCTGGATGCGCCGGCCATCCTGGTGGCCGACGACCTGGCGCCGAGTGACACCGCCAACCTGGATCGCAGTCAGGTGTTGGCCCTGTGTACGGCGCGGGGCGGTTCCACCTCGCACAGCGCCATCCTGGCGCGCACGTTGGGCATTCCGGCCGTGGTTGGTTTGGGCGCGCGCGTGTTGGCCGTGCCCACCGATACGTTGATGGTGGTGAATGGCGACAGCGGCGAGGTAATCATCGCGCCGGCGGCGGCTGCGGTGGCGACCTGGGAAGCGCGGCGCAGCGCCTGGCTGGATGCCCGTCAGCAGGCCGCAGCAACCAGCCAGCAGGCCGCGGTGACCACCGATGGCATGCATGTCGAAGTGGTCGCCAACATCGGCAGTGTGGCCGATGCCCTGGCCGCGGTGGCGGCGGGCGCCGAAGGGGTAGGGCTGCTGCGCACCGAATTCCTATATCTCGATCGCGCGGTGGCGCCGTCGGAAGCTGAGCAGACCGACATCTACCGGGCCATCTTCGCGGTGATGGGGCAGCGGCCGATTGTCGTGCGCACCCTGGATGTGGGCGGCGACAAGGAACTGGCCTATATCGCCCTGGGGCATGAGGACAACCCGTTCTTGGGAACACGGGCTGTGCGCCTGTACCGGGAGCGCCCCGATCTGATCGAGCCGCAACTGCGTGCCCTGCTGCGCGCGGCCGTGGGGCGGCGTGTGCGCATCATGTTCCCGATGATTGCCACCTATGACGAGGTGGTGATGGTGCGCGGCTGGCTGGACAAGGCGCAGCGTGACCTGGCCGCGGCCGGCGTGCCCGCGCCCACCGATCTGCAGGTTGGCATCATGATCGAGATTCCGGCGGCGGCTGTGCTGGCCGACAAACTGGCGCCCGCGGTTGATTTCTTCAGCATCGGCACCAACGACCTGACGCAGTACACCATGGCGGCCGAACGAGGTAATCCACGTGTGGCGTATCTGACCGATGCGCTGCACCCTGCCGTGCTGCGCCTGATTGCCCAAGTGATTACGGCTGCGCATGACCACGGACGCTGGGTGGGGGTCTGCGGCGAGCTGGCCGGCGACCTGACCGCCATCCCCATCCTGCTTGGGCTTGGGTTGGACGAGTTCAGCATGAACCCGGCTGCGATTCCACCCGCCAAGCAACTTCTGCGCACACTCAACCGCCAGGCGTTGCGCGATCTGGCGTCGCATGTGCTGACGCTGAACTCGGCGCAGGCGGTGCGCGCGGCGGTGCGCGCGGCCCTGCCCGCAGGTTAAGGCAGCGGGCAAAGTGGCAAAGGTTGGCTGGAGGATGAACGCAGTTAATTCGGCGCCCGTTTTTTGATCTTTGACAAAAATGGATTTACCGGTTATTATGATATTGCCCTGCTTCAAGTGCGGTCATGTGGCCGCTCGTGTTCGATGTTCGATGCTCGATCGAAAGGAGTCAAGAGATCATGCATAGTTCGATGTCAATTGACCGTTTTCATGCGATGATGACGTCATCCAAGCCGGATAGCCCACTGATGACTACCCTGCGCCAGGTGAAGATCGTGCAGGGGCCGGAGCGCATTGCGCTGCGAAGCTCCAAGGGTGTCAGCCCATATTACGTGTGGACTGGGTGGAACCTCTGATCCTTGTTGGTCCGCCGAACCGGACTACTGGGTGGCGCGCCAAACCATTTCATAAGACCATAGCGTGTGGGGTATCCCACACGCTATGGTTTTGTTAGCTGTGCTGCGCCCTGTACTCCATAGCCGCTCGCCTGGAGGCGCCGTATGACGAACGATCACATCATGGGTTTGTTGTTGGCCATTCCGGAGATTGCGGCCTGGCCGCAGATGGCAACCATTTTGACGCGCACGGCCGACAAGGTGCGCATGGATTGGCTGCTGCCTGTGTTGGGTTGTCAGGCGGTCGGCGGCGGGGAAGATGACGCGCTGCCGGGCGTGGCGGCCATTGCCTGTACGCAGATCAGCATCATTCTGGCCGATGATCTCCTGGACGAAGACCCTCGCGGCG
This sequence comes from Candidatus Amarolinea dominans, assembly GCF_016704685.1. Lineage (NCBI taxonomy): Bacteria > Bacillati > Chloroflexota > Caldilineae > Caldilineales > Candidatus Amarolineaceae > Candidatus Amarolinea > Candidatus Amarolinea dominans. Next base: position 43,580 of record NZ_JADIZS010000012.1, read on the forward strand.
AGCATCAGCGGATCGGCGTCGGCCAGGCGGCTAACCTGGCGTTGGCCTTCCAAGCCGCGGCCTTCCGTGTGATTGATCTCGCGCCCATCAGCGCGCCGCTCCGCGCGGCGGTGCAGGGCAGCCTGGCGGCCCTGGCCCTGAAGACGGCATACGGCCAGTGGCTCGATGTGCAGAATTTCCAGGGCGAAGATGACTATTGGAAGGTCGTCGAGGCGAAGAGCACACCGTTCTACGGTGCTGCCCTGCAGGTGGGCGCCCAACTCGGCGGCGCCAGTCCTGACGTGGTCACCGCCCTCTATGCCATTGGCGTGCAACTGGGCGAGATCGTGCAGTTGTTCGATGACCTGGAAGATGCCTTGCAGGTTCCGGCTGGGCCTGACTGGACACAGGGGCGCAACAACCTGCTGATCCTCTATGCCCGGTCGGCCCCGCATGAAGGGCGCGCGTATTTTGTGGATCTCCTGTCACGCGTGGCTGAGCCGGCAAGTTTGCGGCAGGCGCAACAACTCCTCATTGACAGCGGCGCTGTCAGCTACGCCATGTACCAGGCGGTGATGCGTTATCAGGCCGCGCGGCAGCGCCTGGCTGACCTGCATCTGCCCCACCCCGAGCCGATTCAACAGGCGCTGACGGCGCAGATGGCCCCTCTGAGTACGCTGTTGCAGCAGCTTGGGCTTGAAGTCCCTCCCGAATTGATGATCTAGGGAGTGTATCGTGGATCGAGGCTCTGATTCTGCACCACACGTGGCGCCCAGGAGTCTCCCGCAGCGAGCCAGGCAAGCGGCCGCCGGCCTACGGCTGGATGGCTCGTTGGCGTTTGTGGCCCTGGCCATGCTGGGCATTTGCTTACTCTACACCTTTGCCTATCCTTTGCTGGGTCACTATCCCGGCCTGAGCTTGACCTACGATTGGGTTGTGCTGGATACCGACGACTGCGATCCCGCCCGCGACTGGTGCCGCCAAAACCAACTCCAGGTGCTGCCCGGCGATCGTTTGCTCCGAATTGGCGACTTGACCTATGCCGCGTACACGAACGACCGTGCGCTGGTACCGTTTGGAGCCTATCACGCCGGCGACCCTGTGCCGGTCATTCTGGAGCGGGACGGTCAGACGGTGCAGATCAACTGGCAGATGCCTGGAACTTCCGGCCAGGTCTGGAATATCGTGCTGTTCAATCTGCTGTTCGTGCTGCCTTTCTGGCTGGCTGGCACTGTCGTCATGCTCTTCCTGCGCCCGCGTGACGCGCGCTGGGGCCTGTTGGTAATCTTCAACTACCTGATTGCGACCTGGCTGGCCGCCGGCTTTACCTCGAACACGCATCTCGCCGGCTCGGCCTATGTCGTGCGCATGGCGGGATGGCTCATGATACCCGTTTTTGTCCATCTGCATCTACACGTGCCCAACCCATTGCCGCGCCTGCGTACACAGATTTCCCCGGCGCCGCTTTATCTTATCCCTGTGATCCTGGCCGTGTGTGAGCTGTGGGCCTGGCCGCCTCCGCGCGCGTACATCGTGGGCGATGCCCTGGCGGTGCTGACCAGCTTGGCTCTCATCATCTATCGCCTGCTCAATCCCATGTCGCCTTCGGACCGGGTGGCCGCGCGCATCATGTTGACCGGTGTGGCCCTGGCGTTTGGCCCTGGTCTGATCCTGTGGGTGATTCCCGTCTTGATTGATGTCAATCCGCCGGCTGTCAACGTTGTGGCGTTTGCCACGCTGGTTTTGCCGGTGCTGCCCCTGTTCTACACCTATGCTGCCTACAAGCATCGCCTGGGCACCCTGGAGTTTCGCGCCAACCGGCTCTTGAGCACCTACAGCTTCATTTCGCTGTACGGCACGGCGTTTCTGTTCATCTTTTCGATCCTGGGGCGCTGGCTGCGCCTCAGCACCAATGCCCTGCTGGCCTACCTCGTCTTCTCGGCCATTTTTGTCATCGCGGCCTTGCCGCTGCGCCAGCGTTTTGTACGCCTCGTGGATCGTCTGGCCTACGGCACTGCCCATGACCCGGACGATCTGATTCGCGCCTTCGCCAATCGCATCCCCCAGGCGCTGACGCCTGAGGATTTGGTACAACTGCTGGTGCGCGAAGTGATGCCCAGCCTCCTGATCCGCCAATCGGCCCTGGTTGCCATCCCGCGCGATGGGCCGCCCGCGCAGAGCAACGTCAATGTCGAACTCGTCTATGCCGAGAATGTCGCCGTGCCTGGCCAGTGGTCGCTGTCCACCCTGGACGATGTGTTGGCCGACGCGGGGCGTTACCGCTTCCGTGAAGCCACTGAATCAGTGCAGGTTCTGGGTTGGGTCAGGCTGGCAGTGACGCTGGCGATTGGGGAAAGGCGTCGCGGTATCTGGTTGTTGGGGGAGAGACACCCCGACGATTTCTACCCGCAGAAGGACATTGATCTGCTGACTACCCTGGGCAACCAGGTGGGCATGGCGTTGCACACCGCCAGTCTACTCTCGGAGAGCCGGCGTTTTGCGCAAGATCTGAAGGCGCTGCACTCGGTCAGCAGCGTGGTGGCCAGCTCGCTGCAGCCGCAGGAGGTTTACAAGCGCACGGTCGAGACGCTGGCGCAGGTCTTCGGTTACAGCTTCGTCAGCATCTATCGTGTCGAGGGCGAGCGTCTGCATCTGCAATACCAGGTGGGGTATGACCCGCAGCACCTGATCCAGGAGCTGCCGCTGACGACCGGGGTGATGGCGCGGGCCGTGCGCAGCGGGCAACCCCAGTTTGTGCAAGATGTAAGCCTGGATCACGATTTTCAGCGTGAGTCGCCCACGTTGGTCTCGGAGATTGCCGTTCCAGTGCGCAGCGCCGACCAGGTGCTGGGCGTCATCAATGTCGAGTCCGCGGCGCCCGGTCAGTTGACCACCAATGACCTCGATCTGCTCTTGATTCTGGCCAATCAACTGGCCATTGCCATCACCAACGCCGGCCTTTTCGACACCGTGACGCGGCAGTTGCAGCAGTTGGAACTGTTGCGCGAGATCAGCCTGCACATGGCCAGCAGCCTCGACCTGAAACAGGTGCTTGACACCATCGCGGCTGCCGCGATGACCCTGCTGCGACCGGGCAACATTCACATCTTCCTGTACGACCAGACGCAAGATCGGTTTACCTTTGGCCATGCCCTGTGGCAGGATGGCCGCCGCACCCCGGTGACGACGACCCTGCGGCCGCATGGCCTCAGCTACCAGGTGGTGCGCAGCGCCGCGCCGGTGGTCGTGGATCATGCCGATCACCATCCACTCTATGCCGATTGGGCCGACCGAGCGACTGTGCCCCAGTCTATTGCCGGCGTCCCGTTGATGCGGGCCGGCCGCGCCCTCGGTGTCTTCACCACCGCTTTTTTTGACCGCCAGACGATCGCCAGCCAGGATCAGCAGCTGCTCACCATGCTGGCCGACCAGGCTGCAGTGGCCGTGGACAACGCGCAGCTCCACGCCACCGCGCTGCGCCGCGTGCGCGAGTTCGAATCCCTGCGTCAGGTGGAGCTGGCGCTGGCGAGCAATCTCAATTTGCATCAGCTCTTGCAAACCATCGTGGCCCAGGTCATTGCCCTGGTGGATGCGCAGGGCGGGGGTCTTTACATCTACTTGCCTGAGCTTGATCAACTTGAGTTGCGCGTGTCACAGCAGCCGGCGTCCTGGCCAGGCGATTTTTCTGGGACGCGTTTACAACGCCATGAAGGATTGGCCGGCGCCGTCCTGGCGTCCAACCAGATCATCATGACCAATGACTATCACGCCAACTTCAGCAGTACACCCTTTGCCGATGTGCCTGTTAGCTCGGTCCTGGGCGTGCCATTGACCTGGGGCAGTGAATTTTTGGGTGTCCTGACGATCTTCAACACCGATACGGGGCGTGCATTCAATCTGGACGATCAGCGCGTGGTGAGTCTGTTGTCCGGCCAGGTGGCTGTGGCCATCGTCAATGCCCGCCTGTATGAGGATGCCCGTTTGCGCGCCGAGAAATTGGCCGTGGCCTATGCCGAGCTCAAGCAGCTCGACCGCCTGAAAGACGAGTTCGTGCAAACGGTTTCGCACGAACTGCGCACGCCCTTGACCTTCGTGTGCGGCTATGTGGACCTGCTGTTGGAAGACGTGATGGGTACACTCAACCCGCAGCAGCGCGAGGCGCTCTCGATCGTGTCTGATCGCGCCGCCGCTACGGTGCGCCTGGTGAACGACATCATCAGTATGCAGCAGGCGGAGATGGAGCCGCGCCAGCCGCAGCCGGTTGACTTGGCCGACCTGGTGCAGACGTGCGGCGAAAGCGCGCGCATGACCGCGCTCAGTCATGGCATTGAGATGGGAGTGATGGTCGCCCCGAACTTGCCCCCGGTTCTGGGTGACGCCGATCGCTTGGGCGAGGTGCTCGATAACTTGCTTGCTAACGCCATCAAGTTCAGCCCCAACGGCGGCATCATCCGGGTGACGGCCGCGCCGGCGCTGGCCCGCCTGGGCGACGACGACGCACAGGCGGGCATCAAGGTCACAATCCAAGACCAGGGCATCGGCATCGCGGCCGACCAGCAGACGCGCATCTGGGAGCGGTTTTACCAGGTGGACAGCACCAAGACGCGGCGCTTTGGCGGCACCGGCCTGGGGCTGGCCATTGCCAAGCGGATCGTGGTCGCGCATGGCGGGGTGGTGGGGGTCGAGAGTCAATTGGGCGCCGGGAGTTCCTTCTGGTTCATCGTGCCTGCCTACCAGCCAGCGGGCTGAGTACACTCAGCCCAGCGCGCCCGACCAGACCAGCGCAAAGTCCTGCGGACCGCGGGCCACGTTGTAGGCGCGCACGGTGATCAGGTGGCGGCCGGGCGCCGGCTGTGCGAGCAGCACCATCTCCACGTTGTTCTTGCGGTCGAAGCCGCGGTTGAAGGGGGCCGTGAACTGATTGCCATGATAGTTTTGGCCGCTTGGCGAGGTGACAATCAGATCGAGGTCGTTCACCAGGCTCGCGGTTTGACCGGCCGAACCAGGGTAGTCGCTCCAGGCGAGCGTCACCTTGAGCGGCTGGCTGCTGTCAGCGACGACGGCTGCCAGGCGCACCGAACGGCCCGTGGTCAGGCCGCGGGTGCGTTCGTACATACTGATGACGCGCGGGGCTGGCGGTTGCACACAGTTCGTCATATGCACATGGCCCCAACCCTGTTCGAAATCATAGGGCGTGCCCTCCGCGGGCGTTCCGTAGCGGTAGGGGCGGTAGTCGGCGCCGTGCAGCAGCAGGGCTTTGAGCAGGGCCGCGCTGGGATTGCGGCGCCCCTGCTGGCGCAGAAATTGGCGCAGTAAGGCCAGCGCGCCGGTCGTGAGCGGCGTCGCCATGCTGGTCCCGCCATTCACCATGTAATCGTGCGGCAGTGGCGGATAGTCGCCCCAGCCGTGGTTGCCGTCCAGCAGATGGGAGCGGGTGGAGACGATATTGGTGCCGGGTGCAATCACATCTGGCTTGATGCGTCCATCGCGGGTGGGGCCGCGGCTGCTGAACGCGGCTACGTCATCCTCGTGATCGCTGGTTCCGTCCTGGCAGATCGGATCGTGCGGATAGTAATCGGGCCACAACTGACCCCAGGTGGCCTGGTAGCCCAACCCGCTGCGTGTGCTTTCGGCCGCGCCCACGGCGATGCAGTTTTTGGCAGTTGCCGGCGGCGTAATGCTGCCCGGGTCAACCCTGCCATCGCGATCGGCGTCGGCGCCATCATTGCCGGCTGCGACGACTACCACGAAATCTTTGTGCTCCCAGACGAAGCGGTCGAGCGCTTCCGAGAAGTTGTCATACGCGCCGTAGGCGCCGCCGCCCCAACTGTTGTTGTGAATCCGGACACCAGCCTCGTAAGCTTTGTTGAAGAAGGCGTAGAGGTCAGCCGGCAGTCCGGCGAGTCCAAAAGGGGCGGGGGCCCTTCCGTAGCGCTGTTGAAAGGCCCGACGGTAGGCGGGCGTCCACTCCAGACCCTGTTCGATGGCCTGAAAAACCAGGGTTGCCTCGGGGGCAACACCGCGGATCAGTTCAGTGTCGCTGGCCGAGGCCGCGCCGGAACCGAGGATGGAACCGGCCACGTGCGTGCCGTGCCCCGAATCGAGATCGGCCGGGCCATCATTACCGTCCTTGTTCAGAATCACGCTGTTGTAGTCGGCCGAGATGGGCCAGCTCTGAATGGCAGCCACGCGACCGGCGAAATCGGGGTGGATGTTGTCCGGTTCCCCGGAATCAAGCCCGGTGTCGGCAACGCCGACGATCTCGCCTTTGCCGGTCAACCCCGGCGCGTGCGGTGGCGCCACCTCCACCACGTGCATCAGGCGGACGGCCACGTTGTTACGCACCTGTCGCAGCAAGAACTGATCCACCGATTTGACGCCATGGATACTGGCCAGGGCCAGCACCTTCCCCTGCAGATCGGTCGTGCCCGGTGCAAACGAAACGCTGATCACGTGCGTGGTGGCGTCAGGCGTTTCACCCAGGTTGCCCCCCAGGGCCTCGATGATCGGCAGCGCAGCTTGCAGCAATTCTGGCGTAAAGAAGCTCACGGTGAACGTGCTGATGAGCGGCTCCGACACCGGCGGCTCGGCCACGACCGTCCCCCTGAACGCCCTGGTGGCCGTGGCGGCGTCATGTCCCTGCGGCCCCACACCGCGGCGTACCGGCTCCGCCAGGCTCTCGCGCAGGTCGGGCGATACCCGTAGGCTAGGCTCGTAATAGCCGATCCAGCGCACAAAATCAAGACGGTGTACGGTTTCGTACGCGTCCTCGGACAGCTCGACCACGTAGGCATACGAGGGCAGCGGTTCACGCAAGGTGCCGCCCGCCTCGGCCACGGCTTGCAGCCACTCATCCTTGATGGGGCCGATGAACTGCACCAGGTAATGGTGCGGCACCGCGTCCATCGCTGATACGCCGCGTGTGCCAACGGCCGCGGTCGAGATGGACGGCGGGGAGACAGAGGTATCAATGATCTCCCCGCCGACATCAATCTCATCAATGCCGTCCAACACCTCGATGGAATAACCGTCGTCTGTCAACCGCTCGAGCTGCTGGGCGGTCACTTCAACCAGCATCGAATCGGCATAGGTGGTCAGCACCGACGAAACCTGGCCCTTGAGCGTGCGTTGCTGGCGCTTATTAGCGTAAATGACTGCTGTTTGCAGCATGGGCAACCTCCTTTTATTTCCTCAGATGCACGTTCGAATCCGCGCCGGGCGGCAGCGCGTCACGAATCTTGCGCAAATCTTCATCACTCCAAACACCCTCTCCCAAGTAGTGTAACACCAGACGCACGGACGCGCAAGACAACTTCGATCTCCTCTCTCCTCTCTTTCAACCACAAATCAACCGCCCTCCACGTAGCTCTCTGGTCTCTGATCTCTGATCTCCGCTCTCCAATTGCCCATCTCTCTGACTTGCATTACAATCCGGGGGGGGGGGGGGGGGGGGGGGGGGGGGGGGGGGGGGGGGGGGGGGGGGGGGGGGGGGGGGGGGGGGGGGGGGGGGGGGGGGGGGGGGGGGGGGGGGGGGGGGGGGGGGGGGGGGGGGGGGGGGGGGGGGGGGGGGGGGGGGGGGGGGGGGGGGGGGGGGGGGGGGGGGGGGGGGGGGGGGGGGGGGGGGGGGGGGGGGGGGGGCGCGGCAGTTGTTGCGGGGGGGGGCGCCCATGAATCAATCATCAAGCCAGTTACGCAGGAAAGGGATACGAGCATGACCGACCGTTTGGACATCATGGAGATTGACACCGACAGCCGTTACTGGCGTCAGCAGTTCCTGAGCTTGCCGTTTCGCCTGTATCGTCATGTGCCGCAATGGGTGCCGCCGCTGGCGCCGGACGCGGCGTTGATGTTGAACCGTGAGCGCCACCCCTTCTTCCGTCACTCGGACGCCATCTTTTTGCTGGCGCGGCGTAACGATGAAACCATCGGCCGCCTGGCCGTGCTCGACAACGCCAACTACAATGCCTACAACCACGAGCGCAGCGCGTTCTTTTATCTGTTCGAGTGTATTGATGAGCGCGCGGTGGCCCTGGCCCTGTTCGAACACGGCTTTGCCTGGGCGCGACGCCGCGGCCTGGAGCAGATGAAAGGCCCGCGCGGCCTCAGCGCGTTGGACGGTATTGGGCTGCTCGTCGAAGGCTTCGAGCACCGTCCCGCCCTGGGCATCCCCTACAATCCGGCCTATTACCCGGCCCTGGTCGAAGCGGCCGGTTTCGAGCGCCTGGATGATTCGCTTTCCGGCTACCTCAGCACAGCCACAAAATTTCCGGAGAAGATTCACCAGGTATCAGAACTGGTGCAGAAGCGGCGCGGGCTGCGCGTCGTGCGCTTTCAGACCCGGCGTGAGCTGCTGCAACTGGTGCCCCAACTCGGTGATCTGTACAACAATGCACTGGGCGGCACCAGCGGCGGGGTGCCGTTGACTGCGGATGAAGTGCAGGCGATTGCCAATCAGATTTTGCATTACGCCGATCCTCGCCTGGTCAAAATCGTGATGAAAGAGGATGAACCGGTTGGCTTTTTGTTGGCCTATCCTGATGTTTCGGCCGCGGTGCAGCGCACGGGCGGTCACCTGTGGCCCGTGGGCTGGATTGACCTGCTGCGCGAACTCAAACGCAGCAAATGGGTCAATATCAACGGCGCGGGCATCGTGGCGAAGTATCGGGGCCTGGGAGGCATGGCTATCCTCTTCAGTGAGATGCAAAAGAGCCTGGTTGAGGGCGGGTTCGAGCATGCCGACCTGGTGCAGATCAGTGTGTCGAACGACAACATGCAGCGTGAGTTGCGCGACCTGGGCGTGGATTTCTACAAGATGCACCGCCAGTATGCGCGATCGCTGTAGGGGATCAAATTGCAGTCAGGGCACTGTGCTGCGCAATCACCTGCCGCGTATCGGCCAGCATGGGCAGGCCGGCCATCTCATCCAGGCTGAACCAACCGATGGCGGCTGCGTCATCGGCCGCGACCGGCTCACCGCCCTGGTAATAGGCCAGGTAATCCAACACGACAAAATGATAGCGCACGCGGCCCTGCTCGTCGGTCAGGATCGGCTCGAAGCTGGCCACGAACGGGCCGACCTGTACGCTGAGACCCGTTTCCTCGAACACCTCGCGCACGACGGCCGCGGCCAGCGTCTCGCCAACTTCCACCAACCCGCCCGGTAACGCCCACAGCCCCTTGTTCGGCTCACGCGCCCGTTGAATCAGCAGGACTTGGGCAGTCTGCGGCCGCCAGATCAGCGCGCTGACGCCCAGCAGGGGCGCGGATGGATATTCACGTTGCATGGTGGTTGGCTCCTGGTGGCCGGTTCAGGCCGGCGTTGTCGGGTCAAAATCGGGCGTTAGCGGCGGCGGCGCGGCCGGCAGGCGGTCGGCCCAGAAATCGTCCGCGCCCGCGGCATCTTCAGCCTGCCAGCGCGCCAGCAGCGGCAAGAATGAGTCCCAGGCGGTCAGGCTGGCATCGGGGATGACCAGGCGCGCCGCCTGCTGGTTGGATGGGTGGGGGTGCAGGGTGAGGAGTGCCGCGCGTAGCCCAAAGTCCTGCGCCGGCGCCACATCCTCGTCGAGACGGTCGCCGACGGCCACGGCCTGGTAAGGCGCTACGTCCCAATAGCTCAGCGCCACCTCGAACAGCTTGGTCTTGGGTTTGCGCTGCTCCACCGTTTGCGAGGTGAGGGTCACATCCACCAAGTCGTGCAGCCCCAATTTGCGCACCGTGCGCTGCAGGGCGCGGTCGCAGTTGTGGTTGGCGACAATCCCAAGATAGTAGCCGTCCGCGTGCAGCGCGGTCAGTGTCTCGTGCGCGCCGGGCAACAGGATGCTGGCTTCGATGAAGGGTGCAAAATGGGCATCCACGGCCTGGCGCACCAGCTTGCGATCCAATGCGACATAGCCATAGAACTGCACCAGGAAGGCCAGGGTGTCATCGGCGGTGTGTTCATCCTGTTCCTGGACCGACTTGCTGGCGGCAAACTCCAAAGCCTTGAGCCACTGCACTTCGAAGTCATCCGGCAGATCAAGCCCGGCGCCGCGCAGAACGGCGGCCGCCGCGTTCGCACCGGCCACGGCCAGGTCGGCCGCGGGTTGGGCCAGCGTCGCCAGGGTCTCGTCGAAGTCGAAGAGAATGGCCTGTACGCTGCGTTCGTGGTGTGGAATGTGGGTCATTGTTTGACGCCGATGGCGATGAAGTCGCGGGCAAAGAGCGAAGGCCAATGGCGGGCCAGCCAGGTGTAGGCCTGACGCAGACCGGGCCAGCGCAGGAAGAAGGGGTATAGCCCCGGCACCCACAGGCTGGCGCTGCCATCGGTGCGAACGATGCGCACGCGCCGCGCCTTGAGCAGGCCGCGCGCTTCGGCCAGGGTGAAGAAGCGCAGGTGGGTGAGATCGGTGGGGCTGTTGCGCACGTAGGGAAAGCGACCGGTCAGCAGCCACCAACGACAGCGCCAGTGGGCCATGTTGGGCAGGAGCAGCACCAGCCTGCCGCCCGGTTTGAGCACGCGCACACATTCATCGAGGGCTTTGTCGAAGAAGTAGCGGTGCTCCAGGCCCGAATCGGAAACGACGGTGTCGAAGGTCTCCGCGGCGAAGGGCAGCGGCGCGCTGTCCAGGTCCACCTGGTGCGCCTCGATGCCGCGTTCACGCGCCCGCCCCACGGCCACATGCGACATGTCAACGCCGGTGACGCGGTTGCCCTTGTCGGCCAGTTGGCGCGCCAGCACCCCCGGCCCGCAATCTACCGCCAGGACGTTCTCCCCCTGCCCCACGTAGCTGGCGACAATGTCCAGCCTGGTCTGGTCGAAGATGTCAGGCTTGTCGCGCCAGTAGTCGTCGTAGAAGGTGACAAGATCCATCGTTTAGCTCGCCTCTGCGGAGTCGAGGCGTTGGAAATAGAAGGTGAAGATGGGGAAGCCGTTTTCGTAGCACCAGGCCTCGCGCGTGGTGGGCACGAGATCGGGAAAGTGCGCTGCCAGGCTGTCATCGTGCGGTGTGAACAGCCCGCTGGCGCCGACGATTTCCACGATCAACTCGGCGTAGCCCGGCACATCGGTGCGCACATGCATGATGCCGCCGGGCGCCAGGCCGCGCGCCAGCAGGGTCACACTGTAGTCGGCGAACATGCGCTTGTACTGGTGACGCCGCTTCCACCACGGATCGGGCAGGAGGACATGCAGCACGGACGCGCAGGCCGGCGGCAGGGAACGCGCCAGCGCGTAGCGGGCATCGTCGGCCGAAACCCACAGATTGGGCAGCGGCCGGGTTTCAGCGGCTTTCAGCACATGACGCAGCAGGTGCCAGCGCAGCTCGAAGCCGATGAACTGTCTCTCCGGGTGTTTTTGGGCGCGGTCGAGCAGGAAATTGCCATCGCCAAAACCGATCTCGATCTCCAGCGGTCCGCGCGCCAGGAAGGCGGCCAGCCGCTGGCGGTACTGCTCGTGCAGGCCATCGCCGTTCGGCTCCAGGTCAGCCACTTGAAAGAGCGGCTTGTCCAGCGGGGCGCGTAAATAGCCGGCGTGCTGCAGGCGCTGTAAAGGGTCGCCGCCGGCCAGCCCCTTGCCGGTTTGCAGGTTTTCGGCCGTGAAGGTCGGCGCGGTGGGGTCAACGGTGAATTTTTCTGGAAAGCCGCGTTCAGTCATTGAGCTCGTATCTGCCTGAAAGGATCTATTTCATTCGCACGGCATGCGCACGCTGTGCGCCTGTACCGACGGGGCGTAGTTTAGCACAGGTTGCGGGCGGTTGCAAGCAATCCTTCTCGTCATTCCTGGCTGGATTCCTGGCAGCCTGAGCGTCGCGGTTTTTGCACAATCTCGCTTGTTTGGTACAATCAGCCGGACTGGGTTGAGCGGCGGCTGGCTCACCCAGTTTGCGCGTAATACGGCTGTGACACAGAAGAAAATTATGACAACAATAGGAGAACGAGATGTTGATCAAACAGTATGCGAAGAACAACAAGACGTGCAAAGTCACGTTCGAAATGCCGGCCGAGACAGGCTTGACCAGCGGCGCCCTGGTGGGTGATTTCAACGCCTGGGATGTGACCGCGACGCCGCTCAAGCGCCGCAAGAATGGCGCCCTGTACGCCACCGTCAGCCTGCCCGCGGGCAACAGCTACCGCTTCCGCTACCGCAATGAGGATGGCGCCTGGTTCAACGACTGGGCCGCCGATTCCTACGCGGTCAACGAATTCGGCGCCGAGGATTCGGTCGTCACCGTCTAGCCAGCCACCGCCATAGGAATACCATCAGCCCGATCTTCAGCCACGAATTTCACCAATTGACACGAAAAGCCCCTGGAATTCGTGCTCATTCGTGTCATTCGTGGCTAAGTAGTTTTACCCGCGCCAGGCTTCCACGCGTTCGCTGCGAATCTGGCCGGCCAGGTCGGTGTAGGTGATCTCCCAGACCGGCAGCCAGGCCAGGGCCACCAGGCGCACAGCCACGTCGGTTTTGCGTGGCATCACTTTGACCTCCCGCACATCGTCCAGCATCGCGCTCCAGCGGCTGGTGATGGCCTCAGCCGCACGTTGGCTCTGCGCCTGCAGGTCGCTGATCTGTTGGCGCAGGCTGTCCATGGTCTGCCGTCCCTCCACGACATCCAGGCGAGCCTGATCGGTCAGGCGCTGTTTGGTCATGGTGGTGGAGATGACACGGGTGCGCCGGCTGCCCAGCAGCGCGCCCACCATGGTCTCCCCAATCGTCACCCATTTCTCGCGATTCAGCGCGGTGGCTTCGGTCTCGTTTTCGATCAGGTCGCGCTGCTGTTTGTACAGCTTGGTCTGTTGGCGGGCAATCTGGGCGTTGTACTTTTGCGCCAGGACATCTACCTCGGCGTCGCGTGCCTCGCGGGCGGCCTGCTGACAGCGAATGCTGAACTCCCGCTGCCGTTCGCCCGCCTTCGAGTAGAGTTTCAGGGAAGGATTGTACCAGAGGTTGAACGACTGCGAGCGGTAGAGATGGTCGGCAAAGCTGCTCTCCAGGCTCTTGAGCGCCCGCGCCGTGCTGACGAGCGGCGGCACATCGGCAAACAGGGCGTCCGGCTCCGGTCGGTTGAGCAGGCTGGCCTGCGCGGCGTTCACCGGCTCGGCCTCGTGCCACTGCAAAAAGCGATCACCGTCACGCACGTGCAGCAGCAGGGCCAGATCTCTGGCTTGATCCACGCCGCGCTTGACATCCACAAAATGGACGGCGCCCATTCCGAGCACGGCCGGCGTGTAAATCAGATCAATCGCATCGGCCTGCAGGCGAAAGCCGGCCACCTGGGTCAGACGGCGCAGGGCAGAACCTTGCCCGGCGCGAATGGGAAGGTAGGTCAGGGCCACCTCGGCGGGCAGCACCGGGGCATTGGACAGGGCGGCGCGGGTCAGGTTGACGGCGGGGCGCGGCGCGGTGTGGCAGGCGCCAGGCTGGGAAGATAGGCGGCGTCGCGTTGAGCTGTGGCGCCGCGGGCGCGGCCCACGGCCAGCGGTTGTCAGACGGGGCGCCGGAGCAGGCGTTGATGGCGCGGCGCTGGCGACCGGCGCCTGACCGTTGGCGAGCTGGGCCTTGGTGGCGGCCATGAGCGTGCGCACCTGCGGCCGCGTCAAGGGCCCGCGCAGGTAGGAGAGCGCCCAGCGCGTCTGAAAGATCTGCGGGCGGCCCTCATGCACGTTGTGCAGCAGGAACACGCGATTGCTGAGCGCGGAGATCGTCTTGTCCAGCCAGGCGCGGTCGAAACCATCGTCGTTGCCGGCCAGCGCGCCCTCCAGGCCATCGAGCAGACGGTCTTTGTCGCGCTGCGCTTGCAGCTTGCCGACGAACCAGGTGCCGGCGTTGCTCAGCCCCTTATAATCGAGGTCAACCGGGTTTTGGGTGGCGAGTACGATGCCCACGCCGTAGGCACGCGCCTGTTTGAGCAGGGTCAGCAGAGGACGCTTGCTGGGCGGTTCGGCCACCGGTGGGAAGTAGCCGAAAATTTCATCCATGTAGACCAGCGCACGCAGGCTGGTGGTGCCGGGCTGAGTGCGCGTCCAGGTCAGAATCTGGCCGAGCAGCAGGGTGACAAAGAACATGCGCTCCGTGTCGTTGAGATGCGCCAGGTAGAAGATGGAATGGCGCGGCTTGCCATCCGGGCTGTAGAGCAGTTGGTCCACATCGAGCGGCTGGCCGGTCAACCACATCTGAAACGAGGGGGCCGCCATCAGCCCGTTGAAGGCCATCGCCAGGTTGAAACGGTCCTTCTGGGGAAAGAACGTGTCCACATCGGCGACGCCCAGGGTGCGCACAGGCGGGTTTTGGATGGCGGCGATCAGCATGGCCAGGTCGAGGTTCTGGCCCTGACGCCAGAAATGCTCAAAAACGGTGGAAAGCAGGATGTGCTCACGGCTGCGCACCGGGTCGGTGCTGCCGCGCACCAGCCCAAGCAGAGCGGAAACGGTGCCGCTGATCTGCTCACGCACTTCTTCGGTCTGCTGTTCCCAGTCAACGTGCGGGGCTTCCAGGCTGTGCAAGATACTGACCGGCAGCCCGGCATCGCTGCCTGGCGTGTAGATGAGGAACTGGGCGCTGTCTCGCAGCAGGCGGATGCGCTCCGGCGTCTGTCCCCAGGCTGCCAGGCCGTCACGCCAGGTTTGGGCGGTGGCGGCCGCAAATTCATCCTCGGTTTGATTGCGCCGACGGGCATCGTCCAGGTTGATCCAGGCGCGAAAATCGGCGGGGCGCAGATCAGGAAAGGTCAACAGCAGGTTGGTGATGTCACCCTTGAGGTCAATGGCGATGGCTGGCACCCGATCAATCGCGGCCTCCTCCAGCAGGTCAATGCAGAGGCCGGTCTTGCCGCTGCCGGTCATGCCCACGCAGACGGCATGGGTGGTCAGGTCGCGCGCATCGTACATGATGGGGCGCTCCGCGGTCTGACCGGTTTTGAGATCGTAGGGTTTGCCCAGGTAGAAGAAGCCGAGACGTTCGATGTTTTCCATGACGGCGATTTTACCGCAAAAACTGGCGACGTGCAAGAACGTTTGTGCTGAGAATGGGCGTGCAGGCTCACTTAGAAATCTGCGGCAATACCAAAACGCAAAAAGAGACCGGGTTTCCGCCAGGAGACCCGGTCTCGACAGCTCTTTTTCAGGCAGCGGTATTACTGTAACTGCACAATCAGCCACAGGATCGCGACACTGATGACGACCCGCCAGCCTATCTGAAACCACAGTTGTTGCACGGCGTTGGGGGCCACATGAACGATCGTTTGTTCGTCTGGACGATTCACAGCTTCGGCTCCTCTCTCCTGGTTAGCATGAACAACGCAAGACAGAGGATAGCAGGATTGGCTTACATTCCAGATGACGTGACTGATTCTGACCTCCGCCTGGCATGAATCAGAACGAACCGAACCGCCAGCCGGTTACGGCCCTCTGCGTTCAGCATTCCGAACGATCACCCATCCTGATTGCGGATGAACTTGACGATGGTGACGCCGTCGCCGCCCTCGTTGAGTTCGCCGCTGTGCGATTCTTTGACCAGGGGATGGCGTCGCAGTTCGTCACGCACGATGCGGCGCAGGACACCGGCGCCCTTGCCGTGGATGATGCGCGCCCAGGGCAGCGCGGCCAGGAAAGCATCGTCCAGGTATTTTTCCAGGAGTAACAGCACATCTTCGGCGCGCTGTCCGCGCAGGTCCAACTCCAGGCCGGGCGAGGGCGGCAGACCGCCGCCGCCCTGCCGACTGTTGCTGGCGGGAGCGCTCAGGTCGGCCGCCTTGGCGCGCAGTTCCAGGCTGCGCACCGGTATGTTCATGCGGAAGGAGCCGATCATGACCTGGGCATCGGCGCCGTCAAGCGTCACCACTTCGGCGCTGGCTTGCAGGCTGGACACCCACACGCGGTCCCCCACGCCGATGGGGCCGTCGAGCGCGACCTCTGGCGCCTTCTCGATCACCTTGTCGGGCAGGCTGCGCTGCTCAACGATGAGGGTGGCCAGGGCAGATTCAGCCTGGGAGAGGAAGGCGCGGTGTGCCGATTGGGGTGAGCCGGGGACGCCCAGGCCGGCCATCTGTTGGCGCAGTTGGGTCAGCTCAGCGGCCAGGGCGTCCAGTTCACCCTGCGCCTGTTCGCGGGCCTGGTTGAGCACCACGCGCCGCGCCTCTTCGATGCGGGCCATCTGGTAGCGCAAATCGGCTTCGAGAACCTGCACCTGGCGCGCGCGAATCTCGGCCTCGCTCTGCGCCTTCAAGGTGGCATCCTTGGCCGTCTTGATCTCAGTCAGCAGCACTTCCGATTCCAGCGACTCTGGCCGCACCAGGGCCTCGGCCCTGGCCACGATTGGCTCCGGCAGGCCCAGGCGGCGGGCAATGGCCAGCGCATTGGAGCGACCAGGCAGGCCGATGCTCAATTCATAGGTAGGCGCCAGGGTCTCGACGTTGAATTCGACGCTGGCGTTCTTGATGCCGGGCGTGGCCTGCGCAAAGATCTTAAGCTCGGAGTAGTGCGTGGTGGCAAACGTGGTGACGCCGCGGTCGAGCAGAAAGTTGAGCAAGGCACGCGCCAGGGCCGAGCCTTCTTCAGGGTCGGTGCCGGCGCCCAGTTCGTCCAGCAGCACCAGGCAGCGATTGTCGGCCTCTTCCAGGATGTCAATGATGTTGGTGAGGTGCGAGCTAAAGGTGGAGAGACTCTGCTCGATGCTCTGCTCATCACCGATGTCCGCGTAGATGCCTTCGAAAACGCTGAGGCGACTGCCCTGGTCGGCGGGGATGTGCATGCCGGACTGGGCCATCAGCGCCAACAGGCCGACCGTTTTCAGGGCGACGGTCTTGCCGCCCGTGTTGGGGCCGGTGACGACCACGCTGTAGTAGGTGTCGTCAATCCAGACATCAATGGGCACCACGGTCAGCGGGTCGAGCAGGGGGTGGCGGGCGCGCTTCAGATCAATGGTGGAGCCAGGGTGCATAATGGGCGGCATTTGCTCATCGGCCCCTTTGCTTGCAGCCCTGCCGCGGCCGTGTTTGCCCTGCCC
This sequence comes from Candidatus Amarolinea dominans, assembly GCF_016704685.1. Taxonomy (NCBI): domain Bacteria; kingdom Bacillati; phylum Chloroflexota; class Caldilineae; order Caldilineales; family Candidatus Amarolineaceae; genus Candidatus Amarolinea; species Candidatus Amarolinea dominans. Next base: position 60,540 of record NZ_JADIZS010000012.1, read on the forward strand.
CGGTCGGGCCACCGACTGCGGCCGAAACGGCGCCAGCTCTGGTTCCACGGCCAGCATGCTTTCGGCAAAACGGGCACGCGCCAGAATCAGATCGAGTTCGGCCAGGGTATCCACGGTGCGTTGAATGGCGGGCGCTTCCGCGGCGACCAGCGCGGTCAGCTTGCCCAGGATGCGCTCGATCTCGTCCCCTTCGGCCAGTTGCAGTTCACGCCAGGTGTTGTTCAGATCCAGCGTGGCCAGCGGCTCGATGAAGAGGGTGGCGCCGCTGCCCGATTGGTCATGGACCAGGCCGGGGATGCGGCCCTTGAATTCGGCGCGCAGCGGGATGACGTAACGTCCTTGACGCTGAGTGACGATGGCTTCTTGCAGATAGGGCTGGTTTTGCGTGGCAGTCACCAGGCGTTGCAAGGTGGTCATCAGGCGATCGTGGGCCACCTTCAACTCACGGCGGATGCGCAGCAAGGCTTCGCTGGCGCTATCGAGCACATCGCCGCGCTCGCTGATGCAGCGCCCAATGTCGTTGGCCACCTCATCGCTCACATGAAGACGGGCGCCCAGGTCAGCCAGGTGGGGTGCGATGTCGGCAGCGCGCGTCATGGATCGCTGCAAGGCGCGGGCGCGCAGCAGCGTGCTGCGGATGTCCAGCAAGTCGGGCGGCCGCAGGGTCATGGCGCGTTCAGCCTGCACCAACAGCGGGCGCACATCGAAGACGCCGCCCAGGTGCAAGTTAGGGTTTTCGAGCAGCAGGCGGCGGGCCTCGTTGGTCTCGGCCTGCCAATCCTGGGCCTGGCGCAGGTCATCGGTGGGCAGCAGGGCCAACGCCAGCTCCTGCCCACCTGAAAAATCAGCAAATCCGGCCAGGCGGGCCAGGATTTTGCCGTACTCCAGGAGTTTGAGCGATCTCGGATTCATGGTTTATCTGTGGCTACTCAGGTTGCCAGGGGCAGAGACAGGATTTACGGGATCAGTGGCTCTCCGTGCCGGTTGTTCTGCCCAGCGTCGGGCGAAAATCCTGTTCATCCCGTCAATCCTGCCCAAACTGGGGCGCTGGTGCGGATTTTACCAGCACTTTCCAGGCGCCGCGCTGCACGATCTCGTCACGTTGGTTGAGCACCTGCATCTTGAAGGTGACGAAGCCGCCGCCCAGGCGCGGCATGGCTTTTTTGTCTTCGATGGTGGCGCGCAATCGCACGGTGTCGCCGATCTTGACTGGCCCGCGGAATTCCCATTCCATGCCCATGAAGGCTTGCACGGTGTCTTCCATGAAGCCCAGGCGCACGGCCAATCCGCTGGCAATCGAGAGCACCAGCAGGCCATGCGCCACGCGTTCGCCAAACAGGCTTTGCCGGGAATACTCGGTGTCGGTATGAATCAGGTTCCAGTCGCCGCTGAGCGCCGCGAAACTGACAATGTCGGTTTCGGTCACAGTACGTCCCACGCTGGTGATCGCATCACCGCTGACGAACTCCTCGAAAAAAAGCCCGGTGTTGCGGGCGAGTGCTTTACCCATCGCAATGCTCCTCTTGCTGACCTGTCCCGCCACGCACGACGCGAGACGGCTGCATTAGACCTTATCGGTAACAACGGCGTGCCACTCAAATCGTCAAGAGAAACTGCTGGTTGTGGCTCGGACTACAACTTGGCTTATTCCCGATAAGGTCTATTGTACCCGTATCAGCCGTTGGCGTCAATCAACACAAAGCCCGCCCAGCAGTTCCAAATGTAGCCTGGTTTTTAACCACAGAGATCACAAAGAACGCAGAGAAGTTGCCGATTTGCGTCTGATCTGCCGTTTCTTTGTGTTCACCAACCCCCGCATGTGCTCTTTGTGGTTGAATGTGTGCTACATTTGGAACTGCTGAAGCCCGCCGTAACGCAAGCCTCCGGCTTGCCTCATGGGCGTGCAGCCTGCAGATCGGCCGCCGACCCGCGCCAGGGGCCGGGCTGCTCCTGCTTCTGCGTGGTGACGATGCCGGCCCAGCGACACGCCTCGGCCGGGGTGGTGGTGAGGCGCTTGGTCAGATAGGTGGCAAAGCAGGTGTCGCCGCGGCCGGTGCGGCCAGCGAGAGAGCGCGGGGTAAAGGGCGCGGTGAAGATTTCGCCATCGGCGTAGACGGTGACGCCGGCCGATTGGGTCAGGACGATCTCGCGCGGCCCATAGCCGGCCAGGATGCGCGCGGCCGCGGCCAGATCGGTCTCGCCGGTCAAGGCTTCGGCCTCGGCGCGATCCACCTTGAGATAGGTGACGCGAGCCAGCCCCTCGGCCATCTGCGGCCAGGCGCGGAAGAGCAGCTCGCTGCCCACGCGGACGCGCACGAAGCCCTGGATGTCCAGCGCGACCGGGCCGCGGTCAGCCAACAGTTCGAGCAGCGGCAGCCCCACCTCGCCGGCGATGATGGGCGTGATGGCGTAGATGTGGGCCGCGAGGTCAGACGAGCCGGGACTGGGTTGGTTCCACGGCAGATCCGCGGGCTGGATCGGCCCGGCGAAGCCGAGCGGCACGCACACGCGGCGCTCCATGTCGGCCGAGCTGTAGTAGTTGGCGATGCCGGAGGTTTCGGGCGCCTCCGCGGCGAAGACGGTGACACCGGCGCGGCGCATCTCATCCAGGAGCGGAAAATGGGCCGCGGCCAGCCGCGTCACCACGCCGACCCGCGCGCCCAACCGGGCCGCGGCCACACCGCCATAATAAACGCCGCCGCCGGCCAGCGTTTCGGAGACGCCATCCACGATGACTTGGTCCACGGCAAAGTGACCCACAAAGAGAAGATCGAAACTTGTATTGGTTTCTCTCATCCAGAACTCTATGCCTCCCGACATGCTTCTTCCCAAAGTTGTGGGAACAACCCGGCTGTCTTCCGAATCAATTCATAGCCAGAACTGGCGTCTGGTAATGGTTCAAGACGAAACACGTCAGAATGCCAGACTGCGTCGCTCACCCGCGGGTAGTATTTGAGCTGACCGCCAGATGAGCCGTACCATTCGAACAGCTTGATGGATGCGGTCCGGCCCACCAATCGCTTTCCAGTGACTTCCCAAGTCAAACCCTTTGCGTTTGGAAACTGAGGTGAGAATTGAAGCAACTGATATTCGCCGGTTCTATGATCCCACTGTAAGGCCAGATGACAGCTACGCTGTACGTCTACTGCGCCGCCCCGGATGTAACTGACGCTGTCATGCCACTCCCCAATCAACCGTATGATCGCATCTCCCACTTCTGCAGGCCTCGTGTGGTAGTTTTGCTCATTCAGGCCCTGTTGCTTGAGCCTGGCCCAAAAGTAGCCAGCGGAATTGGAAACCTCGATTTTTGCCTGCCCGGTTCGTCTCATTTCCCGCAAGGTGTTGCGCATCTTGCACGAGATGCCTGTCTTGATACCCGTTGCAGGATCGGTCAACAGCACATCAAAGATTGCTTTGCTTTCCTGCGCCTCACCCCCAAAAGCCAGTGCAACGGCTCTCTCAAAATCACGCCATCCCGGCAGATTGCGCCCTGCCGTATTCAACATGCCAGTCCCGTCCTGGTATGTACTGAGGATGAGACGGAGTTTCTCCAATTCACCCTTTGTTGGTGAACGATCAGCAAAGGCTAATGACATCTGGTTCTTGTTTCCCCCTGACTTTAGATTGATTATTCATGCAGATCAAGCTCATCCTTTAGAAGCACATCTGTGGTGACATCGAAAAGGCGTGCTACGCTAAGAACGAAATCTACGGTTGGGCGCTTCTTGCCGGATTCGATTTCACTGATGTATCCATGCGCTGAGAGACCCAGTGCTGCGGCAAGATCCTTGAGCGTCATGTGGTGTTGAGCACGCAACCTGCGCAGTTTTTCGCCAAATCTTCGCATTACCACTCCGTTTCGTCTTGACAATGAACAAGAGATATGTTATACTCTGTCTCTGATAGAGACATCAGTGATGAGGCTAAAATGAATCTCGCAAACACCGACCATCAAATGGTCAACAGTCCATTCAAATGGGTTGGCGGCAAGTCACGCTTACGCAAAGAAATCGTCCAACTGCTGCCGCTCCATACCTGCTATGTCGAGCCATTTGCTGGCGCCGCTTGGGTCCTGTTTGGGAAATCGCCAAGCGACGTCGAAGTGATCAACGATATTGACGATCAACTGATCAACTTTTTTCGGGTTGTCAAAGAAAAGCCAGAAGAGCTTATCGCTTCTTTCGAGTGGGAGCTTGTGGCCCGCACTGAATTCGAGCGCCTGGCAGCACTAGACCCCACGAAACTGACTGATGTTCAAGCCGCTCACCGTTTCTATTACATCATCATGGCGGGATGGGGTGGCGAACTCAACTATCCACGTTTTGCAACCAGTATCACAGATGGCGGGCACGGAAACAGACTCATTGGGGCATTGAAAGGTCTACGCGAGCGAGTAATGCCTGTCCATGATCGCCTTCGCACCGTGATCATCGAGAATCTTTCGTGGCAAGAATGTATTGAGCGCTATGACCGTCCCAGCACGGTGATGTACATAGATCCGCCTTATCCTGATAATAAGTGCAACTACAAGCACAACATGCGCGATTGGGAAGACCATTTGGCGCTCGCCGAACGTCTGAGCCGAACGCGCTGCAAATGGATCTTGTCTTCGTACGACACACCGCCTATCCATGGTCTATATGACCGGTATCGCATCCGACTGGTTCAGTCATTCTCTGGCATGAAAGCCAAAAAGAACGGCGAAGAACGCGTACTCAACAAAGAAGTTCTGATCACGAATTACAACCTTGCTGACGAAATGCCGGTTAGCGTCGAAAATCCCCGGCAGTTCGGATTCGATCTACGCGTCAGGTAACCGCCAAGAACCCGCGATACCAAGCTCAGCCCAACGAACCAACTGCTGATCCGCCACTGCGCTCTCAAGTCATCATACAGCGCGTTTCATCTCGGCAGCACATACAAACAATCCTCTAAGAACCGCAGTCCAACCTGGGTCCCTTCGGGGTGCAGGGTCATGCGCCGCGGGTCGCGCTCGACCAGGGCCAACAGGCGACCGGCGATCTCCACGTCGTACTCGATGACGTTGCCCAGGTAGGCTGCGCGGCGCACGATGCCGTTGAAAACCGGCTGCGGCGGGTTGATTTCCACCATCTCCGGGCGTACCACCACGGTGGCCTGCTCGCCCACGGCGAAACCGTCGGACGAAACGGGCGCGGCCAGGACTCCCCCAAGCGTCTCTATCACCAGGTGGTCGCCTCGGCGCTGGCGCACGGTGCCTTCGATGAAATTGGCCTGGCCGATGAAGTCGGCGACAAAGCGGGTGCGTGGCCGGCGGTAGATCTCGTCAGGCGTGCCAATCTGGACGATCTTGCCCTGGTTCATCACGACGATCTGATCGGAGAGGGTCATCGCTTCCACCTGGTCGTGGGTGACGTAGACGCTGGTGATGCCCAGTCGCTTCTGGATGCGGCGGATTTCGGTGCGCATCTGCTCGCGCAGCTTGGCGTCCAGGTTGGAGAGCGGTTCATCCATCAGCAGCACCTTCGGCTCCATCACCAACGCACGGGCCAGGGCTACGCGCTGCTGTTGACCGCCGGAGAGTTGGTTGGGCGCGCGGTTCTCCAGACCGGTCAGCTCCACCAGTTCCAGCACGCGGGCCACCCGGCGCTTGATCTCATCCCGGGGCCGTTTCTGCACGTCGAGGCCGTAGGCGATATTCTCGAAGACGTTGAGGTGCGGGAAGATGGCGTAGCTTTGGAACACCATGGACATGCCGCGTTGGTGCGGCGGCAGGTCGTTGATGGGCGCTCCGTCCAGCAGGATTTGGCCGCTGTTCGGAAATTCGAAGCCGGCGATCAGCCGCAGCGTCGTCGTCTTGCCGCAGCCAGACGGCCCCAGCAGCGTCACCAGGTCGCCCTGGGCAATACTGAGCGACACGCCGTCCACCGCGTTGACCTCTCCCACCCCGCCGCGCGAGGTAAAAGTCTTGACTAAATTCTCCAGGACAAGATACATGGCATCAAACCCCCAATGTCAAATCTACATCTCCGCGGCTGCCGAGGAGTTTGCGCGTAACAAAGTAAAGCACACCGATGGCGATGAACACCACGAAGATGATGACCGTGGAGTAGGCGGCGGCAATGCTGATGCCGCCCTGCTCCCACTCGCTGAGGATGGAAGCGGTGACGATACGCCAGCGCGCGCTGATTAGAAAAATGATGGCGGACAGGCTGGTCATGTGCCGGGTGAAGGAGAAGATCAGGCCGGCCAGCAGCGCGGGCATGATCAGCGGCAGTGTCACCTTGCGGAAGGTCACCTGCGCGTCGCCGCCCAACATGGCGGACGCCTCCTCGATGCTGGGGTCAATCTGCTGTAGCGCGGCCACACCTGCGCGCACCGAGGCCGGCAGGCTGCGCACCACGAACGCGGCGATGATGATGAACGGCGTGCCCACCAGGGCCAACGGCTTGCCCATGAAGCACAGCGCCGCAATCAGCGCCAGCGCCAGCGTCGTCAGCGCCAGGCGGGAGCGTCCCGTTGCCTTGCTCAACGCCAGCCAGGAGAGGAAGGTGTAGACGATGGCCAGCAGCGGGGGCGGCGTCTGAAAGAAGACCCGGATGTAGTCGGCCATCTGGAAGACGGCATTGCTCCAGAAACCGCGCGCGATCGTCCGGCTCAGATCGGCGATGGGCTGCGTTGCAAATTCGACCAGATCGTAGCTGAACAGATACAGCCCCATGCCGATCAACAGCCAGCCGATTCCCTTACTGGTCGCGGGCTGCCGCAGCCAGGTGAAGAGACCCAGCGCCACGTAGATGCCGCCCAACAGATAATACAGGCCGACTGCGCCCAGCGGCTCGCTGAGGAACGCCAGACCGATGCCGGCGCCGGCGCCGATGATCAGCGCCAACCACTGTTGACGATGGTCAGCCAGCACGGTGCGGGCCAGGTAGAGCGCCAACAGCGCGTAGAGAATTCCGGCCACAGCCAGCGGCGGGGTGCTGAACGCCAGTACAAAACCGATGCCCAGGATGGTGCCGGGCACGGCGCCGCCCAGGTTGGAGACGAAGTCCAGCGTATCTTTGCCAGAAAATCGCTTGCGCACCACGAGGAAAGCGATCACCATGCCGGTCAAGGCCGCGATGGGTGTGGCGAACGCGCTCAGGAAGGTGGTATCCAGCACCGACTCGACCCCGCGCGTGATCATCAGGCGCCACCATGTCAGGGTCGGTGTGAAATCGGTGCCCCACGCGGTGGCAAATGAGCCGTAGATGATGGTCACGTAGAGCACGATCACCAGCAGGCAGGTCAGGTAGGTGACGATGATGAACGGCCCGCGGATCCACGGCTCGCGCACGGTGATATGCCCGCCCGTGGGTTTGCCGGTCACCGAGACGTAGGAGCGACGGGTGACGTAGTAGCGCTGCACGAGAAACACAAGGAGCGTGGGCAGGAGCAGCACGAAAGCCAACGCCGATGCCTTCTGGTAATCGTATTCGCCGGCCACGGCCAGGAAGATCTGCGCCGAGAGCACGGTGAAGTTGCCAGAGATGAACAGCGGGTTGCCCAGGTCTGCCAGTGACTCCACGAACAGCAGTAGAAATGATCCCGCGATGCCGGGGATCAACAACGGTAGGGTGACGGTGCGGAAGATGTGCAGCTTGCCTGCGCCCAGGCTGTGCGCCGCCTCCTCCATGCTGGGATCCAGCCGTTCCAACATGGCCCGTACGATCAGGTAGGCCACCGAGAAAAAGGTGATCACCTGCACGAAGACCAGTCCGTCCAGGCCGTAGACATCGTTGATGCCCGGCCCCACGTTGATGCCCAACAGCTTGTACGACACCAGGCCGTTACGGCCGAAGAGCAGGATGGTGCTGAGCGCGAGCGCGAAGGGCGGCGAGACGGTGGGCACCAGCGCCAGCAGATGAATCAGTCCGCGGTAGGGTGGATTGCAACGCACGACCGTGTAGGCGAAGATGAAGCCCAGGACGGTACCGCCGGTTGCGGTGAGCAGCCCCATTTCGAGGGTGTTCCAGAAGACCTGGCGTGCATAGGGGCCGTAGTATGAATCGAAGTAGCGCGCAAAAAACTTGAGACTCAGGCGCGTGTACCACGGCCCGGAGATCGTTGCATCCAGAAAGCCGTTGGCCGTGCCCCGGTAGAGTGGGTAAACCACGAAGATGAAGAGAAAAAGGCCACAAAACAGCAGGCCAATCATCAGGACCGGGTCACGGGCGATGAGGGAAAACTCGCGGTAACGCCGCTGCAAGGAAGCCAGGAAGCGGGATGGCGCCCGGTTTGGCGCGGCAGGTGTGGAGACAGCCATGTCGTGCTCCTGGGACGGAGGTGTCCATGAAGAGAAGCCGGGTTTCTCTGCGAAACCCGGCTTCGGCAACGGGTGGGTTACTACTTTAGTTGGTCGGCCCCGGCGATCTCGTTGGTGAACTTGTCAACGAAGACCTTCTTGTTCTTGCCGGCCCAGTCGAAGTTGTAGTCAATCAGGTTGACCTGGAGCAGCTCGGGGTGCGACAGCGCAACGCCCTTGACCGTCGGCGCCTGATAGGCCTTGTACTTCGGTCCCAGCGCCTGTGCCTCAGCGGTCAGCGCCCAGTCGAACCACTGCTTGGCCGCCTGCATATGCTTGCCGCCCTTGAGGATGCCCATGCCGCCGATTTCATAGCCGGTGCCTTCCTTGGGGAAGGTGAGCACCAGCGGCAGCTTGTTGTTATCAATCTCATTGACGATGTCGTGAGAGAAAACGATGCCCACGGCCGCCTCGCCCTGGCCGACAAACTTGGCCGGCGCCGCGCCGCTCTTGGTGAACTGCGCCATCTGTCCGGCGTACTGTTTGAGGTACTCCCAGCCGGGCGCTTCGCCGCGAATCTGCAGGACGGTGGCCATGGCGGTGTAGGAGGTGCCGGAGGTGGACGGATGCGCGACCATGATCTGGCCCTTGAACTCAGGCTTCAACAGGTCATCCCATGATTCGGGCGCCTTGACGCCGGGATTCTTGGCTAACCAATCGGTGTTGGTGCAGAAGCCCAGGGTTCCCACGTAGATGCCCGCCCAGGTGTTATCGGCGTCCTTGTACTTCTTTTCATCGAGGAGGTTCTTGTAGTTTGGTGAGTTGTACGCTTCCAGCAAGCCCTCTTGTTTGGCAGCTACGAAGCTGTCAATGGGGCCACCCCACCAGATGTCGAACTGAGGGTTGTCCTTCTCTGCCCTGATGCGGGCCAATGACTCGCCGCTGGACATGCGGACATAGTTGACCGTGATGCCGTACTTAGCCTCGAACTCCTGCTTCATACCCTGGCACCATTCCTCCTGCGGGGTGCAGAGGACGTTGATCTCAGTATCCTTCTTGGCTGCGCCGGCACAGCCCGAAAGGGCCGCCATGATCACAACCAGCATGAGAAGGACAACAACAGAATAGCTACGAGAACGCATGGTCTTCCTCCTTGAAGATGGGACGGAGATGTGGTAAGGAACGAGAATTTCTCAACTGTCTGGTTTAACGGCCCACGGGGTGGCTATGTTCGGACACTTATTTAATTCTCGTTCCTAACTGCGCACAGCCGCAGTCATGAAAGGAATATAGCACACAGACGCCCAGGTGTCAAAGCACGGCGGCAAAATCCCAGGTTCGTGATTTGGGCTGAAGAATTTTGATCTTCGGTTTTGGGATTTGGACTTTTGGCCTTATAATCGGCCCTAGAACAACTGTTGCATACGGAGAGGACGTAACGATCTGTGCTTGCCGAGCTGACGATTCGTGACTTTGCCATTATTGACCAACTGCATCTGACCTTGGGGTCTGGCTTCAATGTGTTGACCGGTGAGACGGGCGCGGGGAAGTCCATCATCATTGACGCGATTGGCCTGCTGCTGGGAGACCGCGCGTCGCCCGATCTGGTGCGCGCCGGCCAGGAGAAAGCCCTGATCGAGGGCATCTTTGCCTTACCAGCCGCCCTGGCCGCGTCCCTGGAACCGCTGTTGCGCGACAACGGCCTGGAAAGCGACGGCGGGGAGCTGAGCATGGCGCGCGAGATTCGCCGCGGCGGCCGCAGCATCAGCCGCATCAACGGATCAACGGTCAACACGGCCCTGCTGGCGGAGATTGGCGGCGCGCTGGTGGATATTCACGGGCAGAGCGAACATCTGTCGCTGATGAATATCAAGCACCATGTGGATCTGCTCGATCGCTACGCCAACCTGGGGGAGTCGCGCAGCGCGCTGGCGCGCGTGGTTCGTCAACTGAACGGGGCGCGCCGCGAGTTGATGACCCTGCAGCACGATGCGCGCGAGCTGGCGCGACGGGTTGACCTGCTCACCTATCAGGTCAACGAAATCGGCGCCGCGCGGCTGGCGCCCGGCGAGGACAAGGCCCTGGAAATGGAACTCAGGCGCCTGTCCAATGCCGAACAGTTGCTCAAATTGACCCAGCAGGTCATCGGCGCCCTCGAAGATGGCGGCGACGAACAGCGCGCCGCGGTGGACATGCTGGGCCAGGCCAGCCATGCGCTGGGGCGCTTGATTCGCATTGACCCCACCCTGGAGGACTTGCAGCGCCAGTTGGGCGACCTGACCGAGCAGATCGTTGACATTGGCCGCGAGGTGCGTCACTACGGCGACGGCGTCGAATTCAATCCGGAGCGCCTGCAGCAGACCGAAGAGCGTCTGTCGCTCATCTATAACCTCAAACGCAAATATGGCGAGTCCATTGGCGACATCCTGATCTTCGGCGAGCGCGCGCAGGCGGAACTCAACGGCATCACCCACGCCGGCGAACGGATCGAAGATCTTCTGAAGGAAGAAAAGCGCCTCCTGCGCGAGATCGGCGCCCTGGGCGTGCAGATGTCACAGGCGCGGCGTGCAGCCGGTGAGCGCCTGGCACGCGCGGTGGAGCAGGAACTGGCCGATCTGCGCATGGCACGCGCCAGCTTCGCGGTGGACATTCGCTGGCAGGAGAGCGCCGATGGCGCGCCGCTGCCCGCGTCGGCCTTTCCCGGCGCCGCGCCTGCCGCCGGCGAGGAAGACAAGGCGCTGCGCCGCGTCAGCTTTGACGGCACTGGCCTCGACCGGGTCGAATTCCTGGTCTCGGCCAACCCCGGCGAACCGCTGCGACCATTGGCCAGGGTGGCCTCCGGTGGTGAGACGGCGCGGCTGATGTTGGCGCTCAAAACGGTGCTCAGCCACGCGGATGAGACACCCACCCTGATCTTCGACGAGATTGATGTTGGCATTGGCGGCCGCGTTGGCGCGGTGGTCGGCCAGAAGCTGTGGAGCCTGAACAGCAACCACCAGGTGCTCTGCGTCACCCATCTGCCGCAGTTGGCAACCTTTGGCGACACCCATTTCAGCGTGGCCAAGGACATCCATGACGGCCGTACCATCACATCGGTGCGTCCGCTGGCCGGCGCCGCGCGTATCGAAGAACTGGCTCAGATGCTGGGCACGCCCACCGATGTGGGACGCGAGAATGCGCGGGCGCTGCTGGCTGACACCGAGCGGATCAAAACCACGCCGCCAGCGGCCGTAGATTTCACGCAAAGGGGGTGACACTCACGATGACGATCAAGACGCGGGCAGCCGTGTCAGGCCCGTTGCCAGAAACGGTGTGGGACAGCGCACCGCCGTTCAGCAGGCCGCGGCCGTGGACCGAGCTGGAATACCTGGCGCTGGAAACGAATCACCTGGTCGAATTCTCAGACGGTCACTTGGAGGTGCTCAGGATGCCGACGCGTAGACACCAGCAGATTGTTCTGTGCCTCTATCGGCTGCTGTTCGAGTTTGTCACGAGCCGTCATCTCGGCACCCTCTTGATTGCGCCGTTTCGCGTGCGGCTGTGGCCCGGCAAGTTTCGTGAGCCGGATTTGATCTTCATGGCCGCTGCCCATCGCGCGCGTGAACACAACGATTACTTCGAGGGCGCTGACCTCGTGGTGGAAGTGGTCAGCGGGGATGCCAGCGACCGGGAGCGTGACTTGGTAATCAAGCGCGATGAATACGCGCGGGCCAGGATTCCGGAGTATTGGCTGGTTGACCCGCAAATGGAAACGATCACCGTCCTGACCCTGACCGACGCCGCCTATATTCCATACGGCATCTTCAGGCGCGGCGAAACGGCTCATGCGCGGCTGTTGACCGGGTTCACCGTTGCTGTGGATGTTGTCCTCGATGCGGCCCTGGCGTAAGCAGCGTTAGACATGGTATACTCCTGCCATCATGTCCCTGCTGATTGACGGTCACAATTTGATTGGCGCGCTGCCCTCCATCGAGTTGGGGGCGCGCGACGATGAGCAGCAGCTCATCGTGCGTCTGCGCGCTTATCATGGATTCAGCGGCAAGGCACTGATCATCTTTTTCGATTCGGGCGATGCACCCGGCCGCGCCGATCATCTTTCCACCGCCGGCGTGCAGGTGCGTTTCGCACGGCGGCCGCAAACGGCCGACGACCTGATCTTGGCCTTCCTGCGCCAGAGCGCCCAACCCGGCCAACATGCCGTGGTGACGAACGACCGCGAACTGGCCGGGCGCTCACGGCAGTTAGGCGCCAGTGTCATCAGCGCACGCGATTTTGCCCGCAAGCTGTCGCCGGCAAATCGGGCTGCCCCGGAAGCTGCGATGGCAGACCAGACCCCAAGCCCGCGCGATCCTGCTTTTGCCGATCTCTACAGCGCCTTCCTGGCAGCCGAGAAGGACAGCGCTCGGCTCAGCGGCCAGTCGGCGCACGGTTTTGCCTGGTGGCAGGAGCACCTGTACGGCGAGGATGTGACGCTGGCGGAGAACGCGGTCCACTGGCTGCGCCGCTTCGCCGAACCGGCGCGTGCGCTGCCCCTTCTATTGGATGCCTTGACGCACCAGCAGGCGCGGGTGCGCGCCGCGGCTGCCCTGGCGCTGGGGCAGATGGCCGCGCCGGCCGCAGTTGAACGCCTGGCCGCCTGCCTGCACCATGATGGGTCATCCCTGGTGCGTGAAGCCGCGGCACAGGCCCTGGGGCAGATGCCCACGCCCGCCGCGCTGATAGCCTTGCAAGCGGCCTTGCACGATCCAAAGCACAAGGTGCGCAAAACGGCCGCGGCCATGCTGGAAAAGCATAAATCGAACGTCAGATTGAAAAAAATCACTCAGTGAGGAGAACGCCATCGTGACCGAACCATCTCTTCCCCCGCGTGCCGAGATTCCGCTGTCTTACCAGTGGAACGCCGCCAGCCTCTTTTCTTCCTGGGCCGCCTGGGAGACCGCGCTGCGCCAGGTGCAGGCTGACCTGGACAGCGTGCGCGCCTTTCAAGGCCGCCTATCCGCCGGGCCAGCTACGTTGCTGGCCGGGCTTGCCGCCGTCGAAGGGGTCATGCGCCGGGTAGGGCATCTGTACACCTACGCCAGCATGGCCCATTTCGTGGACATGACCGATCAAACCGCCGGCGCCGCCTTCAGCCAGGTCATTGGCCTGGTGGGGCAGGCGCGCGCGGCCGTCTCTTTTGCTGATCCTGAGCTGCTCAGCCTGGGTGCGGAAACCCTGGCCGCCTGGCAACAAACGGAGCCGGCGCTGGCCGTCTACGCCCATTACTTCGACAATCTGTTCCGCAAGCAGGCGCATGTGCGCTCGGCCGAGGTCGAGGAGCTTCTGGGCATGCTGGCCGAGCCGTTCGCCGGCGCCGAGTCTGTCGCGGAGCATCTGCGCAACACCGAGATGAAGTTAGCCCCGGCCAGCGCATCCGACGACCGCCAGGTGCAGGTGACCTTCAGCAACCTGGGCGAGCTGTTGACCGATCCGGATCGCCAGTTACGCCGCACGGCCTGGGAAAGCCAGACCAACAGCCTGTTGGCGGTCAAAAACACGCTGGCGACCGCGCTGGAAACATCGGTCAAGCAGAACGTCTTCGACATGCGCGCACGGCGCCATAGCTCCACGTTGGCCGCCTCGTTGTTCAATGTCAATGTTCCGGTTGAGGTCTTCCACAACCTGATTGCCACCTTCCGCCGGCATCTTCCCACCTGGCACCGCTACTGGGCGGTGCGCCGGCGGGCGCTGGGCGTCGAAACCCTGCATCCGTTTGACATCTGGGCGCCGCTGACCGGCGAGAAGACGCAGATCAACTACGACCAGGCGGTGGACATCATCGCGGCCGCTCTGCAGCCGTTGGGCGACGATTATGTGCAAATCCTGCGCCGGGGCGCACACGAGGACCGCTGGGTAGATGTGCTGCCGAACGCGGGCAAGGTAGGCGGCGCCTTCTCCACCGGCGCGCCAGGCGCCCATCCCTTCATCCTGATGAGCTACCACGGCGACCTGTTCAGCCTGAGCACCCTGGCGCACGAGATGGGCCACTCGATGCAGTCGTACCTGACCTGGCAGCAGCAGCCGTTTGTCTATGCCGACTATTCCTTGTTCGTGGCCGAAGTCGCCTCCAATTTTCATCAGGCCATGATGCGCGGCTATCTGTTGACCCAACCCAACACAGCGGCCTTTCAGATCGCTGTCATCGAGGAGGGCATGTCCAATTTCTTCCGCTACTTCTTCATCATGCCCATCCTGGCGCAGTTCGAACTGGAAGTGCATCAGCGGGTGGAGCGCGGCCAGGGGGTGACGGCTGACGACATGATCGCCCTGCTGGCCGATCTGTACGCCGAAGGCTTTGGCGACCAGGTTGCGCTCGATCGCGAGCGGGTGGGAATCAACTGGGCCGCGTTCGGGCATCTGTTTGCCGATTACTACGTGTACCAATATGCCACCGGCATTTCGGCTGCCCATGCCCTGGCCAGCCGCATCCTGCGCGGCGAAGCGGGCGCGGCCGCAGCCTACCGCGAGTTTCTCAAGGCCGGTAGTTCGCTCTACCCGCTCGAGGCGCTCAAGCTGGCCGGCGTAGATATGACGACGCCGCAAGCCGTGGAGGACACCTTTGCCGTGCTGGCCGACATGGTCACACGCCTGGATGAGTTGACTGAGGGCCAAAAGCCCGGTTCAGTCCCGGCCACCGCACAACCTGACAAGAAGGACGACGACTCATGAGCACTGCACGCGACGCAGCGTTGGCATTTGCCCGTGCGCAACAGCCGCGTTTTCTCGATCAATATCAGGAATTCCTCACCATCCCCTCCGTGTCCACCGACCCGGCGTACGCGGCAGATGTGCAGCGCGCCGCTGCCTGGGTGGCAGACCGCCTGCGGGCTGCGGGGGTGACGCGGGTCGAAATCTTCCCCACGTCGTTGCATCCCGTGGTCTTCGGCTCGTGGCTGGGCGCCGGGCCGGCCGCGCCCACGGTGTTGATCTACGGTCATTACGATGTCCAGCCCACCGACCCGTTGGCCCTGTGGGAGAGCGACCCCTTCACACCCACCATCGTGGGCGATTTCATCCACGCCCGCGGCGCATCGGACATGAAGGGCCAGGTGACGGCCGTCCTGAACGGCGTCGAGGCGGCGCTGCACGCGGGCGGCCTGCCGGTCAACCTCAAGTTCCTCATCGAGGGCGAAGAAGAGATCGGTTCGCCCAGCCTGCCCGACTTCATCGCCGGCCAGCGCGAACTGCTGGCCAGCAGCTTCTCCCTGAATGCTGATGCCGGCGGCCTGGTCAATGGCATCCCCGCCATCGGTTACGCTCTGCGCGGTTTGACCTACTACGATCTCTACGTCTACGGCCCGGCGCGCGACCTGCACTCCGGCGGTTTTGGCGGCGTTATTCACAACCCCGCCCAGGCGCTGTGTGAATTGATTACCGGCATGCACGATGCCAGCGGCCGCGTCACCCTGCCCGGCTTCTACGACAAGGTGCGTTCATTGAGCGCGGAAGAGCGGGCCGAACTGGCGCGTTTGCCCTTTACGGATGATCATTTTCGCCAGCAGGCCGGCGTGACACATCTGTGGGGCGAAGCTGGTTTCTCCGCAGCCGAACGGATTGGCGCGCGGCCCACGCTGGAGGTCAACGGCCTGCTGTCTGGCTTCACCGGTGAAGGCTCCAAGACAGTGCTGCCGGCCTCGGCGCTGGCGAAAATTTCCATGCGCCTGGTGCCGGATCAGGACCCGCGCGAGGTGAAAGAACAGCTCTTGCGCTACCTGGAAAGCCATGCGCCGCCGACCGTTCGCTGTGAGGTCAGGGAGCTGAACGTGGCTTACCCGGTGTTGACCGACCGCGCCATGCCTGAAGTGCGCGCGTTGCAGGATGCGCTGCAAACGGTCTGGGGCGTGGCGCCGGTCTTCACGCGCGGCGGTGGCACGGTGCCGGTCGTGGCCGATCTCAAGCATCTGCTGGACATTGATTCCGTGCTGACCGGCTTCAGCCAGCCGGGCGACCGCATCCACTCGCCCAACGAGCGGCAGTATCTGCCGAACTGGTCGCGCGGCGCCGAGGCCATCATTCACTTCTTGTACAACTTAGGGGGCCTGATGTGAAATCCGCTTCCTCGAACCACTGGAGGTTCAATGAGTTTACCGTTACGTCGTGATATCCGATCTGGCCTGAAGGTGCAGATCGTGGAAAAGCAGAATCAGCGCAGCGGCGCCGTGACCGAAGGCGTTGTGGCTCGTATCCTGACCAGCAGCCCGGCTCATCCCCACGGCATCAAGGTGATGCTGGAGGACGGCCGGGTTGGCCGGGTGCAGGCGATCGTGATGACCGATGTCTGACATCGGCAGCGGTATTTTGAGCAGAGGTCGCGACGGACTGCGCCTGGTCAACGCGGTGCAGCCGGCCGCGGGCGACATCAGTGTGTCGGCACAACTGATGCAGGAACATGGCCTGGTTGAGGGAGCTACCGTGACCGGGCCAGTTCAGCAGGGCCGGGCAGGCCGCGAACTGATGGAAGTCACCTCGGTCTGCGGCCTGTCTCCTGCGGCCTTTCGGGCGCGCACCCCCTTCACACAACTGGTTGCGGTGGACCCCAACGAGCGCTTCAACCTGGGCGCGGGCGGCGACGTTGCCATGCGCGCGGTGGATTTGCTGGCGCCCATCGGCAGAGGCACCCGCGGCCTGATCGTCGCCCCACCCAAGGCCGGCAAGACCACGCTGTTGGAACAGATCGCGCGCGCCATCCGCGCCGAGCGACCGGCCGCGCGCATCGTCGTCTTGCTGATTGACGAGCGCCCTGAGGAACTGACCTACTTCCGGCGCACGGTGGCGGCCGAGGTTTTTGCCAGCTCCAGCGATCAAAGCCCGGCCGAACACACGGCCCTGGCAGAACTGCTGCTGGCGCACATCCGCACCGAACTGGAATGCGGCAATGACATCGTGGTGCTGCTCGACAGCCTGACCCGCCTGGCGCGCGCGTTCAACCGCCGCAGCAGCGGCAGCGGGCGCAGCCTTTCCGGCGGCATGGACGCCGCAGCCCTGGAGACGCCGCGGCGCTTCTTCGGCCTGGCGCGCAACATCGAAAACGGCGGCTCGGTCACGATCCTGGCCACCGCCCTGATCGAGACCGGCTCGCGCATGGATCAGCTCATCTATGAGGAATTCAAGAGCACCGGCAACAGTGAAATTGTGCTGGACCGCGACCTGGCCCAGGAACAGTTGTACCCGGCCATTGATGTTCACCGCACCGGCACCCGCAAGGAAGAACGGCTGGTCAGCGCGACCGACATGGCGCACCTGGTCACCCTGCGGCGCACCCTGGCCGGCTACCCGCCCCAGCAGGCGCTCACCCATCTCCTGACACTCCTGGCCCAGTATCCGACCAACACTGAGCTGCTGCAGCACCTCCCGCCGGCCAGGCGGTAGCCTATGAAGTATCTTTGCCACATGAAGGTGAATCATGAGTGAATTGCATAACCAAACGATCGCCATACTTGGCGGCACCGGCGCGGAAGGCGCCGGCCTGGCGATGCGCTGGGCGCGGGCCGGACTCAGGGTGATCGTCGGCTCGCGCCTGGCCGACAAGGGCGCTGCGGCCGCGGCCGCGTACAACGAACGCATCGGCGCCGTGGCCCATCCGCTCGTCGGAACCGACAACCTCAGCGCAGCACAAGCGGCGGACATCGCCGTGCTGACCGTGCCCTACGCGGCGCACCTGGCGACCCTGGGCGGTCTCAAGGACGCGCTACAAGGCAAAATCCTGCTCGATGTGACCGTGCCCCTGGTGCCGCCCAGGGTCAGCGTCGTGCAGCTCCCCGCGGCCGGCTCGGCCTGCCTGGAAGCGCAGAACTTCCTGGGCGAGGGCGTTCAGGTCGTGGCCGCGTTCCAGGACATCTCGGCCGAGCACCTGGGCGACCCCGATCATGACCTGGACTGCGATGTGCTGGTGGCGGGCAACAGCAGGGAGGCCAAGCAGGTCGCCATCGAGCTGGCTCACCTGGCCGGGCTGGACGCGTTCGACGCCGGACCGCTGGCCAACGCCGGCGTCATCGAAGGCATGGCCGCCGTGCTGATCGGCATCAGCATCCGTCACAAGATCAAAGGCGCGGGCATTCGCCTCACCGGCGTCCCGCGCGGTTAGGGCGCAAAACAGCGTTCAGGGCATGGTTGCCATCTCGAACTACCAGTGCGACCTGATGGAAGATCTCTACCCGGCGCCCAAGTGGATCAAACACGTGGCGGCCGCCAAGACCATTCACTCGACCAAAGGCACGCGCATCGAAACACTATGGACCAACTTCAACTAACCGCCCTCGCCGATATTCCCCTCATCCGACCGGGCGACGACCTGGCTGCCATCGTCCTGGCCGGACTGGCGCGGGCGGAGTTGACCTTGCAGGATGGCGATGTGATCGTCATTGCCCAGAAAATCGTCTCCAAGGCCGAGGGGCGCCTGCTGCATTGGCGTGAGCTGACCCCCTCAGCGCAGGCGCTGGAACTGGCCGCGCTGACCGGCAAGCACCCCGGCCATGTGCAGGCCATCCTGGACGACAGCCTCAGCATCGTGCGCGTCGCGCGCGGCGTGCTCATCACCGAGCAGCGCGCCGGCTGGATTTGCGCCAACGCCGGCGTGGATCATTCCAACGTGGACGGCGACAGCGATGACCTCCTGACCCTGCTGCCGGAGGACGCCGACCGCTCCGCACAGTGCCTGCGTGAGCGGCTGGCTGACGCGACCGGCGCGCAGATTGCCGTCATCATCAACGACACCCACGGCCGCGCTTGGCGCATGGGCGCGGTGGGCGTTGCCATCGGCGTCGCGGGCATCATCCCGGTCACCGACCTGCGCGGCCATCCCGATCTGTTCGGCATGACCCTGCGCAGTTCCGAGGTGGGCACGGCCGATGAGATCGCCTCGGCCGCCTCGCTGCTGATGGGGCAGTCAGACGAAGGCCGCCCGGTCGTGCATGTGCGCGGCGCGCCTTTCCAGGCCGGCGAAGGCTCCGCACGCGCAATCGTGCGTCCCCCGCAGCTCGACCTGTTCCGCTAGATCGGGCGAGTGGAATCGAGTAGAATTGTAGTCGAATCGAGCAGAAGGGAGGGACTGATGCGTTACTTGTTTCCCGGTATGGATCCATACCTCGAAGGTTACCTGTGGCCGGATGTGCATCTGGCCCTGGCCGCCCAAATACGCCGCCAACTCGAACCCTTTCTGCGCCCCAAATACGTGGCGCGGCTGGCCATTCGCATGGTGGGAGATGCAGCCGAAGGCATCGAAATCGCGCCGACCAATGGCGACAGACCGGGGTCTGGCAGCCAACCGGACATCGAGGTCGTCAAGCGGATGCCGCCGGCGCGTGCGGCGGTCCCTTCAGCCCCCTTCGCGCAGAGCAGCCTGCCCATCTCACCGCCAACCGCAGTCCTCACCCTGCCGGAGCCGATTCAGCGCCGCCTCGTAACCGTGGAGGTGCGCGATGCCGCTTCGAATGAGTTGGTCACAGCGATCGAACTGATTTCGCCAACCAACAAGCGCATGCCCGATCTACATCGTTACCGCAGCAAGCGTCGGGCGCTGCTGACGGCCGGCAAGAACCTGCTCGAAATTGACCTGATTCGCCGGGGAACGCGGCCCTTTGCCTTCTCTGGGATGCCGGCCGCAACCTACGCCGTCGCCCTGACTCGCAGCGACAATCCCAACCGGGTGGAATTTTGGGCACTGAACCTGCCCGATCCGCTGCCGGTTCTGCCGACGCCCCTGCTGCCGCCCGATCCTGACGTGGCGCTCGACCTGGGAAGCGCCCTGCGCACGGTGTACGAAGAAGCCGACTATGACTTGAGCCTCGATTACACGCAAGCGCCCCCGCCCCCGGCCTTGCGCGAGGCCGACGCGTCGTGGCTGGCAACCTTACTTTCGGGATCAGGATTGCGTTGAACGCAGAGAACTCGTCGCACGCCAGAGCATTGAAATCGCCTTGGGCGGCGGCGTCACCGCGGAGGCCGGTCGGCGCAGGCCGACCTTGGGCGAAGCCCTTGAAATCGGCGGCCCTGAGCAGCTGCGTGAAAAACACCTCGCCGTCGCCGTTGGCCTGGCGCCGGCCGGCCTCGTTGGCCTCATCTTCGTCGTCATCCCGCTCGCCATTTCGCTCTACGTCAGCCTGTGGGAATGGCCCCTCCTGCGCCCTGGCCGCGAATTTCTCGGCCTGGGCAACTATGCCCGCCTGCTGCAAACGCCTGATTTTTGGCGCGCCCTGCGCGTGACACTGCTCTACGCCGCGGGCGTGGTTGGCCTGGGCACGCCGCTGGCCCTTCTCCTCGCGCTGGCGCTGCACCAGGTGCGTCGCGGGCAGACCCTTTACCGGACGGCAATCTTCTTGCCTGTCGCCATCACCACCGTGGTCGCGGCCATCTTCTGGCGCTGGCTCTATCAACCCTACGCCGGGCCGCTGGCGCTGCTGTGGCAAGTCCTCGGCTGGCGCCCCATCGCCTGGCTCAACGATGTGGCCTTGCCCGCGCTGATCCTCATGGCGCTTTGGAAACAGACCGGCTACTACGTATTGGTCTACCTGGCGGGCTTGACCGCGCTGCCGGCTGAGGTGCATGAGGCCGCGCGGCTGGATGGCGCAGGCTGGCTGGCCGAAACCTGGTACGTTACCCTGCCGCTGCTGCGCCCCATCACCGCGTTCGTGCTCATCACCGGCAGCATCTTCGCCCTGGAGAGCTTTGGCCCGGTCTACGTCCTGACCGGCGGCGGCCCGGCCGGCGCCACCACCACCCTGGTGCTCTATCTGTACGAACGCGCCTTCGCCTTTTCCGAGCTGGGCTACGCCGCGGCCCTGGGCTGGGCGCTTTTCGTGCTGCTCATTCCGTTGATCTGGCTGCAATTCCGCCTTTGGGGCCGCGCCGAGGTTGCAGCATGAAGCGCCGATCCGTCGGAACTTTCCTGCTGCACGCCGGTCTGACCCTCGCCGGCCTGAGCGCCATCTTCCCCTTCCTGTGGATGCTGCTCCTATCGCTGCAAGAAACCTCCCTCACCCTGACCGCGCCGGCCCTGCGCTGGCCCTGGCCTCCGTCGTTTGCCAACTACATAAACGCCTGGCACGCGATCCCCCTGGCCCGCTATTACGCCAACAGCCTGCTCGTCGCCGGCGCCGTGGCGCTGGGCCAGGTCATCACCGGCCTGCTGGCCGGCTACGTCTTCGCTCGCCTGCAGTTTCGGGGACGCGACCTGCTCTTCCTGCTCTTCCTGGGCACCCTGCTCGTGCCCACCGAAGTGACCCTGATTCCGAGTTTCCTGCTCATGCGCTGGCTCGGCTGGGTTGACCGCCTGCCGGCGCTGACTGTGCCCTTCCTCGCGCATCCCACCGCCATCTTCCTGCTGCGCCAATATCTGTTGACCCTGCCGGGCGCGCTCGAAGACGCGGCGCGCATGGACGGCTGCTCGCATCTGCAAGTTCTGTGGTACATCTTCATCCCGCTGGCCCTGCCCGCGGCCGGCGTGGTTGGCCTGTTCAGCTTTCTATGGAGCTGGAAGGCCTTCGTCTGGCCGTTGGTCATCATCCAGACCCCGGCACGCTACACCATCCCGGTCGGCCTGGCCATGCTGCAAAGCGAGCTGGGCACAGATTGGCCTCTGCTAATGGCGGCCACCGCCCTCGCCACCCTGCCGGTGCTGCTGCTCTACGCGGCCATTCAGCGCCGCGTGCGCGTGTTCGATTACGGCTTCTGAGAAATTACACGGCTTTCGCCGTTGCCTGTATGCGGCAGGAGCAAGCACCTGCCAGATACTGATGGTTCGGAGGGAAACCTATCACCTTTCGCTGTAATCGTGGTTGATGTGAAAACGGCACTCCCAAACCGTAGTAGGACACGTCTCTGGCGTGACGATGCCGTCTGCGTCAGAGTATGCTTCCCTGCGCCAGCGTTGTCCGGCCAGGAGACCGGACCTACGGTGACGGGTGCATTTCAGTCCTGGGCCCGGCCCACGCAGGTGGGCTTCGCAATCGTTGCAGCGACTTGCAGTCGCCGGGCGACGAACTGACTGCACAACTCCTGACATCAAGGCTTTTTGGTGCGCCGAAACTCCCAAAGGAGATCGTTATGCTTGCGTTGACCAGGCCTGCGCGCCTGCTGTTCGTCTTGTTCCTGGCCGTTCTCTTGGCGGCCTGCGTCCCTGCGTCATCCACCCCGACCGGCCCGGCGACCCCGGGCGCTCAATTCCCCACCACCCCGCCGCAGACACCAGCGATTACCGTCACGCGCCTCACCCTGTGGCACGCCTACGGCGGCGCCCTGGGCCAATCGTTCGACGCGCTGGTGCAGCAGTTCAACCAAACCCACCCCACCATCCAGGTCGAGTCGAGCTATGGCGGCACCCTCTTCACGATGCGCGAAAAGCTCGTCACCGCCCTCGCGGCCAAGTCCGGGCCGGACATGGCGCAGATTGACCAGTTCTGGTCGTCAGAGCTGGCCGATGCCGGCGCGCTCGTCAGCCTGGACGAGTTCATCGCAGGAGATTCCAGCCTGGCCGGCGCCGACATCTGGGACAAAGCCTGGCAAACGGCCAGCTACCAGGGCAAGCGCTGGTCCATGCCCTTTGCGCTCAGCAACATCGCCCTGTACTACAACAAGGCGCTCTTCCAAAAAGCCGGGCTGGACCCCGATCAGCCGCCGGTCACCTGGGAGATGCTGGCCGCGATCGCCCGTCAACTGACGCTGGACGCGGACCAGAACGGCACGCCGGAGCAATGGGGGATCACCATGCCGCTCAAGGCCAACGAAGGCAACGTCTATTACTGGCTGGCTTTCTTGTGGCAGAACAACGGCGCGCTTTTCAGCGATGACTTCAAGGCGGTACGCTTCGACGAAGCGGCCGGTGTGGAGGCGCTGCAATTCTGGGTTGACCTGGCGAAGAAGGATCGTTCGCTGCCGCTGGCGCCGCCGGAAAACGGCTTCGAGGGGGGCAAGGTGGGCATGGCCATTGCTTCCACCGCGCGCCTCAGCGCGCTGCGCAAGGCCCTGGGGCCGGACAACCTGGGCATGGCGCCCCTGCCCGGCCACAAACGGACCGCCACCGGCGTGGGCGGCGCCAACCTCGCCATCCTCAGTCGCGCCAAAGATCAGGCCGCGGCCTGGGAATTCATCCGCTGGATGACCAGCCCGGAGACCAACCTGGCCTGGAGCATCGCCAGCGGCTACCTGCCCTTGCGCCAGTCCGTGGTGCAGTCGGCCGCTTATCAGGATTACCTGAAACAGACCCCGCAGGCGCAGGTCATCCTGGATCAGATGGCGGTCGCGGTCGTGCGCCCCAACGTGCCGGCCTACACCCCGGTTTCGCGTGAGATCGGCCTGGCCATCGAAGCCGCCCTCTTCACCGACATCAGCGCCCAGGCCGCGCTCACCGCCGCCGCGGCCAAGGCCGCGTCTGCAATCAAGTAGAAAGGCAAACCGCTATGAACGAAAAAGATATTTCGACGCTTTTGGAAACTGACTGGGAACGTCTGGACCGCATGACAGACGACGATATTGACTATTCAGACATCCCACCGCTGGGGGATACGTTTTTTACCCAGGCGCGCGTGCGTATCTCTGACCGCCGCCACCAGCGCAAGACCCGCAGGCCGCGCAGGGTGTTCCAGCGGCCGGGCTGACCCACCTTCTCCATGTAGAAGAAGACCTGTCCGGCCCAGTTGGTCCCCTGTTTCCAGCGGCCATCAGGCGTTTGCTTGCTCAGCAGGAGCTGCACAGCCTCGGTCATGCGCTCGTCCGCAGGCGCGTTGACCGCCTGGAAGTAGTCGAGGGCGCGCAGGAAATCGTAGTGCCAGCGCGGCGGGAAGTAGATGCGGATAAACGCGGGATCGGCCACCTGGCCGGTGCGGTGCGAGCGATAGAGCCGGTGCAGCCAAAGAAACTCGTGCGCCCGATCTACCGCTGTCTGCACCGCGCTGGCCCCGTCGGGCGCCAATTGGACGTATTCGTGCAAGGCTTCTAACACCGACAACGTGGTGTGGAACGAGCCATGTGTGGCGCCGCGTGGTCGTTCGCAGTTCCAGCCGCCGTCTTCCATCTGCTGGCCGAGCAGGTGCGTCACGATCTGGGGTACGCGCTCATCCCGACACTGGAAGTAGCTGAGCAGCGCCAACACCATGCCGGTCACGCACGTCTCACTGAACTTGTACGACTTGAAGAAGTTGATGCCGCCGTCGCGGTAGAACCCCTTTTCCAACAACAGCATACAGCCCTCCTGGGCCTGCGCGTTGTCCGGCGGCAGGCCCAGGTGGCGCAGCGTCAAGAGGGTGTAGGTGGTCGAAATCCACTTCGGAGAGTAAAGCCCGCCGCCCCAGGTGCCGGCCGGGTCTTGGCGGGCGAGCAGCCGGGCGCCCCAGCCCGTCAGCGCGACCTGCGCCCGGTCCGCGGCCCAGAGCGCGGGTGGTTCATCCAATAGATCACGGCGAGTCTGCCAGCGAATGGCCGGGTCGCCCGCCAGCAGCCAGTCAATCACCGCTGCATCTGCACCTTCCATTGGAATTCTCCTTTCGCCATCAGCAGTTCCAAATGTAGCCATCCATGTGACTGGCCAGCGCCAGGCCGTCCTGGTGGGCGCGACGCGTCCCGTAGGGACACCTGACCTTAGCCATCCATCATCGCACGAGCCGTATCCGTCCCGTAGGGACGGTTGAATCCATCCCCCGCGGTCGTGGTATAGATTGCGCTCGGGGCGGCCTCATTCAATCGTCCCTACGGGACGACGGGTGTGGGGGGGCATCGCTCGCTCAAGTCAAGGTGCCCCTACGGGGCGCCGCATTTCCAAATGTAGCTCTCCAACGCCCACAATCCCTCTTGCTGCCCACCTATCTCGGGGATTTTGGGCCAAAACCGCCCGAATGAGGAGCGCAGGCCCATTTACGGGCAGCCATTCCGTTCACATTTACGTTAGGCTCAAATGACCCTCGGGATGTAGAATAGGGCGACGATCTTCGTTTCGGCCAGCAGCTCCCGCCGGATTTGGCAATCCGGCGGCCACGGCGAGGATTTGGCAATCCCAGCCGAGCAAATGGTCCAAACGAAGATCATCACCTAGAATAGCGTATGACGCAGCATCCCAGGAGGAGCACATGGAATCTGAAGCCATTGCCCGCTTACAGACCAAAGAAGCGGGGGAAGCCATCATCGAACGTATCCAGCGCGATTTTCAGTTGGCGCCGCTGGTGGCGCGCACCTTGCTCGAGCAGTTGCGCCGTTATGACGAGGACTACTATCCCCAACGGCGTGAGAACGGCCAGTTGACCTACCTGGCCGTGAGTAAGGCCAGTCCGGCGGGCCAGAAGCTGACCGCATGCCAGCGGGTGGCCGTGAAGTTGACGTTGCACAGCCCGGATGATTTGATCGCCTTGGGCACTGGCGTCGCGGCGCTGCGGCAGCAGCGGCTCTTACGGCTCACCGAAGAGGCTGAGGCGCAAGGCGGGCTGCTCAGCCACGAAGACCTGGCCTGTTTGCTGTGCAGCAGTCTGGCGACGATCAAACGCGACGTGCATGAACTGCGGCAGCAAGATCTGCGGGTCCCGACACGCGGCCAAGTCAAAGACATCGGCAAGGGCGTCAGTCACAAGGTGCAGATCGTCGGTGATTATCTCGCCGGTTACACCTTCAGCGAGATCGAGCGCCGGCGGCATCACAGTATCGGCGCCATTCGACGTTATTGCGACGACTTCGTGCGCATCATTCGCTTGCAGGCGCAGCACTTGGACCGCGCCGCCATCCGCAGCGCCACCGGGCTGTCTGAACGCCTCATTCAGGAGTACCTGACGCTGTATCAAGAATGCCCGGCGGCCAACGACCGCTTGCAGATCCTGCTCGGCACGCCCGACGCGGCCACGGCCACGCCGGCCGAGATTAAAAGGGGGCGTTTGATCCCATGAAAACCCAAACCAGTACGCCTGAAACGCGCTGGGCCAAACGCTCCTTGCACCAGCAGTTGCTCCACAAGTTTCTCAACGAGTACGGTTACGAGCGCGGCCCCGTCGTGGCGCACGCCATCATCGCCGATATTCTGACGCTGGTGGAGCAAGCCTACGCCACCGACCTGCCGCCCCGGCATGTCTACTGGCCCGCGGTGGCGGTGGCCAACGGGGCCACGGGCAAAACGCCCGAGATTCGCGACCTGGTGCATGTCCGCCTGCACCTGGTCACCGACGCAGAGGTAGCGCTGCTCAGTGCGGATCAGGGCGTCGATCAGCCGCCGGCGCGCCGCACCTTCAACCAGCAACGCTTTGTCCGCTGGTGTCAGGAGGCGTATGACCAAGGGGGCGTCCTGACCCTCTTGGATTTGTCGTTGCTCAGCGGTCTGGCCGAGTCCTACGCGGGTCAGTTGCTGCGCCAATATGAGCAAGAACATGCCATGACCGTGCCGATCCGTGGTACAGTGCATGATATCGGCCCCTCGGTGTCGCACAAGGCCGAGGTGATCCGCCGTTATCTGCGTGGGCAATCGCCAGCCGACATTGCCCGCGAACTTAACCACTCGCAGCACGCCGTAGATCGCTACATCAAGGACTACGAAGTCACCCGCACCCTCGCGCAGAAGTTCCCGCTGCACGAGATTCCGGCGCTCGCGAAGCACGCCGCGTCACTCGTGCGGGAACACGTCCAGTTGATCCGCGAGTATGAACCCAACTTGGTCTTCTACTCGCCTGAACCGGCGGTGGCCGCACAAGCGGCCGCCTGAGCGCCCCGAGGCTCATTTGACCTTATTTGGAATTCCTGTTTCGCCATACCCCCCGTTGACGCACCGAAGCATGATTTGCCGCAGACGGCGTCGTCACGCCGGAGACGTGACCTACGGTGCAAGCGAGTTGGGCGAGAGCCGAGGCGCCGTCAATTAACCCAACCTTGCGCAGGCCCGCCGGGTAAGGAGCCTTTCTCGTCAAGATCGGTTCTGGCTTGCCCGACGATGGATGGACCAGCCAGCCAGCGCAAGGGGATTCGGCGCCCAGGGTCTCACGTCAGCTCGCGGCCGCCGGTGATGTTGTAGGCCTGCCCGGTGATGAAACTGGCCTCGTCCGACGCCAGCCAGGCCACCAGGTGCGCCACATCCGCGGCTGTGCCCAGGCGGCCCACGGGGATGCGGGCGACCTGGGCTTGAACCACATCCTCGTAGGGTCGGCCCGTGACCTGCGCTTCCAACTGCAACCCCCACTGCTTGAACGCCGTGTCAATGTCGCCGGGCAGCACCGCGTTGACGGTGATGCCGAACGACGCCACCTCCTGCGCCAGCGATTCGCCCAGCGCGATGATGGCCGCCTTGCTGGCCGCGTACGCGCTCATGTAGATCCGGGGTCTGCGTGCGGCCAGCGACGACATGTTGATGATGCGCCCGCCGCGGCCGCCCTGGATCATCGCGGGCAGCGCGGCCTTGCAGCACAGGAATGTGCCGGTCGCGTTGATCTCCAGCGTGCGTCGCCAGGCCTCTTCGGCCATCTGCGCCACCGGCGCCGGGCCGATGGTCGCGCCCGCGTTGTTCACCAGGATGTCAATGCGGCCAAAAGTTTGCATGGTTGCGGTGATCATCTCTGCCACGGACGCCGCTTGAGTCACATCCACGCGCAGCGGCAGGCAACGCACACCGAGAGCCGCAATCTCTTGCGCCACGGCCAGCATCTCCTCCCACTGCCCGGAACCGCCGTGCAGCAGCGTGGATGGCGGCGCCGCCAGGTCGGCAAGGACGAGATGCGCGCCCTCTGCGGCCAGGCGCTGCGCCACCGCCATACCGATGCCGCCCCGACGTCCGGCCCCGGTGACAATCGCGACTTTGTCTTGAAGGTTCATGGTTGTTTTCTTGTTCCCCCGCCTGTCCCCCGCTCATTGGGTGGCTAATCGGTGGCCCGGTAGACCAGGGAGCCGAATTCAAGCAGGCCGGGCGGCGCCATGTTGATCTCCGGGTCCACCATGACCTGGATGAGCGTGGGACGGTCGGCTGCCGCGGCGCGTGCCAGGGCCGGCTGCAAGCCGTCGAGACTGGTCACCATCTCGCCATGACAGCCGAAGGCGGCGGCGATCTGGTCATAGCGGATGCCAGGAGATAGCTCGGTTTCTACGAACGCCGGCATTTGCGCCATCATCTGCGACGAACGCTCCATGCCCCAGCCTTCATCCACGGCCACGATGACGATGATCGGCGCGCCGTGACGCCGCGCCGTCTCCAGTTCCTGAATGTTGAAGCCGATGGCGCCATCGCCTGAAATCAGGTAGACCGGGCGTTCGGGCGCGGCCAGCTTGGCGCCGATGGCATAGGGCAACCCTGTGCCCAGGTGACCAAACTTGGCCGTGTAGAGATAGCTGCGCGGCCCGTAGATGGGGTGATAGCTGGCGCACCACAGGCTGGTGTTGCCGCCGTCCTGCACCATGATGCTGTCACGTGAGAAGAACTCGCGCACGGCCTTGACCATCTGCCCGGAGTTGATGCCCTGCCGGCCCGGCCGCAGGGCCTGCGCCAACTGCGCCTGCAACTGCGCCGTGGCTCGGCCGTAGCGGGCAAAGCCATCGTGCAACGGCCGCGGCGCGGTCTGGGCCTGCACCTGCACCAGCAGCGCGGCCAGCGCGGCCTGCGCATCGCCCACGATGCCCACATCCACCGGGCGGTTGAGGCCGATGGACGCGGGGTCCGCGTCCACGTGAATCAGGGTGGCGCCCTCGCTCTGACCCCACAGCGGCGGCTTGCCCCAGGCGTCCAGCTCGCCCAGCCGTGCGCCCACGACGAGCACCACATCGGCCTCGCCGCGCGCCGCGGCCAGGGCATCCTGGTTGAGGATGTGGATGTACTGCGGGTGATCTTCGGGGACGACGCCGCGTGCGGCCAGGGTGGTGGTCATGACCGCGCCCAGGTGTTCGCCCAGGGCGTTGAACGCCGGCGCGGCGCCGGCCCAGGTGACGCCGCTGCCCGCGTGCAGCAGCGGGCGCTTGGAACCGGCGAGCAGCGCAGCGGCTTTAGCCAGCAGCGCCGGGTCGCCTGGCCCCAGGCGGCCGACGCGATAGGTGTCTGGCGCGTAGATGGGGGCATCGGCATCATCACCGGTCCCGCGCAGCAGGTCTTCGGGGATTTCGATGTAGACCGGGCCGGGGCGACCGCTGGTGGCCATGCGATAGGCCTTGCGCAGCAGCTCCGGCAGGCGCCGCCAGTCGCGCAGCCCGGCCGCGAACTTGGTGACAGGGCGGTAGAAATCCACCAGGTCGAGCACCTGGAAGGCGCCGCCGCGGTCGGGATCAATGATGGTGCGCCGCCGCTGGCCGGTGATGGCAATCACGGGGCTGCCCTCGGCGTAGGCGGTGGCGATGCCGGAAACCATGTTGGCCGCGCCAGGGCCGATGCCGCCGATGACGACGCCTGGCTCGCCCCGGATGCGCGCCCAGGCTTCGGCCATGTGCGCGGCGGCCGCTTCGTGACGAGCCGACACGAAGCGCATGTCATACGCTTGCAGTTTGGTGAGGAACGAATTGTGACTGCCATCGAGCAGTCCGAAGATCGTGCTGACTCCCTCGGCCTTGAGGCATTTCAGCAGTAATTCTCCACCGGTCATCTGAGTCATGAAAAACAAACCTCCTTGTTTTCGAATTTCGTCGGTGGATGGGCGGGGGCTTTGCCCGAATTTTCCGAATTTTCACGAATTATTTTCGTGTCAATTGGTGGTGGCATAGGCGGCGGCGGTGGCGCGGCCGCGCTCTTCGTTGACGAAACGCAGCATGAACAGGCCGGCCGCCAGGAAGACGGCGATGGACAGAATGGCGATGCGCTGGCCCATCTGCTCGGCGCTGGTCACCGCGACGCCCTGGCGCTCATACCAGAGCGCGGCTTCGGCGGCCAGCCAGCCGTAGACGGCCGGGCCGATGAAGGATGAGGTGCGCCCGACAATGGAAAAGAAGCCGTAGAACTCGCCGCTCTGCGCCGGGGGCGTCAGCGCACCCACCATGGTGCGGCTGACAGACTGCACGCCGGCCATGGCGATGCCGGCAAAAGCGCCGATGATGAGGAAGCCGGTCTGGGTCTGGTTGAAGTACAGCCAGATGACGACCAGGATCATCATGCTGATGGACAGGGTCAGCGTGCGCTTGCAGCCGTAGCGGTCGGCCAGGATACCGAAGAAGTAGGCGCCGACCACGTTGGTCACCTGGACGATGATGACGAAGACGATGAGCATGGTTTGATTCATGCCGAAGAGGACCGCGCCGATGATGGCGGCAAAGTCGAGCGCCATGATGATGCCGTCATCGTACAGCAGCACCGCCAGCATGAACTTGAGAAACTCGCGGAACTGGCGTGCGGTGCGGATAGTGCTTTTCACCTGCTGCAAGGCCATGCTGAAGTAAGTCTCGCCCGCAGGGAGCTGCTGCGCCCGGCCGCGCTCGCGCAGCCACAGGAAGATGGGCACGGCAAAGACGGCAAAGAAAAGTCCGGTAATGACCAGCGACACCCGCACGATGAAGGCGCCCTTGATGAACACGATCAGGGGCAGGATGATGAGCAGAATCACGACGCCGCCCGCGGAGCCGATGGCCCAGCCGGTGCCGGAGACGCGGCCGATCTCGGCCGGCGCCGCGATCTCGGTCAGCAGGGCGTTGTAGAAGACCTGCGCACTGCGGTAGCCGATTTCGGCCAGGATGAAGAAGATCATGCCCATGACGATGTCGCCCTTCTGCACGAAGAAGAGCAGACTGGTGAACGCGCAGGTGATGGAGGTGAAAATGAGCAAGAAGCGTTTCTTGCTGGCGGAAAAATCAGCGATGGCGCCGAGGAAGGGGGAAAGAATGGCGACCACGATCATGGCGATGGAGATCGAGAGACCCCACAGCCGTGTTCCCTCGGCGCCGCCCACCACTTCGTTCTTGAAGTAGGCGGAGTAGACGGCCAGCAGAACCACGGCGGCGTACGACGAGTTGGCAAAGTCGTACAGGTACCAGGCCCAGCGTTCGCGGTTGGTGGACAATGGTTTCATCACAGCACTCATCAGCAAAGCTCCTTTCTACACGACTCAACACGACGACGGCTTGTTGCGCCCGCAGCCTGGCAGTTTACGCTTCCGCGGTGGAGGCTGCCAGCCCCTCGAATGCAACCTTGATTGAACGGGCCTGACGTTTGTCCAGGGCGGTGGCAAACGCCTGGCGATAGGCGGACAGGGGAAAACGATGCGTCAACAGGGGATCGGTGCGCAGATCACCGCTCTGCAGCCAGCGCAAGGCCAGGTCGAAGGTGGAGATCTCCTCGCCCTGCCAGGAGACGATGTCATGGCCCACCGCGCCCAGCAGATTGACTTCCTGGTACCAGACGGGGGTCAGGTCCACGTTCATGCGGTGCAGGTTGACGCCCACCAGGACCACGGTGCCACGCGCGCGCGTCCAGCGCAGGGCGTTGGTCAGCGTGGCGGGGATGCCGACGACATCGAAGATGATGTCGAAGCCGCCCAGCAGCATACGATTGCCAGCGCGACCGTGGTAGAGACGAGCGCCGGTGCGCGCGGCCGTCTCAGCATAGCCATCGGCCTGGGCCAGAAAAACATGATCGGCGCCGCACGCGCGCGCCAGGTCGGCCTGCCAGGGGAACTCGGCCACCGCGCTGATGACAGAGGCTGGCTGCACCGCCCGCAAGACCTGGATGAGCAGGAAGCCGATGGTGCCCACGCCGAGCACCAGCATCTGCTGGCCCGCCTGCGGCAGGCAACGCCAGGCGGCGTGGATGGCGACGGCGGCCGGTTCGGTGAAGATGGCTTGCTCGTCGCGCACCGCGGGGGGCACAGGCACCAACGTGCTGGCGGGGGTGATGAAGGTGTCGCCAAACCCGCCGCCGATGGGGTGATGCTCGCGCGGCTCGGACGCGCGCTCGCACAGCACGCGGTGCCCACGCGCGCAGGCCGGACAGCGGTCAGGCAGACCACGGGCCGCGCAATCATCGGCGCGACCCCAACGCACCACCCGGTCACCAGGCTTGAATTGGGTCACGGCCGGGCCGGCCTCGATCACCTCGCCCACCATCTCATGACCCAGATAGATGCGGCGGTGCGAGGGCAAGGCCACAGGCGCCACGTCGAGACTGGCATCCAGGAAGATCTGATGCAGGTCACTGCCGCAGATGCCGCACAGGCGATTGCGCACGCGCACCCAATCGGGCCGGGGCAGGGGCGGGTCGGGCAGAGTCAACAGGCGCAGGGGAGAGGAGCGGGCAAAGAAGGCCGCGGGGCTGATGCGGCTGAGCAGTTGCGTCAGCACAATGCGGGGGATGTCCATGTCTATCACCAACGTCTGCATGGTCAAACCTTTCGTGACAGTTCCTGCGCAATCAACACCAGGCCGGTCAGCAAGATCATCACGTTGAGGACCTGGCGAAAGCGGTCATGATCGAGTCGGCGATCCACCTGTGCGCCCAGGCCGACGCCGAGCAAGAGGGCTGGCAGGCCGATCAGGTAATGGGTCCACACCGTGGCGGTGAGATGGCCGGCCACCAGGTGTGAGGCGATCACCAGGGCGCTGCTGAAGAGAAAGAGCGCCTGCAAGATCGAACGGAACTCGTTGCGCGGCCAACCCTGCAGCGTGCCATAGATGATGACCGGCGGGCCGGGTGTGTTGTAAGCGCCGCCCAACAGGCCAGCCAGGAAA
Organism: Candidatus Amarolinea dominans; assembly: GCF_016704685.1. Classification (NCBI taxonomy): domain Bacteria; kingdom Bacillati; phylum Chloroflexota; class Caldilineae; order Caldilineales; family Candidatus Amarolineaceae; genus Candidatus Amarolinea; species Candidatus Amarolinea dominans. The sequence goes on from NZ_JADIZS010000012.1 coordinate 93,424, forward strand.
CCGGCCAGATAAACGCCCGCGCCGGCCAGGACGAAGGCGCTGCCGGCGCCCCCGGCGCGCCCGGCCGTTGGCGTCAGGCTTGTAGGGGCGGGGGTGAGCAGCGGGCGCAGCAGGGAATTAAGGGCGTAAAGGATCAGCACCGCGGCCAGAATTAGCTTGACCACGGTTTCGTTGACCGTGGCAACCATCCAGATGCCAAGTGGAATCCCACAGGCGGCCGCCAGGGCCAGCCGGGTGACGGCATGCCACTGCAGCGCCTGCCGATAGCGCAGGAGGTTGACCGCGTAGAGGGTGAACCCGGTCATGGCGACCAGCGGCGCGGCGATGCGTACGCCCATCACCCCAGGGGCGGCCACAGAGAAGGCCAGCGTGGCCAGGGGCATCGCGAGCAGGGCAAAGCCAAAACCCGAAATTGTCTGTAACAGCGCGGCAAACAAGACGATGATGGCAAAGAGAATGGTGGTCATACGCCTCTGGCCTGGCCGATGACCCGTGCAGGTGGTAATCGCACGGGCCTGACGACATGGGGACGTTGCAAACAGTGTACCATAAGATGTAGGAGACCGCTATTTTCGGTAACGGGTGTTGCCAGTAATGCCAGTAAAGAAGGATTGAAGTTTTCCTGACTCTGTGCTAGAATGGAGTCCGGTCCTTCTCATGATACTCTGATCTCTGATCTCTGATCTCTGATCTTCGATCTCTCACAGAGCGGGAGTTATGAACACCAAATGATCGAAATCCTTCTCGCCAATCCCCTCCTCTTACTCTTTCTCGTCGGCGCAATTGGCTACCCGCTGGGCAGCATCAAGATTGGCGGCAGCAGCCTGGGCGTTGCGGCGGTTCTCTTCGTCGGCCTGGCGTTCGGCGCGCTGCATCCCGATATGAAATTGCCCGAACTGGTCTATCAGTTGGGGCTTGTGGTCTTTGTCTACACCGTGGGCCTGAGCAGCGGCCGCCAGTTCTTCGCCTCATTTCGCCGCCGCGGCCTGCGCGATAACCTGTTCATTCTCGTCATGTTGATCTTTGCCACCGTTTTGGTGGGCGCTGTGGGCACGGCGCTGCGCCTGTCGCCGGGCGTCACCACGGGCATGTTTACAGGCAGCTTCACCAACACCGCCGCGCTGGCGGCCGCCCTGGAATACATCAAGAGTGCGGCGTCACCGCAGTTGGTACAACAGATGCTGGCCGAGCCGGTCATCGGTTTCTCCCTCACCTACCCCATGGGCGTCATCGGCATGATCCTGGTCATCACCGTGCTGCAGCGCGTATGGAAGATTGATTATGCCGCCGAAGCCAGCCGCGTGCATGACGTCGCGGCCAGCAGTCGGCGTCTGGTCAATCGGACTATCCAGGTGACGGAGCCGGCCGCAATCGGTGTCACGATCGCTGAGCTTTTGCAGCGCCAGCATTGGGACGTCGTCTTTGGACGGCTGCAGCGCGAGGAGAAATTGACCATCGCCGCCGCGGACACTCAACTGCATCTGGGCGACCTGGTCAGCGTGGTAGGCACCGCGGAGGAACTTGACAAAGTGGCGGCCAGCCTGGGCCTGGTCAGCGAAGAGCATCTGGAGCTTGACCGCGGTGAGTACGATTTCCGGCGCGTCTTCGTCTCCCGGCCGCACGTGGCCGGGCAGCGTCTGCGTGACCTCAACCTGCCACAGCAATTCGGCGCGGTGGTCACCCGCGTGCGTCGGGGCGACATCGAACTGCTGGCCCAGGATGACTTAATCCTGGAATTGGGCGACCGCGTGCGCGTGGTGGTGCGGCGCGAAAATATGGACGCGATCACGAAGTTCTTTGGCGATTCCTACAAGGCGCTGAGCGAAATTGACATTCTGCCGTTCAATCTCGGCCTGGCGCTTGGCATCCTTCTGGGCATGTTGCCCATTCCGCTGCCAGGTGGGGTGACGCTCAAGCTCGGCATTGCCGGCGGGCCGCTCATCGCGGCTCTCATTCTCGGCGCCATTGACCATACCGGCCCGTTGGTGTGGAACCTTTCGTACAACACCAACCTGACGCTGCGCCAGATCGGCCTGGTACTTTTCCTGGCCGGCGTCGGCACGCGCTCCGGTTACGCGTTCGTCAGCACGCTGCAGCAGGGCGGCGGCGTCACCATCTTCATCGCCGGCGCGTTGCTCACCATGTTGATCGCCTTCCTCACTCTGTGGATCGGCCGCCGCGTCTTCAAGATTCCCATGGGGCTGCTGCTCGGCATGACGGCCGGTTTGCAGACACAACCGGCCGTCTTGGGCTATGCGTTGCAGCAAACGGGCGATGAACTGCCCAACATCGGCTATGCGGCCGTCTACCCTATCGCGCTGATCAGCAAAATCCTGCTGGCGCAGATCTTGCTCGCCGTCCTGTTGCGCCTGTAGCCGGCGACTTTTTGGGGCAGCCAGCCTGCACAAGGGGAGTTTCACGTCTCCTGTGCGCAAAAAGGCGATTGACAGGGCCGATGGGGGGTGTTATACTGACGATGTGAGACGCATCAGCCGTCTGCACCGGTTGACTGTCAAACCCATGAACACTTCGAGGAGGTTATCATGACCCCTAACCCACCAGGTGAAGCACGCAGTGCATGGCCGCTGCTGGCGCTCGCCCTTGTCAGCGGACTGATCACCATGGCCCTCTCTGCGCCGAACGGCGACGCCACCCGCGAGGCCGGCGCCGCCGGCGACATGAGCCGGCTGCTCTTCAACTCGCCCATCCAGACGCCCCGGCCGATCGGCGTCATCACCGATGACGCCCTGGCCCGCGTGTTGGGCGAGCGCCGCTATGCATACCCCAAGCCGACACGTATTGGTACTCTCACATCCACCCCGCAGAGGACTGCCACCGTTACTCGAACACCTGACGGTATTCGTACGATTACGCCACCATCTGCGGTGATCTTGTCGCTGCCACAGACAACTCACCTCACTTATCTTCCACATGTCAACGTTTTCTATGGCTGGAAGGGGGTGGGAAATGCCATCAAAGAAGGTCAGCATTGGTCGGACACCTCTCATCTCGACAACTTCAACCTGGGCTGGTGGTACGACTGGGGAGACGACAGCAGTTATGGCGAGTATGATCACCTCGGCTTCGTGCCGATGGTGTGGTGCGGATTCTTCGGGAATTCCACTGACCCCTTGCGCGCGCTTGTTGCGCTGCATCCGGGACGCACCTGGTTGGTCTTCAACGAGCCGGATCACCCTGCGATCAGGCTGCGTGCGACGCCGATTCCAAGCGTTACGCCAAGCGTTACGCCCACGGCCTATTACGTCTACCGACAATGTGCAGAAGTTTTCTGTGCCAATACGTCTGATGTAACTTGTCAGTGGGGCGAGAATGTAACACCCGCACCTGACCTAAACGCGCAGACGCAAAAGCTGGCGGTGAAAACCGCGCAAGAATACGCCAGGGTGTATTTGGCAATCAAGGAAGTAGACCCTACGGCTCGTGTTCTGTGCTGTGGGCAATATCATGCTGATCGAACCAACTGGTGGGTAGCGTTCATCACTGAACTGCGACGACTGCGAGATGGAGACGCCACGACTACTCCAACGCCATCGCTCGGCTTCGATGGCATCCATCTGCACGTCTACCCCTATACAGGCAGCACTGAATGCAATTCGGGACCGATTAACGAGGTGTTTGACTCATGCTTGCGAACCAAGCTTCCAACTTATGTGGCTGCTTTTCGGGCGACTGAAACCGTTGAGGTCGGAGATAGACCGTTTTGGATTACAGAGTATGGCTATTTGTATGGTCCTCCGTCAGTTACTGGGACCCCTACTCCCACCCCTTCGCGACTAGATGTGCGAGACTACCTGATGAAACCGATGGCGGGGTTCATGGGGTCGTCTGAAAATCCTGGTTATCGCCGCCTTTCCTGGTTCAGTGTGGCTGATGGTGATGCGCGAACGCGCTTGATGGAACCCGAAGCAACCGGCACGCCGCCTTATCGGTTGACGATCTTAGGAAACGAATGGGCCAGTTACGATCCCGGGTGGCCGCCGACGCCGACAGTGACGCCAACGTATACGCCAACACCGTGAAGGGAGGGGCCAATGCGGCGAATCAGGCCGTTGATGATAATACTTCAATGGATCACGGTTGCATTCCTCATGATTTCTAACAACGGGGTAGATGGGGCGTTGTCCGGCGCAGAGCCAAACGGCGCGCATTCTACGTTGCCGTTGTGTTCGTCTGTTCCATATTTGTATTGGAGCAATCTCGTGCCTTCTCCAGTTTACGAGGAAGATCGCACGCTCTTTTTTGTCTACTCTCCACAACTCTGGCGCAGTCGGGACAACGGGACTACCTGGCAAATGATCTATCGTGCATCAGTCATTGGCGAAGAAGCCTCCGACCTGGCTGTCGTTCGTGCGTCTGAAGACGCAGACGTAACGCTTTACATTCGACATTGGCATTACCGGCGTAAAATCTATGGGATTGCGCGCAGTACGAACGCAGGCATCACCTGGCAAGAACGTACAGCCTGTGATCCGAATTGCCTAGGCATGTTTACTACGGATCGTGCAGAAACGATCTTTGCGGTTCGCGCTGAGCCATTGTTCCCCACTGAATCCGGTTTGGGTATTTTGCGCTCCGACGACGGCGGTTTGAGTTGGCAGGCGGTGTGGGACGAGACCAACGCCTATTTCTTGTATGTGTCGCCAACTTTTGCCGAAGACAGCACTCTGTATAGCCTGGCGGATTATCTGATAAGATCCACGGATGGCGGCATGACCTGGCAGCGGCCTGAAGGAGAACCAGGGCCAGGCTACCTGATCATGTTTTCGCCGAACTTCGCCCGCGATCACACGGTATTTGGGGCGCAGGTGCAGACCTTGTTCAAGAGTCAGGACGGCGGGGTGACTTGGCAACCGGTGTTTGGTCTTGGCGGCGAAGCTCATATAGCAGACCTGGATCTTTCACCCAATTTTGTCGAAGATCGCACGCTGTTCATTGCGACCGAAAATGCTGTGCTGGTATCCTACGATGATGGCGCGAACTGGTCGGTCATCGCGAGCGGTGTGCAGAAACCACGCCTCGATGTCAGGAGGTCGGCAGGTGATTCCAACCAGGTTGCACCGGGTAATGGCGGTCTGCGCCAGCAGGGGAGCGGTCCAGAAGGTGTCGCGTCGCCTGCGGTCCGTGCAACGTTCAGTCACCAGGCTTACTTACCTTTGGCCGGCAAGACTGGGCTCCGTACCCGGCCGTTGAGCCTGTTTCTTTCGACCCAGGCTGGCAGCAACTTTCACTACTATCATTCAGACGACGGTGGGTTGACGTGGAACTGCCTGAATGCGCCGCCGGTGTCTTGACAGAAACCCGTTTTCTCCAAGAAAACGGGTTTCTATCTGAAAAGGATTCAACAACGATGTTCAAACCCTGGATGTGGCTGCTCTTGCTCCCGGTTCTCTTGCGCACCAGCGGCCTGGTGCAAGACGGCGCCCCCACGGTCTGGCCGCAGGAGAACCTCATCCTGACAGCCCAGGTTGCCGGGGATGTCTCGAGCGTGGCGCTGACTGGTTCCTACGCGGCAATCGGCCTGGGCCAGACGGTGACAGTGCTGGACATCGCTCACCCCACGATGCCCGTTCTGGTCGGGCGGTCGTTGGCGCTCTCGGCCCCGGTGGTCGCGATGACGTTTGCCGCGGTGGCGCCCGCACACGTCAACCGGCGCGACCAGCCGCCTGCCTTTCTCTACCTGGTGACCGGCGCGACTCTCTCCATCGTGGATTTCACCGATCCCCTCTCGCCCACACTGGCGAGTTCCCTGGCGCTTCCGGCCGCGGCCGAGGATGTGGCCGCGGCCGCGGTTCCCACTGCGACCGGTTCCTGGTCGGTCTATGTGTACGTGCCGGTGGGCGAGGCCGGTCTGCGCATCGTAGATGTCAGCGACCCAACCCAACCGCGGGAGACTGGCTTCTACGACACGCCGGGCCATGCCTGGCGCGTGGCCGCCGATCTGACCAGCGTACCGGGGCAGGTGTACGCCCATGTCACCGATGAACACCGTTATTACTACATCGTCAATGTCACTGATCCCGACCAGCCGCTGTTGACGGCCAGTTATAGTGGCTACATGGGGATGATGCAAAGCGGCGATGTCGCTTTGGCCGGCGGCTACGCCTATATTGGCGGCGATTCCGGGATGGACATCATGGATCTCAGCGATATCACCCAACCACGTCGCGTGGTGGGAGCTTCGATGGTATCCATCGGATTCATCTCCAGGCTGGCAGCGGCGGAGCGCCGCGTGTTCGTCCTTGCGGACAGCGGGATCGTGAATACTATCAACGTCGCCAATCCACAACGCCCGCTGGTCAGTTGGCGCTATTACGATACGCTGGGAGAGGCGGGTGAGGTGGCGCTTGCCATGCTGCCAGGGCAGGAGACCCCCCTGGCATTTGTTGCCTGCGGCAGCCGGGGCCTGCAGGTCATCAGCGGCGCCGATCCCACCGCCCCCATGCGCGTGGGCTGGTTCAACCTGCCGGGGCGTGCGTATGGGGTCAGCCTGGCGTCGCAGTCGGTGTGTGAGGCCGGTAGCTGCACCCCCCAGGTGTTGGCCTATGTGGCGGATCATGATGGCAGCATGCACATCGTGAATGTCAGCCAACCCGACCAGCCGGCGCAGATGGCGGCATACGACAGCACGGGTATGGCCTGGAACGTCACCCTGGACGAGCAGATCGCTTACGTGGCGGCGGGACCGAAAGGGATGCGCATCGTGGATGTGCAGGATCTCGGCCAACCGTGGGAACTGAGTTTCTTTCAACCCTACGATACCTTTATCCGGGATGTTGCGATTGCGGGGCGCTATGCCTATGCGGCCGATCGCATGCACGGCCGTCTGTACTCACTTGACATGAGCGATCCGGTTCATCCTGCGGAGATCGGCCTCTTCGACTCGCCGGGAGGAGCGTATGCGGTCACGGCGGTGGACAACCTGGTCTACCTGGCGGACGGGGCGGCGGGGCTGCGCATCGTGGACGTTTCCAAGCCCGACAGCCCGTTCGAGGTCGGTTCCTGGCAAACGCCGGGGGTAGCGGTGGAGGTAGCCATCAGCGGCACGTTGGCCTTCGTGGCCGGCCGTGAGGAAGGGCTACACATCGTGGATGTCTCCAACCCGGCGCAGCCGCAGCTCGTGGCAACCTACGACACGCCGGGCCTGGTGTGGGGCGTGGCCGTGGAGGGCGCGTGGGTCTACCTGGCCGACGGGCCGGCCGGTGTGCGCCTGCTGGACGTGAGCGACCCGGCGCGGCCGCGGGAGACTGCAGCCTATGTCACCCCTGGCTACGCCTGGAATGTGGCGGTGGCGGGGGATCAGGTGTACGTCGCGGCGGAGAGCGGCGGCCTGGTCATCCTGCGCCACGTCGTGCTGCAACCCCTGTATCTGCCGCTCGTGCGATAGCCCACCGAATGAATTCGGTGTCTGATATGTGAAACCCGCTCAAGCGGGTTGCGCTGGTGGGAACTGGTCTTGTCAGGTCGCGGTGGTTGGGGTTGTGAATTCGTTCTCCACAAGTCTTACGAATTCAGCCGTCGCACCCAATACCAACCTGCTTTAGCAGGTTTTGGTGTATCAGACCGTGAATTCAGCCCACCGAATGAATTCGGTGTCTGATATGTGAAACCCGCTCAAGCGGGTTGCGCTGGTGGGAACTGGTCTTGTCAGGTCGCGGTGGTTGGGGTTGTGAATTCGTTCTCCACAAGTCTTACGAATTCAGCCGTCGCACCCAATACCAACCTGCTTTAGCAGGTTTTGGTGTATCAGACCGTGAATTCATTCACTGATATGTGAAACCCGCTCAAGCGGGTTGCGCTGGTGGGAACTGGTCTTGTCAGGTCGCGGTGGTTGGGGTTGTGAATTCGTTCTCCACAAGTCTTACGAATTCAGCCGTCGCACCCAATACCAACCTGCTTTAGCAGGTTTCGGTGTATCAGACCGTGAATTCATTCACGGGGGTGTATCAGACCGTGAATTCATTCACGGGGGTGTATCAGACCGTGAATTCATTCACGGGGCTCTCGGCTTGCCCGGCGATTCGTGCGGCAGCCAGCCTGCGCAAGGGGAGGAAGGAGTATCTTATGCTAACTCGGTTTTCTCAATTTGACAGGACGCGGCGCCTGCGCGGGCTGGCGCGACTCATCATCCTCAGCCTGCTGTTGACTGGTTTGCCGGCCGGCGCGGCGCCGCCAGCGCCTGGCGGCGGCAATCATTTCGTGCGCATCCCCGACTTTGCTGTCAGCGAGGTGACTGCCCTGGGCCTATCCCCCCAGGCCGCCATCAACTACGGCAGTTTTCGCTGGCTGCAGTTGAATGCGGCCGATCTCGCCCGCCTGCGCGCCAGCGGCCTGCCTTTTACCCTGGATGAAGAGGCCGGCCAGGTGCGGGTGCGCGAGTTCGTTTTCGACCCGTTGATCGCAGGAGAGCCTGATCTGCCGGAGGCCATGCAGACCCTGGACGCCGGCCCGGCCCTGCGCCTGGTGCAGTTCGCCGGCCCCATTCAGGACGCCTGGCTGGCGGACCTGGCAGCAGCCGGGCTGAAGCCGCTGCAGTACTACCCCTCCAACACCTACCTGGTCTGGGGCACGGCGGCGCAGGCTGAGGCGGCTGCCACGCAACCCTTTGTGCGCTGGCAGGGCGCTTTTCATCCGGCCTACAAGCTCAACGCAGACCTGCACAACCGCCGCGGCCGCATCGAAAATGTGGACGTGATGTTCTACAACGACGGCCAGCCCGATCAGATCCTGGCCGCGCTGGCGAAGTTCGGCGCTCAGCTTGTGCAGGTTTTTCCCTCGCAGCCGGACCGGGCCTTCTTCGACGCCATCGTCACGTTGGACGCCGACGCACTGACTGCTGTCAGCCAACTCGGCGCAGTCCTGGCTGTGGCCTATGCCAGCCCGCAGCCGCAGGTGCAGGATGAAGCGGCCGATCAGATCCTGGCCGGCAACTACGCAGCCGGCCGGCCGTTTCCGGGCTATCGCGCCTGGCTGGCGGACCTGGGCTTCGATGGCCGCGGCGTCACCTGGGCCGTGATTGATACCGGGGTGGATTACGATCATCCCGACTTCAGCGGCCGCATCGTGGGGGGGGCCGATTTCCCCGGCGCCTGCAGCATCCCCGGCCAGCCGGGCAGCGACTGCGCGGGCGGCGGTCATGGCACGCACGTCGCCGGCACCATCGCCAGCAGCGGCGCCGGTGGCTTTGGCAATGCGCAGGGTTTTCTGTACGGCCTGGGTGTGGCGCCTGGCGCCAACATCTTCGCCATGAATCCTCTCTCGGGCAACGTCTGGCCGCCGGCCGGCGGCTGGCAGGAGATGAGCCGGCTCGCCATCCTGGGCGGGGCGGTCGGCGGCAGCAGCGCCTGGACCAGCGGCGAAGGGATCAATCATGGCTATCAAGCCACGGAGCGCATACACGATTTCATCGTCCTGGACGGCAACTTCGACACGCCGACCATCGCCGAGCCGTTCGTCGAGGTCTTTCCGTCCGGTAACAGCGGCTATCTCGCCAACACGCTGACCGCGCCCGCCGAGGCCAAGAACCTGATCGTTGCCGCCAGCAGCGTGAATCCCCTCTTCGGCTGGGGTGATGACATGAATGCCACTTCTGAGTTCAGCAGCCGTGGGCCGACCGTGGATGGCCGCTATGGGCCAACGCTGGCCGCGCCGGGCGAAAACATCGCCTCCACGCGCAACCACCTGGGCGGCGATTGCAGTACAGCCATCCTTGGAACCAACAACCTCTACGCCTACTGTTCAGGCGCCAGCATGGCCGCCGGCCACACCTCCGGCGCGCTGGCGCTGCTGACACAGTGGTGGCGCAGCTTCGATGCCGGCGCCAATCCCAGCCCTGCGATGGCCAAGGCGCTGTTGGTCAACGGCGCCGTGGACATGGGCAGCGGCGCCATCCCCAACATCCTGCAAGGGTGGGGGCGCATCAACCTGACCAACGTCATCAGCAGCGGTCTGGCCATGGTCTATCATGACCAGTCCACCGTGCTACGCGACACGGGCGAATTCTGGGAAATCACGGTGGGTGTGCCCGACCCGACCCGACCGCTCAAAGTGACGCTGGCCTGGAGCGACGCGCCGGGCGCGGTGGGCGCCAATCCCGCCCTGGTCAACGACCTGAACCTGACCGTGACCGATGGCGCGGTCGCCTACAAAGGCAACGTCTTCGACCGCGGTTGGTCAACCAGCGGCGGCGCGGCCGACGCCAGGAACAACCTGGAAAATGTCTACCTGCGCAGCCACGGCGATGTTGTCACCATCCGGGTGGAGGCTGCCAACCTGCCGGGCGATGCGGTGTTGTACAACGGGGATGCCACCGACCAGGGGTTTGCGCTGGTGTGCGCCAACTGCACCGTGCGACCCGATTTCACCCTGGCAGGCTTCCCGACCCGCCAGTCGGTCTGCGCGCCGATCAGCGTCGCCTACACGCTGACCGTTGGCGCCATCCTGGGCTTCGACCAGCCGGTGAGCCTGAGCGCCAGCGGCGCGCCGGCTGGGGTCATGATCGGGTTTAGCGGCAATCCCGTCACGCCGCCGGTCACCCCGACGCTGACGCTCGGCAACACGGCCGCGGCGCCGCCAGGCGCCTACTCGATCAACGTGGTGGGCATGGCGGTCAGCGCCACGCACACCACCACCGTGGGGTTGGATGTCTTCGACGCGGCGCCGGCCGCGCCGGGGCTGCTCGCGCCGGCCGACGGCGCGCCGTTGCAGCCGCGGCGACCGACCTTCACCTGGGACGCGGCCAGCCAGGCGCAAACCTACGCCATCGAGATTGCGTCCGATGCCAGTTTCAGCACGATCGTCGCTGCCGCCAGCGGCCTGACCAGCGCCAGTTTTACACCGGGCAGCGACCTGCTCACCAGCACACGCTACTACTGGCGCGTCCAAGCGTTCAATACGTGTGGGGCGGGCGCAACCTCGACCGTGTTCAGCTTCACGACTCTGAACACCCCCGGCGCCTGCGGGCCAGGGACGGCGCCGGTTGCGCAGGCCATGTACGACTTCGACGGGCCTCATGCGGCCGACGGCTGGACCGCCGTCACGGTGAGCGGGCCAAACCAGTGGGGGTTGGCAACCAACCGCTGGCACAGCCCGCCGCAGTATTGGCACGCCGGTGCGCCGGCCGCTGTCAGCGAGGTGCATCTGATTTCGCCGCGGTTCAGCCTGCCCAGCGGGCAAGCGCCGCTGACGCTCCAGTTTTGGAACAGTCAGATATTCGAGGACGGCACGGCCGGCTGTTACGATGGCGCTCTGCTGGAAATCACCACCGATGATGGGGTGACCTGGGCGCAGGCGCCGAACGAAATGCTCTTGACCCAGCCCTACAACGGGGTCATTTCGTCCGATTTCGACAACCCGCTGGCCGGTCGCCTGGCCTGGTGCGGCGATCAGTGGGAATACCTGCACAACATCGTGGATCTGAACGCATTCGCCGGGCAAACGGTGCGCTTTCGTTTTCGCGTCGGCACTGATCGGACGGTCGGCCGGCCCAGCGGCGGCTGGGAGATAGACGACCTGGCCGTGCAATCGTGCCAGTCGCAGGTTCGATACTTCCCCCTGGCGCCGTAGCGTCCCCCCCTCGCAGGGCTGCGGCCAGACGACGACCTCAGAGGGGATCCCCCTCGCAGGGCTGCGGCAAGATGACGAACTCAGAGGCACGCAACGTCGTCACAAGTCAACGCTGCGATGTCCATTGGCCCCTGCGAGGGTTGTTGGCCGAAGAATCGCCCAACCTTGCGCAGGCCCGCCGGGTAAGGAGCTTGCGCCGCGGCGGGCGTTGTCGGCTGGCCCGGCGATGTGTGCGGCAGCCAGCCTGCGCAGGGCTGCGGGCAAGAGACGTTATCAAGCCTTAATCCACAAATTACCAATCATTAACCGTCGCATAATGCCGAGTTAAATCAAGCCGGCTATCCTCAGCGTGCGGATCGAGATCTGCGTGCGCCTGCCTTTCGATAGGGCAAGGGCCGCGGCAGCCTTTTCACCGCATGACGTAAACCTGTTAAGGTCAACATCGAGGAGAAATTTCTATGCGTACGAGATTCGTTTATGCCCTCACTCTGCTGGCGCTGACGTTGAGCGCGTGCGGCGCGCCCGCAGCCACTCAGGCGCCCGCAGCCACTCAGCCGGCCGTAGCCACTCAGCCGGCCGTAGCCACTCAGCCGGCCCAGCCGACCGCTGCGCCCATAGCCGAATTGAGCGGCGACATCGCCATTGATGGCTCTTCTACCGTCTACCCCATCACCGAAGCGATCGCGGAAGAGTTTGGCGCCGTGCATCCCAAAGTCAAGGTAGCCGTGGGCATCTCTGGCACCGGCGGCGGTTTCAAGAAGTTCTGCAACGGCGAGACCGACATCTCCAATGCGTCGCGCGCGATCAAGGATTCCGAAAAAGAAGTCTGCGCGCAGAGCAAGGTCGAGTATACGGAGTTTCTGGTTGGCCTGGACGGCTTGACCGTCGTGGTCAATCCCAAGAACACCTTTGCCCAGTGCCTGACCGTGGCCCAGTTGAAGGCTGTTTGGGACACCGGCAGCGCGGTCAAGAATTGGAAGGACGTTGATCCCAGCTTCCCGGATCAGCCGCTGACCCTCTACGGCCCCGGCACCGATTCTGGCACCTTCGACTTCTTCACCGAGGTCATCAATGGCAAGGCCAAGCAATCGCGCGCGGACTACACCGCCAGCGAAGATGACAACGTCCTGGTGCAGGGAATCGAAGGCGACGCCAATGCGCTCGGCTACTTTGGCCTGGCCTACTACATCGAAAACAAGGACAAGCTGCGCGCCGTGCAGGTTGATGGCGGCAAGGGCTGCGTCGAGCCGAACTTCGACACCGTCAACCAGGGCGCCTATGCGCCGCTCTCACGGCCGCTTTACTTCTATGTCAAGAACAGCGCGCTGAGTCGCCCGGAGGTCTTTGAGTTTACCAAATTCTACATTGACAATGCGCAGTTGATCGTAGATGAGGTCGGTTACGTGGCTGTACCGCAGGCGCGTTACGATGAAGGCAAGGCGGCCCTGGCCAAGTTTGCCAAGTAAACGTTGACCAGGGCCTGTTTGCGAGGCTCAAGTACAACGTAATGACACCATGCCAGCCCGGCGCCGGGTTGGCATGGTGTTGTGTTCAGAGTGGCGCAGAATTTCAACTTGGCGTAAAATTATGCTCAATCACGAGCTTGTTCAACTGACTCGCCAGGGAGACTGGCAGCAAAATGATGGATCAACTACAGGCGAATAGGACCGCGCAGCACGAGCGCGCTGCCCCTGGCGCGCCCCTGGTGGGCAACCGCTGGCGCTCAATGCGCGAGCGGATCATCGGCAGCGTGCTTTTTCTGTGCGCTGCCGTTTCTATCTTGACCACGGCCGGCATCGTGGGCGTCCTGATTTTCGAGGCCCTTGAATTTCTACGCGCCGTGCCCTTACTCGATTTTCTGACCGGCACCGTATGGACGCCCCTTTTCAGCCCGCCCAGCTTTGGCGTTCTACCGCTCGTGGCCGGCACCGCCGTCGTCTCGCTGATTGCCATGCTCATTGCCCTGCCATTGGGGCTGTTGGCGGCCATCTTCTTGAGCGAGTATGCCAGCCCGCGCGTGCGCCGGGTGCTCAGACCGCTTCTGGAAATTCTGGCCGGCGTGCCCACGGTAGTATACGGCTATTTTGCCCTGACCTTCATCACACCCCTGCTGCGTCAGTTGTGGCCCGACATGCAGGTTTTCAACGCCTTGAGCGCCGGCATCGTCATGGGCATCATGATCATCCCCCTGGTCTCATCCCTCAGCGAAGATGCCATGACCGCTGTCCCGCGCGCGCTGCGTGAAGCGGCCTACGGCTTGGGCGCCACCAAGCTGGAGGTGACGCTGCGCACGGTCGTGCCCTCCGCCCTGTCTGGCATCACCGCGGCCTTCATTCTGGCGATTTCCCGCGCCATCGGTGAAACCATGATCGTCCTCATCGCCGCCGGGCAGAGCACCATCATGCAGCTCAATCCGCTCAAAGCGATGGAGACCATGACCGCATTCATCGCCCGCGTCAGCCTGGGCGACAATCCGCAGCAGAGCATCGAATTCAAGACCATTTTCGCCGTCGGCATGCTGCTCTTCATCATGACCTTCGCGCTCAACCTGATCAGTCAACGCATCCTGACCCGCTATCGCCAGGTCTATCAGTAGATTTGTACCGCAATTAGGGTAAAAGAAATAGATGGACATAGCATCCAACCCAAATCTTGAGTTTCGCCGGCGCCTGGCGCGACGCAAGCGCGCCGGGCGCATCTTCGCCGCCGTGACCTTTGCCGCCACCCTCATCGGCCTGATCGTCCTGGCCGTCCTGCTGTTGGATGTGCTCAACAAAAGCCGCGGCTGGCTCGATTGGCAATTCCTGACCAGCTTCCCCTCACGTTTTCCACAGAAGGCCGGCATTCTTTCCGCCTTTGCCGGCTCCCTCTGGCTTGTCGGATTGACCGCGATCTTCGCCTTCCCCATCGGCGTGGCCGCGGCCATCTACCTGGAGGAATACGCGCCGCAGAATTGGGTCACGAATTTGATCCAGATCAACATCGCCAACCTGGCCGGCGTGCCGTCCATCGTCTACGGTCTGCTGGGCCTGGGCATTTTTGTGCGCACCCTCATGCTGGGACGCAGCCTGCTGGCCGGCGCCTTGACGATGAGCCTGCTCATCCTGCCCACGATCATCATCGCCTCGCGTGAGGCGATGCGCGCGGTGCCGCCCTCGCTGCGCCACGCTTCACTGGCCCTGGGAGGCACGCGTTGGCAAACAGTCTGGCGCACCGTGCTCCCGATGGCCTCCTCTGGCATCCTGACCGGCACGATCCTGGCGCTCTCGCGCGCGGTGGGCGAAACCGCCCCGCTCATCACCATCGGCGCCTTGACCTACATTGCTTTCTTACCCGAAAATATCTTCAGTCAGTTCACCGTGCTGCCGATCCAGATCTTCAACTGGACCTCGCGGCCGCAGGCTGACTTTCGCAACCTGGCGGCCGCAGGCATCGTCATCCTCCTGGCTGTTCTGCTGACCGCCAACGCCATAGCCATCCTGCTGCGCGATCGCCTGCAGAAGCGTTTCTAGCGAGTAACTCAATGCAACGAGAATCAGTCATTTTATCGCCGCCAGCTACAGGCGCCGCCTTGTCCAGCCAGAGCGCCTTTAGCGTCGAAGGCCTGAACTTTTGGTATGGCGCCAGCCAGGCGCTCAAAGACGTCACCCTGGAGATTCCCGAACGCAAGATCACCGCGATCATTGGCCCCTCAGGCTGCGGTAAGAGCACTTTCTTGCGCTGTTTCAACCGCATGAACGAACTGATCCCCGCGACCCGCGTGGCGGGCAGAGTCTTGTTCCAGGGTCTTGATCTTTATGCGCCCATCGTTGACCCGGTGGAAGTGCGCAAGCGCATCGGCATGGTCTTCCAGAAACCCAATCCGTTCCCGCAGTCCATTTTCGATAACGTAGCCTACGGCCCGCGCGTCAACGGCTATCACGGAGATATGTCCGAGTTAGTTGAACGCTCCTTGCGCCAGGCTGCGCTGTGGGACGAGGTCAAGGACAAGCTGCGCGCCAGCGCGTATGCCCTGTCCGGCGGACAACAGCAGCGCCTGTGCATTGCCCGCGCCCTGGCCGTGGAACCCGAGGTCATCCTGATGGATGAGCCGTGTTCCGCGCTTGACCCTATCGCAACTCTGAAAATTGAGGAATTGATGGTAGAATTAGCTACACAGTACACCATCGTCATCGTGACGCACAACATGCAGCAGGCGGCGCGTGTCTCCGACATCACCGCGATGATGATGCTGGATGACAATCGCAAATCAGGCACGGTCATCGAGATTGGCCCGACCCGCGCTATTTTCACCTCCCCAAACGACAAGCGTACCGAGGATTACGTCACCGGACGTTTTGGTTGAGTCATGCAACTTTGCGGCGCCACCTGCCGGATGGCGCTTGCAGGCCGACAGGCAAGCAGGAGCAGATCGTGTCAATTCGTCAGCACTTTGAACGTGAGATCGAAAAACTGCAGGCAGATGTCCTTCTCTTGGGCAGCATGGTCGAGAAGGCCATTCTCGATTCCGTGGACATTCTGCAACGTCGCGACCTGGATGCCGCCCGACAATTGGTCGCGGACGACCGCCTGATCAACGAGAAACGCCTCGCCATCGAGGACAACTGCCTGGCGCTGATCGCCATGCAGCAACCGATGGCGAGCGACCTGCGCACGCTGGCGTCCATTCTGGAGATTGCCACCGAACTGGAGCGCATGGGCGACTACGGCAAGGGCATTGCCCGCATCACGTTGATGCTGGCCGACGAACCGCTGACTTTCCCACTGCATGATATTGACCTGATGAGCCGCAAAGCGTGCGACATGCTGCGCCGCGCCCTTGACGCGTTCAACCGCCGCGATGTGCAGGCCGCACGCACCCTGCCGGCTGAAGACGATGAGGTGGACGCCCTCTACGTGCGCACGCAGAATCGCCTGATCAGCAGCATCGTGGCCGACCCGCGCACCATTGACCAGGCCATGCGCCTGCTGTGGGTGGCGCACAACCTGGAGCGCGCGGCCGACCGCGTGACCAACATCTGCGAGCGCACCGTGTTCACGATCACCGGCCGCATGATCGAACTGGACGTTCTGGATTCCGCCCAAAGCTCCCCCGGCTAAACATCACTGTGGCGCAATCCGCCGGATTGCGCAATGACCGGATTGTCAACGAGGTGATGCCATGTCCGATAGCCCAGCCTCTGCCCTGGCCCAGGAAGTGGAGCTCAAGTTTCGCATTCCTGGCGAAGATGAGTTCAATCATTTACTCGCGCTCACACGCCTGGACGATTTCACCCTGCACGACAAGGGCGTGAAACGCGGCGAGGATGTCTATTTCGACACGGCCGAGCGCAACTTTCTGCACGCCGGCTTTGCCTGTCGCCTGCGCCCACGCGCAGATGGCGCCTGGCTGGTGACGCTGAAAGGTCTCCATGCCGGCGGGGACCAGGCGCAGGGCCTTCATCAGCGCAGCGAGGTTGAAGTCAGCCTGACCAGCCCCGGCCCGCCCGAAACCTGGCCGGATGGCCCGGCGCGCACCCTGGCCCAATCCCTGGCTGCGGGCGATGCGCTGGAAGAGTTGATCCGCATTCAGCAGACGCGCCACGTGCGCCAGGTCGCGTTGGCCGGCCGCGTGGTGGCGGAGATGAGCCTGGATGCGGTGTTGTTCAACGCGGCCGATGAACCGCTGTGGCTGGCGGAGATCGAGTTGAGCCAGGACGGCAGCCAGGCGGAATTGCAGATGTGCGGCGCGGCGCTGCAAGCTGCCTTTCCCGCATTGCAGCCGGAACCGCGTTCCAAACTGTTCATTGCCCTGGCGCTGGCCGGCGCCGCCGAGACAGAACTGGCCCTGGCCGCGGGCGAAGAGGTCGGCGTTCCCGATACGGCCAGCGCGGACAAGGGCGGCCGGGCGCCGGGCGTGCGCAGCGATGACCGCATGAGTGAGGCGGGGCGCAAGACTCTCCGTTTTCATTTTCGGCGCATGCTGCGCCAGGAAAAGGGCGCGGCCAAGGGCGAGGACATCGAGGCCCTGCACGATATGCGGGTGGCGACCCGCCGCATGCGCGCCGCGCTGAAGATCTTCGAACCTTATTTCGATGAGGATGCCCTGCGCCCGTTTGCGCGCAATCTGCGCCGCACCGGGCGCGCCCTGGGCCAGGTGCGCGATCTGGATGTGCTGCTGGATAAACTACAGCGCTACACCGCCAGTTTGCCTGAGGCGGAGCGCGCCGGGCTGGAACGACTGCGCCTGGCCTGGGAGGCGCAGCGCGCCGCGGCGCGCCGCGCCATGCTGGCCTTCCTGGAGAGCAACCGCTATCGCCAGTTCAAGCGCGATTTCGAGGCGTTCCTGACCACGGCGGACGCGGGCGCGCGACCGCTCGTTCGCAATCAGCCGCAGCGTGTGCTGGTCTGCCATGTGGCGGCCAGCACGGTCTGGCTCGATTTCGAGTCTATCCGCGCGTATGAGTGGGTGCTCGATCGGCCGTCGCTGGAGATGCTGCACCAGTTGCGTATCGAAATCAAGGGCTTGCGCTATCTGCTGGAGTACCTGCGCGAGGTGTTGGGCCACGAGGTCGCGCCGGTGATTGCAGAGCTGGTGCAAACGCAGGATTTGCTGGGCGATCTGCATGACGCCGATGTAGCCGTACACCTGCTCAGCGATTTCCTGACCCAGCAGACCGGCCTGCCGGAGGCGCGCGCGGTCAAACAACCCGAGATGACCGGGGTGGTGGCCTATCTGACGAGTCAGGAGGCGCAGGTGCGCAAACTACGACGCCGCGTGCCCGCGGCCTGGAAGCGGCTCAATGCGCCCAGGCTGCGGCGCCAACTGGCGCTGGCGGCTGCAAATCTGTGAGCAAGGGGATTCGATGAAACGCCGCGTTCTTTTCCTGTGTACCGGCAACTCCTGCCGTTCCCAACTGGCTGAGGCCATCGTCAACGCGCGGGCGGGCGACGCCTGGGCCGCGGTCTCCGCCGGCACGCAGCCCACCGGTTACGTTCACCCGCTGGCGCTGCAAGTCCTGGCTGAGATCGGCATTGTTCCGGCGCAGGCGCGCTCCAAACACGCCGACGAGTTCCGCCAGACGTCATTCGACCTGGTGATCACGGTATGCGACGACGCCGCGGAGAACTGCCCGGTCTGGCTGGGGCCAGGACGCCGCCTGCACCTCAGCTTTCCAGACCCGGCCAAAGCGCAGGGCAGCCCCGCAGAGATCCTGACCGCATTCCGCCAGGTGCGCGACGACATGACCGAGCGGGTGCTGATGGCGCTGCGCGCAGCGACCGCCTTTGGAGTCTCGCAGACCTCACGGGTCTGACAACCCGGCGCTGCACCATTTTCCCCATGACGCAACTCAATTCTCGCCCGCACTGACGCCCCACTCCTGCCGCCACAGTGGGTGTGCGACGGTCAGATGCTTGCCCACTTCCGGCGGTTGGGTGACCTCGATGTCTACGCCAGCCGCTTCGAGGATCTCCTGAAGCAGCGCCGGATCCGAGAGCGCGTCCAGGATGGCTGTGTGGCGCGCCCAGGTGGCGCGCAAGGCGGCTTCATCCCACACCCCCCAGTACCCGCCATCATCGAGGACCGCCCACTCGGCCATAAACGGCGCGACGATCTGCAGCAGATCGCATACCTGCATGTGTACTTCGGGTGAGCTGAACTGAGTCTTGGTGAAGAGGTGCTCGCGGATCAGCCCATAGCGCCCCGGCGTTGAATCGCCGAACGGCGCGGCGCTGTATTCGATCAGCCGGCCGGTGCGCCCGAAGGTGAGATAGAGCGTTTCACAGCCCGGCGGCGCGATGACGACCCCCCGCACGTGATCGTCCACTGGCTCGACATCAATCTCGAACGTGCTGGTGGGGATGCCGTCATCGGTCTCGATCTCGATGCTCCGGTAGCGCTCGCCTGTTCCCAGGATGCGCTCGTCCACGACCCTGCACGGCCATCTCAGCCCCGCGCAGGCGGCCTCAAGTCGGGCGCTAAGCTGCGGCAGTTGGCCCAAGTCACGCAGAGCGCCCTGATAAAAGATCGTAATGCCCACGATTACCTCCTACAAATGATGCGGACGGACCTATCGTATCGGCCACCCGCCGTGCGCCTCGATCACCGCGTCGATCTCCCCCATGACCCGGATCGTCTCGTTGAGTGCGACCACCACGCGCTGGTAGTGCGCGATATCCTCCGCGGACAACGTGGCATACGCCACCTTTTCGGCCGTGGGGGCCGCGGGGTCGGCCCAGGTCGTGATGTGCTGCGTCAGGTGGGGGAAGGTTTTGATCGAGCGGAGGTGGTTGGCGTGGGTGGGCATAGCAAAGGCTCTACTCTCGCCGCACAAACGGCCCGATCAGCAGATGCGGATTGGCGATGGTGCGTCCCAACGCCGCTCTTCAGACCCAAGCTTGTTCTTCCGGCGACCAGACACCCTGCACCTCCCCGCTCAGGATCGGATCAATGCAACGTCGAGCGATCTGATCGGCCTCCACCAGTGTGGTACCCCTCAGCCCGATCTCCTCTGCCATTTTGCGAAACGTCAGTGCCCAAGATGGAGGCGGCGTGGGGAGGCTCGGTGGGGGTTCACCTCCCCCTTGGGCCATGAAGGTAGCCTGGATTGCTGCGCGGAGGGCCGGACCATTGATCGTCATACGCGTAGCAATCAGAAGGATATCCACGAGGTCTTTAACCCGTGTGCCCTCTCCTGTCGCCCTGGGACGGACATAAGCATGCACCTTCTCGGCCAGATGCTGGGTCAGCGGATAGCACGGGACCGTCACAGGAGGGATGCCGGCAAAGGCCAGAAGACGAGGTGTCTCCAGCTTCTCGGCCGGCTCGATCACTGGATCGCCACTGCCCACGTCAACGTGAAAACTCTCGAACGTTCGTCCGGCAATCAACGCGGTCACAAAGAAGCGCAACCCACCATGACCTGTTCCGGGTAGGGCAACGGTATCTGGCCGGATGGCGAAGGAAAACCAATCTTGCAGATCGAGCAACGCGACTCGCGTCAGGATCTGCGGTACTTCACCCTGCGAGGACAGCAAGAGAAGATCAATGTCCTTGGTAGTCCGGGCGTGATGGCTCAGGCGCAGTTGCAGTACTAAGCCGCCTTTCAGAAGCCAGGCATCCGGCTCAGCTTGCACAAGGCGTGCCAGAAAACGATCAAAGGCAACCAACTTGCGTAGCCGAACCAGTGGTGTCTGGGACATGGCGCTCTGGTTTGCCAGGCGATCTTCCAATGCGCGGCGGAAAGCGGCACCTGAATGATAGTTCATCGTCACAAATCCTGTTTCGGAAGTTGCCCGATCCGTTCGAGCGCTCGACGTATGATTCCCATCACCCGCGGGCCGCGGGGTTCGGCTGCTGCGAGCAGAAGCGCAGGTGTTGTCAGCCCATTCCGGACGGCTTCCTGCGCCGCCTGCTCGACCAGTTCATCCGCCATGCCTGCCAGAGCTACATCCGCGATAGTGCGCGTCACAGTCGTCACCGGCAACGCGTCGTAATGGGTGATCTCCTCAGCACGAATCTGACTTGTATGCAGGCGCAGACCCGCGTGGCGGCGTGAGGTAGTGGGTGACACAGTCACGTGAATGGCTGCCGGCAGCGCATCGGATAGCTCGTAGAGTGCCAGTGCGCTGTCGTGAGAAATGACTGAATCGGGACCCGTCTCCAGCCAGGCGACAAAAAGATCCTCGTGTGGTGATCGCGGGAATGGCGCCAGGCGATAAACGCCGCGCCGGATACGATCGAGACGTCCCATGATTGCGTACCGCGCCAGGCGCTGGCGGTCCACACCCACAGCGGTAGCCTGGGTGGTTGTGAAGTAGCCGGCCTGCGCTTCAGCAATCTGGTAAAGCTTGTTGTAGGTATCGAGATGCATGGTGATTCAACCACATGTGCATATAGTAGTTCGTTCAAGCGACCAACTGCACATATGGTAGCTCATCAGGCCGTATTATGCAAATGCAAGTCCTGTCTTGCTTACTGAAACGCCATCTTGCCAGGTCTCACATGTGCATATGTTTAGCCGCGCACTACTCCGTCCGCCGCGGCCAATTCTGAATCGCCTCCGCAAATGCGATCCACACGCTTGTCGAGTGCGTAGCGCTTCAGCGCAGTAATCCCAGGCGTTCCGTATGGGCCGAGTCATCGCGGCCAAACGCGGTGATTTGGCGCGTGACGGGGTCGAAGAGGTTGCCGTTGAAGCCCTGCCCGGTTTCCGGATCGTACATCTGATCGTTCAGGCTGTACCAGGCCCAGCGCTGCACCAGGCGATCGTTGTCTGGAGGATATCATAGCGAACCGTCTGCACGAACTCGACGGCGCCGCGCTGATCGAACCATGCTGGTGCGCAGCCAGGCAACCGTCCTACTCCAAGAGCGAGGCTCCGATGTCTCGAAATTGAAGCCCGTCTCGGCTCCGGCATGAGTCACACCTACATCTCGCCCGCGCTCCGGCAGGCCGTGGCTGAACGGGCCGGATATCGTTGTACCGGTTGAATCGGCCTGCGTTGGTCAATGCGCGCCGGTTATGGCTTCAGATCGGCAGTCATCCGTCACCAGACTAATCCCCTCTTCCATAAGAAAGTCACAAGGCCATCTATCGTATCGGCCACCCGCCGTGCGCCTCGATCACCGCGTCTATCTCCCCCATGACCCGGATCGTCTCGTTCAGCGCGACCCCCACGCGCTGGTAGTGCTCGATCTCCTCGGCCGACAGCGTGCGCCCCTTGCGATCCTTCAGCCACTTCTCGCAGACCTGGTAGCCGCCGATGTGGAAGTTCCAGACCGGTTCCGGCACGCCGCGGAAGCCGGCCGTCTGCGCCTTGTCGAGCCAGACCGCGCCACCGGCATAGCTCACCTTTTCGACCGTGGGGGCCGCGGGGCCGGTGTAGGTCGTGATGTGCCGCGCCAGCGCCGGCGATTCCAGCAGGTGCAGACCGACCAGCTCGCCGCCGAGTGTCGCCAGGGAGCGGAATAACTCCAGGCTGCTCGTGAGCGGGACGCGCGGGAAGTCAATCTTCAGGAATTCGGCGTAGCGGGCGCGGTAGGTGGGGGCGTGGAAGATGGCATAGATGTAGTAGAAGATGTCTTCGGGTCAAGCCTGGGCGAGCTGGAAATCGCGGTTGTCGCTTTCGAAGCCGACCTGCGCCGCACCGCCTGCCTGCGCACTGGCAGGCTTTGCGATTCCTCGGTTTCCAACCGCGGAACAGTCCAATCAACTGTTTGTCAAGATATTTGCCCCGCCCGAACTGGGAAACCCTGTATCGCCTCAAAGCGTATTGCTGTTACACGGTGGCGTGTAAGATAGAGATAGCGTATCCAGCGTTCCGCGTCTTTTGTGAGACAAAGACGGGTGAGGTAGGAAACGAGCACGTTTTGCCATTGCCTCACCTAACGATTTGACGGCACCAGGTGAAAACCGATGTTCCGCCCTGCAACATTTGATGACCTCTGGGCGTGGCATACAAAATGAATCCGCGGGTGACGGCGGTGTAATAACCATTTCGTCAACCGGCCGATAGCCAGGATTGGTGCATATCTCTTAATGCTTCGTCGGCATGTTCCGAGATCAAAACCGTCAAAATCAGGCAATCTCATAACGTCTCCAAGTCGATTTCCTCGTTGCTAACACTTGATTCCAGCAGGCCGGCAAAGTCTGGCCTCGAAATCTGCTTCTGACTTCACTCGAAACGAAGCTATCGCATCGCCGGACGATGCCAACCGATTACCAAACAGCTGAATACCGTGGGATCTTCCAGCCGAACTCGAATTCCTGCCAGGCAGGTCGGGATTTGCGGCACAAAAGATAGAAAGTTGGCTTCGTTGCAAACTCGATCCAAAGCATCTCCGCCGCTGCGTGTATGCAACATGGGTACTTGGCAGCCGCATGCCCCACATATCGTAATGAAGTAACGAGTTTTGAGCACCTCCAACTGTCCGACAAAACAATGCAGACCGAGACGCCCTGTTGGATATCAAATACGTTCTCGTCTTGCGAGCCGTCAGGACAGGTATCCTGCTTTCTTGGCGCTTCCGTGCAGGTCAAGGATCCCAATTTCCGAGGAACGCCAGCATAGTGCTGGCGCATCCTGCCGAAGGTAAGATCGTCCAGGTAGGCGTGGTTGGTGATAAACGACAGGACGCCGACGCCTGGGCATCCCAAAGGTACTGGCCCAACCGGATAAACTTGACGAAGTCGTCATCAAGATTTAGGCTTTCGCTCGCCCAACGGCGCGCCACTCCTGGTAATAGGATCGCAGCAGGCTCAAGAATCCATTCGCGTTCAACTGCCCAGGTCCTGGAATACGGCGGATTCCCGATCACCACCGTAAACCGCTGCCACCGCTTGATCGCGTTCACCGCCTGCGCCTCGTGGGCCAGCGCGGGCGTCCAGCCGGCGAAGGCCAACTGCCCACGCTCGTCGTCCGGCGGCTCCAGCGCGTTGGTCAGGTAGACGCGCACGCGCTCGACGCTGCCGAAGCGGTAGCCGGTCTCGTGCAGCTTCAGGCCGATCTTCATGTGCGCGATGGCGTAGGGCGCCATCATCAGCTCGTAGCCGTGCAGCCGGGGCAGCAGGTGGCGGGGGACGTAGTCGTTCCAGTAATCAGCAAAGGATGAAGGCTGAAGGATGAAGGTTGAAAGGCCGGGTAGCTGCTTGCGCTCCGGAGAGTCCCACTTGGCCCGCAAATGTCGGTAGATCACCTCGATCACCTCGACCAGGAAGGTCGCCGTGCCGGTCGCCGGGTCCAGGATCGTCACGAACGGCGACGCGGGGTCCGTGCCCTCCGGAATCCGAAAGCCGCCCTCTGTCCCCTGACCCCTCGCTGCCATCTCGCCCCACGTCACCGTAGACGCCAGCCCGTCCGCCAGCCCGAACTCAGTCTGCAACAGCTCGTGGACGCTGCGCACGATGTAGGAGACCACCGGCTGCGGGGTGTAGAAGATGCCGCGCTGCACCTTCAGCTTCTTGTCGTAGGCGGCCAGGAAGTGCTCGTAGAAGTGGATCACCGGGTCTTCGCCGCGCGTCCGGTTGCCGAAGTCGCGCAGGATCGCCGGCAGGTCGGTCTCGTCCCCGCGCAGCAGATCCACCACGTCCTGGATGCCCAGCTCGTCGAAGTTGATCCCGCCCTGCTGGCCGCCGATGTGCAGGAAGGTCTGGAGCATCTCCTTCAGGAACGGGTTGGTGATCGGCACCACCTCGGCCAGCATGTCGGAGTAGAGGGTCGTGTCGTGACGGCCCCCTTGCAGGTCGGTGCGCTGGATGGCCGCGGTCAGCAGCCCATAGGTGACGGTCTGGGCGTAGGTGTCGGCGAACTGTTCTTCGGTCAGGTCATGGATCAGCGCGGTCTGGAACGCCCGGTGCAATTGGCGCAGCGGCCCGCGCTCCGATTCGTGCGCCATCAGAGTGTTCGCGGCCCCGCGGGTGCGCCGCGCCAGCTCGGCCAGCCGCTCGGCCAGCGCGTCCGACGTGCGGATCACGTGGCCCAGGCGGTGGCGGAAGGCGTCGGCCCACTGCTGGCGCCAGGCGTCCGCGTCCGCGGGATCGGCCGGCCAGCAGAGCCGCTCGTGCAGCACGGCCGCCACGTAATCCAGCTTCAGGCCGGTGTCCGCGCCGTCCCAGCCCAACACGCGCAGCGTGGGCAGGTCGCCGGCCTCCTGGCGGAAGTGTGCGAAGGCGATCTCGCGCTGGTCGCTCGCCTCATCGCCGAACGCGGAGATGAAGAGCAGATCGCCCAACGCCCAGGCCGCCGACCCCGCCCGGTTGGCGCCCGCGCGCTGCTTCAGCGCCAGGTGGCTCAGGATCCTACGGAGCACCACCACCGGCATCCGTTTGCGCTCGAACTCCACGAAAAAGATGCCGAAGGGTTGGCCGTCGGCCATCGGCCGCAGTTGGTGGATCGTCTTGATCTTGGCCGCGTCCTCGTCCCGCAGCCCCAACTCGGCAGGAGAGTACTCGAAGGTGAGTTCGTCGAAGCCGTATTCCTGCAGCGGCCAGTCAAGCTCGTCTTCCAGGTAGCGCACCAGGTCGGGGAAGGTTTTGATAGAACGCAGGGTGTCGGCGTGGGTGGGCATGGAATAGGCTCCTGTGGTTATGATACTTTTCGACCCAAAAGTATCATAACCGCTTCGCAATTGTAGTTAAGTACAACAGCACGGTGAGCAATTGTACTTTTTTCCCGAAAACGACAATGACTTACTTCTCAGCTCGTGGTGATTTCCAGGATTTCGCGTGCTGAGAATAGCTTGCCTGCAGATTGATCAGACACCTGAGTCAGGATGCCTGCGTGCAACAATCGCTCCACATGCCGTTGCGCGCTGTGATAGGTCACACCTAACAACTTCGCGACGTGCGGAATCGTAACCATCGGTGATCGGAAGAGCTCGTCAATCAGAACCAGCGTCAATGCTGGCGCTCGCGCATGTATGATGTGTGCGCGCCACTCGGCCTGCAGATCTTGCAAGCGCTTCGCTCGTGCGCTGGCATCCCGGGCCTGCTCTGCAACGCCGTGCAAAAAGAACAGCGTCCAAGACCGCCAATCGCCATCGGCATTCACCCGCCACAAGAGATCGTAATACGTCTGCCGCTCGCGCTCGAAATATGCGCTCAAGTAAAGCAGCGGCAGGGGCAACAGCCCCCACTCCACCAGCAGCAGCGAGATCAACAGGCGGCCGATCCGGCCGTTGCCATCCAGAAAGGGATGGATCGCTTCGAATTGCTGGTGAATGAACGCCAGCCGCACGAGCCGCGGCTGTATGTCATCCGTATGCAAGTACTTCTCAAAGGCATCCAATGCGGCCAGCACCTCATCCGGCGGAGGTGGCACATACTCGGCTTCGTTCAGGCTGCACCCCGGCCGGCCGATCCAATTCTGACTGCGCCGAAATTCGCCGGGCGTGGCATGTTTCCCGCGCACGCCTTGCATCAGCCGGCCGTGCAGTTCTCGCATCAGTCGCAGGCTGACCGGCAACGAAGCAAGCCGCGCCAGGCCATACTCTAACGCCTCAACGTAGTTAGCCACTTCGCGCACGTCGTCTGATGATTGCGTGGCAGCCAGTCCAGACAACCGCCCTGCTTCGTAAGCATACAGATCAGCGACGTCCGCCTGCGTGCCCTCGATGCGCGAAGAAAGCACCGCCTCCCGCCGCACGAACGGCCCGATCAGCAGATGTGGATTGACGATCGTACGTCCCAGCGCGGCCAACTCGCCCACGGCATAGGCCGCATCGGCCGACGCCAGCATCAGTTCAGCATCCGGCGGTAGATCGGGCGGCAGCGGATGGGGCACGAAAGCCCAGTACGCAGCATCATCAGGTCCAGCGCGCACCAACCGGCCCGCTGGACTATTGCGGAAACGCTCGATGTCCATTAGTTCAACTCCATCCAACACTTCAAGATCGGCGTGACCCCCACCGGCGCTTGCAGCGGACGCAGATAGTCGGCGACCACCTGCCGCTCCACCCGCTTGCGCAGCTCGGAGAGCGCCGCGCGATCCAGGGCGCAATGCCGCGGGGTGTCCGGCTCGGAGCGGATCAGGTTGGCGATGGCGCCCGGCTCGGTCAGGACGCGGCTGCCTTCGAGGTCGTAGCAGAGCCAGACCGTGAAGCCGGCCGCGTCGCTCCAGCGCGGCTGGCCCGGCTCGGCCTCGATCAGATTGGGATCGGGCCGCGGGATGCGATA
Organism: Candidatus Amarolinea dominans; assembly: GCF_016704685.1. Lineage (NCBI taxonomy): Bacteria > Bacillati > Chloroflexota > Caldilineae > Caldilineales > Candidatus Amarolineaceae > Candidatus Amarolinea > Candidatus Amarolinea dominans. Next base: position 120,662 of record NZ_JADIZS010000012.1, read on the forward strand.
GCAGAAGAAGACGGCCCGCGCATCCGCCCGCGGCGAGACCCGGCCGGAGAAGACTTTGAGCGGCAGCTTCGCCAGCGTCGCGGCCAGCGCCGGGTGCGCCCCCACCAGCGCCGTGTATTCCAGCCGCAACTGCTCCGCCTCTGACAGTGTGCCGTCGCACTGCTCGTTGATCTCCTTGATCGGATCGAAACGGTCGTCGGGGGTCAGCAGCGTGCGGCCCTCGATGCCCAGGGTGCGCGAGATCACCAGCGTCTTGCTGGTGACGCGCTGGAAGAGGTGCAGCAGTTCGTCCAACTCATCGGGCGGCAGGAAGTTCCAGAACGCCACCCTCCCGCGCAGCGGCTTCAGCTCCGGGTGATCGGCCACCAGGCGTGCCTCCACCGCGGGATTCATGCGCCGGTCCACGCGGCCGATGCGCTGCATCAGGCGGACGGGGTTCCAGTGGAGATCGTAGTTGATCAACCGGGTCGCGTCCTGCAAGTTCAGGCCTTCGGAGAGCACATCGGTGGAGATCAACACCCGGATCGGCGGCTTGCCCTGGGCGGCCAGCTCGGCGCTGCTCAGGCCGTTGTAATACGGTGCAAAGCGGCGGATCACATCGCTGCGCTGGCGTTGATTGCTGCCGCCATCAATGCGCTGCAAACCTGTGATGCCGGCGGCCGCCAACTCCCGCTCCAGGTAGCGCGCCGTGTCGGCGAACTCGGTAAAAATGATGACCTTCTGCGCCCTGAGCACCGGATCGGTCTTGAGGAGCTTGATCAGCGCCTTGAGCTTGTCATCCCGATCTGGCGTCACCCGCCCGACCTCGCGCAGGAAATCCACGAGTTGATCCAGATCGTCGAACGTGTCGTCCAGGATCTCATCCACATCGAACTGGGCCGGGTCACGCCGCTCGATAGCGCCGAGGATGTCCTCATTCAGGAACTCCTCGACCTCGTCCTCGTCGGCTTCTTCGGGCCACAATCCAACTGGTGCGCCTGGGCATAACCGATCAACTCCCCGTTCTTGATCCGCCAGCGTTCCAGGCGGCGCCGATCGTGCTCGGACGTCACATGCACCGTGACCCAGGCCAGCAGCTTTCGCAACAGCCGCCAACATGACCCCTCGAACGCCCGCGCCGAGCTTTCGAAGCGTTTGAGGAACAGGGTTCGGATGAGCATGACGACCTGACGCTGGCGATTCTCGTCGAACGACTTGTAGGTGACGCTCTCTTTGTCCCCGCGCCAATAGGCCAGGGGATAGTAGATGCCCAGGACGAAGAGCGGCCGCTCCTTGTGGAAGGCGGTGCGCACACTCTGCAGGAGCACGCCATAGGTGGATTTGATGCTGTAGGGGACGACCTTCGGCGGTTCGCGCTCCGGGAAGAGCGCGCCGTTGCCGCCGTCGAGGCGCTGGCTTTCCTTCACATAGGCCCGGCTGCGCTGCACCACCAGGGCATCGAAGACCGGGTCGCGGCGCAGCGCGCGCTCCGCCTCTTTGATGTCCGCTTCGACCAGCAGGCTCATCTGCTCGGACGCCGGCAACCGGCCGAGGATCTTCTTCTCAAGATCAATGAAATGCCGGCGCAGACTGTGGATGCCCAGGGTGGGCGCGAAGCGCCGCTCGTCCCCGCCGGTGTACAACTCGATCATGTGCCGAAAATCATGCACCGAGTTATTGACCGGCGTCGCCGTGAGACAGAAGACCTGCTTGGGCCGGTCGCTATCCTGCAGGTAGCCCTGCAACAGGCGGTAGCGCGATGGCGTCTTGATCCCTTCGCCGGCAATGCCGGGGTTGCGGAAGTGGTGCGCTTCATCAATGATCACTGCGTCCGCGTCGCGCACGGTCATCTCGATCTCCCTGGGCCACTTGCCGTGCCGCTGCAGATCGGTATGGTTGTAGATGACCAGGTTGACGAAGCCGCTGAAGACCCGTTCCAGATATTGCCTGAGCACCGGCTCCCACACATCCTCGCGGGCCGCCTTCGGCGCGAAGAGGACGACCTGCTTGCCCTCCTTGAACACCAGCCGCTCGATCAGCATCAGCCCGACGTAGGTCTTGCCCAGGCCGACGCCGTCGCACAGGAACGCACCGCCGAAACGGTCGGCGATCTCCAGCAGCTTGCGGTAGGCGTCCTGCTGATATTTATCGAGCAACGGAAATACGAACGAGCGCTGCTGATCCCAGGCGTCCGGTTCCAGTTCGCGACCCCGGAAGAATTCATCCAGCGCCTTGAACCAGATCTCGAACGGCGTGCGCGGCTGGGTGTGCCGCTCCACCGTGCGCAGGATATCGGGCGTGATGTCTTCCGCTTCTTCCCAATACTGCTCGTACCACTCCTGCAGCAGCCCCACCTCCGGCCCTTTGATCTGCACGTTCAGTTCGACGTTGTCCACCAGCCCCGGATAGGTGAAATTGGAGGACCCGACCAGGGCATACGACCCCAGCACGGCCAGCCGGCCATGCGTGATGTACGCCTTGGCGTGAAATTTGTCCCGGCTATAGACCCGACACTCGATTTTCCCCGATCGGATCGCCTCGACGATAGCCGGCACGCCTTCCAGGAAGTCGTTTCGGACCTTCTCGCCCTCCAGGCTCTGCTCCAACTGGCCCTGGATGCGCTCCAACCCACGCGCAAAGGCTCGTTTGGTGCGAGACGACACTTCGTCGCCCATCAGGATGCGGATGTGATCCACCGTCTGCCATTTCTCCTGCAGCCCCAGCAGCGCGCTGATCTCGAAGTAACCGGTCGCGATGTCAATGGCCGACGACAGCTCGCACCAGTCGGAGAGGTAGGAACGGACTTTCCAGTCCGTATCGCTGTTGTCCACGATAAAGAGATCGCCCCCGCGACCGGCGGGCTTGATAGAGGATGTTGCTGGCGGGCGACGTTGGGATGATGGGTTGGACATAGGCGCTATTCTTTCGGTCAGATTCGTGGAGCAAATTTGTTCGTTGGGATGTTGGGTTGCTGTGGTCAGGGAGTATAGCACGGTTCGTGGCGAGGAGCAAAGGGCGTGGGAATCAGGAGATCGTTCGTCAGTATGCACTTCAGCGCACTGAAGTGCGTACTACGAACCGTTCGTGGTGCGCATTTCAGCGCGGCGAACAGGGCGCGAAGGGGTTGTCAATCCCCTTGCGCGCTACAACTGTCCGCGCAGGGTGCCCACGTACCCCGTCAGTTCCACATAGCCCTGACCGGTAATCGGTTGGCCGGCGCTCTCGCCCTGGATGGCGACCGCGCCTTCCCAGTAGGTTTGCGCCAGGCGCAGTTCCTGGTCGGCCTGGCGCGGGGTAATCTCCAGGGTCAGGCCGTAGGCGGGCAGCGTGACACGCCAGCGCGCCGGGTAACGCCCGCCGCTGGCCGCGCTCTGCCAGGTGTCGAGCACGCTGATCTGGACATCGCTGCCGGCCAGGTGCTGCACGCGGCCATCGGCGGCGATCAGGCTGCCGCTCGACTGCGGCTCGATGCTGCCATCCTCGCGCCGAATCTGGTAGACCATCAGCTCACGGCCATCGTCGAGCTGCAGGGCAAACCAGTCCCAGCCGATGGCCCGCTCGCCCAGGGCCGTGGTGCCGAACTCGTGATCCATCCAGCCGCTGCCGGTGACAGCAAACGTCTGGCCGTCGAGGGTGACGGCGCCCTGCAGCGGCAGACGCGTCAGCGAGTAGTACATGGACGCGTTGCCCGCCTCCGGCCCTTTCTGATGCAACCCGGCCTCGCCATGCAGTGCCGGCGGCTTGCCCCAGGCCAACGTCAGGTCAAGGGCCACACTGTTCTGTTGCGCCAGCAGGTGCTCGGTCTGCGGCCCCACGCCTGTCACCGACCAGTCTTCCAGCCAAACCCGGTAGGGCTGCGCCTGCGCGCCGGCCAGCCCGGCCGCGCCGCGGCTGAAACGGTCGAAGGCATAGAACTGCTGCCCGCTGATGTCGCTCAGAGCAAAGTGCGCCATGTAGACCTGGTTGGTGGCCCAGTCCGAACTGCGCGCGGCCGTTTCGGCGCTCAACGCGCGGCGAAAGAAGGTCAACTGAAAACCGAACTGGCGCCCGTCCGCGCTCACCAGGTTGCCCACGTAATACCACCATTCGGTCAAATAAGCCGGATGCGCGCCGTGGTCGCGCGGAAACTCAAGGCTCAGCGGCGCGGTGACCCGCTCAAACCCGACCGTGGATGGCGCCGCCGCCGCCACCACCTGCCCACTGACCTGCCCATCCGCCTGCGGTCGTCCCAGCCACCAAACCCCGCTCACAATCAACAGCACCACCACAATCAGCCAAAACGCGCTACGACGCGTCATGCGATCTCCGATTCACGATTTGCGATTTTCGACCTCCGGTCTCCGCTCTCCGATTTTCAATTTCAGATTTTCGATTTTCGGTCTCCGCTCTCGCACACGAATCTCCGCTCTCTGCACTTTGCACTTTGCACTCTGCACTTTGCGCTCTCCGCTCTCCGCTCTCTACTTCAAAAACCTCGCGGCCGTCGCCAATCCCCAATCGAACACGCCGGGCAGGGTGTGGTTCAAGAACACGGCGAAGCGGGCCGTGCGCGTCAGAACAAGCTCATGCTTGCCGCGCGCGGCCGCGTCCAGCGTCAACTCGGCCACGCGGCGGGCGCTCATGCGGCGCAGCGGATTGCGCGGTTCGAAGCCACGCCCGGCGACGTTCCGGCTGAAGCCGGTGCCGCTGGTGAAGAACGGACAAACCGTCAGCACACGCACGTTGTGCTGCGCCACTTCCGCGCGCAGCCCCTGCGAAAAGCCGTTGACCGCGAACTTGCTGGCCGCGTAGATGCTGTCGCTGGGCGTGCCCACCTTGCCGGCCACCGATGAAACGTTGATGATGAGACCCCGCCGCCGCGCAATCATGCCGGGCAGCGCCAGCCGCGTCGCGTAGATCAGCCCAAACAGATTGGTGCGGAAGAGATCCTCCACCGGCCCCATCGTCAGGTCCTTGGCCCACACGCCCAAGCCCTGGCCGGCATTGTTGACCAGGACATCGAGACGGCCGAACGTCTCCTGCGTGACATGCATCAGGCGCTCGATCTGGCCGTAGTCGCGCACATCGGTCGGCACCACCAGCGCCTGACCGCCCGCGGCTCTCAGCTCGGCCGCCAACTGCTCCAGCGCGTCCACGGAACGGGCGGCCAGCACCACCGTGGCCCCTTCACCGCTGAACGCCCGCGCCAACTCGCGGCCGATGCCGCTCGACGCGCCGGTAACCACCACAATCTGATCTTGAAATCGTTGCATGACATCCCTCACGTGCTTGAAACTATACGGGAAGAAATTCTTACAAGCCGCCATCACTTGGACTCGCGGCCGCAGCCTGGAGTCACCAAGCCCACTCTCACCGCAGCCAGCAGTTCCAAATGTAGCCTGGTTTTTTACCACAGAGATCACAAAGAACGCAGAGAAGTTGCCGATTTGCGCCTGATCTGCCGTTTCTTTGTGTTCTCTGTGCTCTTTGTGGTTGAATGTGTGCTACGTTTGGAACTACTGCAACGCAGCGCCGCGATTTGACAATCACCGCCAGGCGTCTACACTGGACTGGCACACCCTATTGACGAAAGGTTGAAATCAATGCGTCTTTTCATGATACGACACGGTCAGAGCCTGGTCAACCTGGAGGGCTGGAACCAGGGCAATACGGACGAAGGCTTGACCGACCTGGGCCAACGCCAGGCTGCGGCCCTGGCCCACTGGCTGCCCACCAAACTCCCCACGATGGACATCCTCTATTGTAGCACCATGCGCCGCGCCCTGGAAACGGCTGCCCCACTCTGCGCTGCCTACAACATCACCTTGCAGCGCGAGGACCGCCTGCGTGAGGTCGGCAACAACCGCCTCGACCATTCCCCCTATCCGAACGATGACCTACCGCGTGACTACGCCGATTACTGGGGCAGCGAGCGCCCTTTCAACTCGATCACCCCGGCGATGGGCGAGGGCGAGAGCTGGATGCACTTCCGCACACGCGTCGGCTCCTTCCTGGAGGAAATCGTGCAGCGCCATCGGCAGCAGACCGTCGTCGCGATCTGTCACGGCGGCGTCGTCGAGGCCGCCTTCGACCACATCTTCAACGTGGGGCCGTGGCGTCGCTGTGAAGTCTGGCTGCGCAACAGCGGCATCACGCAGTTCGAATACGTGGAGCACCCGCGCCGCGAAACCTGGCGCCTGCACTACCACGACCGCGCCGACCACCTCAACGACCTGTGACGACAGGCAAACCCATGACCAACCACGAGCTCGCCAACACCTTTCGCCTGATCGCCGATCTGCTCGACATCCAGGGCGAAGTGATCTACGTCACCCTGGCCTACCGCAAAGTGGCCGACAGCCTGGAAACCCTGGGCCGTGACATCGCCGATGTCTGGCGTGAGGGCAAACTGCGCGAGGTGCCGGGCGTGGGCAAAGCCATTGCCGAAAAAATGGATGAACTGCTGCGCACCGGTCAGCTCGGCTTCCTGGAACGTCTGCAGGCAGAGGTGCCCGCGACCCTGGCCGAACTGCTGCGCGTACCCGATTTGGGGCCGAAGAAGATTGCCCTCTTCTGGCGCAGCCTGGGCATCACCACCCTGGCGCAGTTGGAAGCCGCGGCGCGCGGCGGTCAACTGCGCAGCCTGGCCGGCATGGGCGCCAAATCAGAGGCCAAAATCCTGGCCGGGCTGGAATCGCTGCGCCGGCGCAGCGGCCGCACCCCGTTGGGCATGGCTTACCCGGTTGGCGTCCAGATGCTGATCGGCCTGCGCACTGTGCCCGGCGTGGTGGACGCGGCCCTGGCCGGCAGCCTGCGTCGCATGAAGGCCACCGTGGGCGATCTCGATCTGCTGGCGGCCGCGGCCGATTCCGCGGCGGTCATGCAGGCGTTCGTCAGCCAGCCAGGCGTGGCGCGCATCCTCGGTCAGGGCAACACCAAGTCCAGCGTGGAATTCGTCAACGGCCTGCGCGCGCAACTGTGGGCGCATCCGCCGGCACGCTTCGGCACCGCGCTGCAATACGCCACCGGCTCCAAAGAGCACAACGTGCGCCTGCGCCAACTGGCCCTCGACCGCGGTCTGTCCCTGTCGGACCAGGCCTTGACGGCCGCGGACGGCCGCGAAATCCTGTGCGCCAACGAGGAAGAGGTGTACGCCGCGCTCGGCCTGCCGTGGATTGCGCCGGAGCTGCGCGGGGACCGCGGCGAGATTCAGGCCGCGCTGGCCGGCCGCCTGCCCAGGCTGATTACGCCGGGTCAGCGCCGCGCAGAGCTGCACAGCCATTCGACCTGGAGCGATGGCCGGGCCTCGATCCGCGAGATGGCCCTGGCCGCACGCGCGCATGGTCTGCAGGTGCTCGCCGTCACCGATCATTCGGGCGGGCTGGGCATCACCGGCGGCCTGAAGGTGGAGGACATTGCGCGTCAGCGCGCGGAGATAGACGCCGTGCAGCAGGAAGTGGGCGATTCGCTGCGCCTCCTGCAGGGCGCCGAGGTGGAAATTCGCGCGGATGGCTCGCTCGACTACAGCGACGAGGTGCTGGCGCAGTTCGACATCGTCGTGGCCTCGCTGCACACCAGCCTGCGCCAGCCCCGCGACCAGGTGACGGCGCGGCTGCTCAACGCGGTGCGCAACCCGCACGTGGACATCATCGGCCACCCCACCGGCCGCCTGATTCCCGACCGCGAGGGCGCGGACCTGGACATGGACGCCATCCTGGCCGCGGCCGCTCAGAGCGGCGTCGCGCTGGAGATCAACGCCAATCCCAGCCGGCTCGACCTGGACGACATCGCGGCCCGCCGCGCCATCGGGATGGGCATCCGCCTGGCGATCAACACCGACGCGCACGACCCGGAGCACCTGGCGCAAGAGCTTTTCGGCATCGCCACCGCACGGCGGGCGTGGGTCGAGCCGCAGCACGTCATCAACACCTGGCCGCCGGATGCCCTCCTCGCCTGGTTACGCAGCCGCGCCTGACAATTCTTGCTTCGTCTACCCTCCATCCCACTGGCCGGCGATGATGGCGACATCCGCCAGCGTCACCGCGCCGTCGCCATCCAGATCATACCAGCGGTCGAAGACCGGTTGGGCTGCGGTCTCGCCCCAATGCACAGCGACGGACTGCACATCCACCACGTCGGTCAGGCCGTTGCCGGTCAGGTCGCCCTGCGCATACATAACCTGAACTAACGCGGGTTTCTCACCAAATGGTTGGCACAATGGATGCCTGAATCTTCCGATCTCGGCTAATCAATGGCACACCCAAAGATAAAGCGGTAGCAGCAACGATACGATCAGGAAGGTCTGGAACCTGGTCACGCTCGATTCTTCGCATCATGTCGGCCACCACGCGGTCAAAGGGGATTTCAACCAGGGTCGCGTTCGGTTGGGACAGCATCTCAATGACACGTTCAAAGGAAGTTGACGCAATCTTCCCCTTCTCGATCAGATATACCAGTTCCGCCAGCGTAATCGAGGCGATTGCGATTTGATCACCACCCTCATCAATGGCATCCATGAACGTTGTTGCCGCTTTGGACAGGCGAGAATCATTGTAAAGATACCAAAGCAGTGCATGAGTATCAGCAACGACGCGAATTGTCATGCCTCACTCTCTGCAAAAGTTGACCACATTTCCTGTTGCACTTGGTCAATATCCTCTGCTGATGGCGCTGTACCTAAGTCGGACCATAAGCCGCGCAACGGAATACGAGACGGCGGTGAAGAAATGGATTCAATTTTCATCAACAACCATTCAACTTTCGGTGCAAGTCGAACCACTAAACGAGCTTGGTCAACAGGGCGCAATCGTTGAGCAAGCAGAACTACTTGTTCAAAGGTTACTTCATTAACAACCGCCAAAACACCAGAATTCATCTTTTCGCCCCTTTCTTGGAATCATTGTACCACGGATTTCATCTCCTGGCACGTAAGATGGTTTTCATCCTCCCACCCCCGTGAAAATTCGTGAAATTCGTGGCAAAAAATCCTCGCTTCTTCTATCCTCCATCCCACTGGCCGGCGACGATGGCGACATCCGCCAGCGTGACCGCGCCGTCGCCATCCAGGTCGTACCAGCGGTCGAAGACCGGTTGGGCTGCGGTCTCGCCCCAATGCACAGCGACGGACTGCACATCCACCACGTCGGTCAGGCCGTTGCCGGTCAGGTCGCCCTGCGCGTAGAAGCGCCGCCACGTTTCGATCCACTGCCAGGCGGCCGGGTCCTCATGGCCCAGGCGCCAGATGGCGATGCCCGCGATATCGTAGGCGTCTGCCAGGCGCAGCCGGTGACGCACCGCCAGCCCATCGAAGAACCAGACCTCGTGCGCGCCGTAGCTGAACCACGGCTCCTTGACATGCCCGCTGCCGTCCGCATCCTGCCATTGCAGGGTCGCGCCGTGACTGGCCAGCCGCGCCATCGCCTCGGTCCAGGTGATGGCCTCGCCGCTGCTGCCCACCCAATCGTAGCCGTAGAAAGGTACGCCCAGCCAGATCAGCGCGGGGTCCACCACGCTCACAGCAAAATCGAGCACATCCTCGCTCCAGGCCAGCGGCGCCAGCGGCCCGGCCGGGCTGGTTGACCAGTGATAGTCGTAGACCATGATGCGAAAGCGATCCACCACGCGTCCCAGCGCCGCGTAGTCCTGCGCCTGTGGGCCGCTCCATGTGCCCGGTTCCGAGGTCTTGGGATGCACCGCAATGCTGACGCGCTTGCCCTGGCCGTGCAGGCTGCTCGCCAGCTCGGTCATGAAGGTCGTGAACGCGTCGCGGTCGCCGGCGTAGAGGCTTTCGTAGTCAATGTCAATGCCATCGAAGCCCCAGGCGTTGATCTGCGCCAGGATGGTCTGGATGTGCGCCTGGCGCAGGCTGGCGCTGTTGATGATCGTGCTCACACGGGCCGGGTCGAACTGATTGGTGATCGTGGGGAAGATCAGATGACCGTTGGCGTGCATCTGACTGACGAGGCCGGCGTTCACCGGCGCCAGCGCGAGCAGGCTGCCATCCGCGGCCGCGCTCAGCTCGTACTGGAACGGCAGGATGTCATCCAGCGCGGCGGCATTGGCCTGGTAGCTCGCCAGCGCCGCGGCCTGATCCCAACTGACCGGCATCCACGGCGCCACGCCCCGCCGCCGGTCGAGGTTGGCGTAGCCGTCGTAATCATGCACCGCCACGCCGCCAAAACCGGCCGCGCCCGCGTACGCGTTGCGCGTCACGGCCAGCTCGCCCAGCATCACCCGGCGCCCCTCCTCGTAGAAGGTGATGTAGGCCGGCTGGCCGCCCGGCGCATTGGTTTCCACGCCCACGCGCACCGCCTTGCCCGCGCTGCCCGCAAACGTCACCTCACTGGCGGCCAGCGTCACCAGGCCGTTGCCGCCCCAGGCATGGTCGCGGTAATCCATCAACGTGGCAACGCTGACCCGGTTGAGCACATGCTCGCTCAGTGGCCGCGTCTGCCCGTTGTAGGTGACGATCCGGCCGTCGTACCAGAAGGGGATGTCCACCACCAGGGCCAACCCCGCGCCGCCGGCGGTTAGGCGGCTGCTGACCGCATCGAGCAGCGCCAGATACTGCTGCGCCGTGCCCTGCGGATCGGTTTGCCAGGCGGGCAGGGTGTGCGGCTCCACGTCCAGGTGAACGGCCGCGGGCCGGCTGCCGAGCGGCAGGGCCAGGGTCTGCGTGATAGCGCGGTCAATCAACTCCAGCAGATCGGCATGGTTGGGGGTCAGCGCCCAGGGCGCGTAGCCCAACAGCCATTCGACCTCCAGCCCGTGGCTGTTGGCCTCGCCGGTGAACGCGCCGAGTGCGGCCGCGTTGCCGCGCAGGTAGCTCTCCGATTCGACGTAGAGGGCGTTCAGGCGCTCCTGGCCGGCGAAGGCGAAGAGCGCCTGGCGTGCATTGCCCGCTATCACGTCGTTCCAAACCCACAGGCCGCGATGGGTCTCAGGGCCGGGCGTGGGGGTTGGCGTAGCGGTTGGCGGCGGGCCATTCGTGCCCAGGATGCTGATGTCGTCCAGGTAGAAGGTCGCCTCGCCGCCGCCGTTGCCATCGTAAACGTTGAGACGATTGAACTGCGTCGGCGTGGCCGCGCCGTCGTGCAGCAGGACGGCCAGGGGAATCGTCACCTCGGTCCAAGCGTTGGGAGGCGTCACGCCGCCGGGCAGAAAAGGCGCCAGGTAGATCCAATCGAACTCCGGGTTGCCGGCGCTGTTGTCGCCCAGGCTGACGGCCAGCACCTGCCCACCGCTGGCGCCGCCGTGCAGCCAGAAGTGCAGCGCGGTGTAGCCAGGGGCGGGGTACACGCCGGCGTTGTGCGCCAGCGAAAAGCCGCCCCAGCCCGTGAAACTGACGCGCATGGCGTAACTGCCGCTGTGAACCTGCTCTATGCTGCTGAAGTCCAGCGTGCTCGTGGGCGCCTGCTTCCAGAGCGCCCTGCGCCATGGGGACCCAGGGCGTCTAGGCAAAGGGGCAGGGTCGGGGGCCGCACCGCAGTGGCCAGACAATCACAGCAAAACCGATGATGGCAGCGAGCAAGTGATTGACTTCGAGCCGCTTCCTCCGTCATGCGGGGCGCCTGCAGATGAAACGTTGTTTGCCCAGAAGACTGACACCGGCACGATCGAATGGCCGAATGGCGCTGATCTCAACCCGGTGATTCTTCACGACTGGCCGGAATACAGCGAACAGATCATCGCTGAACGCCGAGCTCGCTATGCCGCGATAGTCTGAATTCCGAGGCGGGACGGATCGCACTGGAGTCAATTGATACAACAGGCGCCGGTTGGAACCAACCGGCGCCTGTTTTTATGGCAGCGAATCGTTCAGTGGCCACACCGGTCGGGGCGTGATGTGACCGTCATGGGGCCGGGGAGTTTCCGGCCGGCCCCATGAGTTTACATGATCGTCATCGCGGTGGTTTAGCGGGCGGTGCGCTGACGCAGCGCCATGCCCACAACCGTCATGAGCACCAGGGCCAGGGCCAGCGGCAACCACAGGTTGGTCGCGGCGGGTGCGCCGCTGTCCAGGCTGCTCAACTCCACACCGGTCGGCGGCGTCGTGGGCGTCGCAGTCGGTGTGCTCGTCGGCGGCGGCGTCGTTGCGGTCGGCGTGGGGGTGGCGCCAGTTGGCTGACATGACTGCACCGTCACGTCGTCAACGTCCCAACCGGTATCGCTCACCGAGGTGTCGGAGCCGAGGCGCCCGCGGAACTGCGCGGTCTGTCCGGCCAGGCTGCTGACGTCGGCGATGGTCTGGAAGTAGCTGGTCCCATTGCACCAGGCCTCCAGGCCGGCCAGAGGATTGCTGAAGCTGGCGGAGACCAGACCGGTGTACGGGCCGGCCAGCAGGTTGGCATTCGGCACCTGGGTCCAGGTGGCGCCGCCGTCGGTCGAAGATTCCAGGATACCGCCGTCGTAGCAGGCGGTGGCGCCGCTGCTCTCCAGGTTCGGCAGGTGCCAGAACTTGATCACGACCGGGTTCTGGCCGCTGGGCAGGGCCACAGCCGGCGAAACCAGGCGCTGATCAGAGACCGTGGCCGGGTCGAGACCGCGGAAGTGCGAAGCGCCGCTGTGCGGGTTGGTCGTGATGATCGCCCAACTGTCGGCGCCGCTGGCTGCGCTATGGGTCCAGCCGGCTTCGCCAGCTTCGAACCCGTACTCATAGAGGATATTGGCGGTGGTGCCGGGGCCGCAGTCGCCAGGCGCGCCCTGGGTGGTGAAGCTGAAGGTGCTCGAGTAAGCGCCAGCGCCGCAGGCATTGTTTGCCTTGACGTGCCAGTAGTAGGTGGTGCTGGTGTTGAGCGAGGCGCCGTTCCAGGAGGTGCCGGTCAGGCCAGTGGCCGAAGCCACGATGTTGGTGAAGCCGGCATCGGTGGCAACCTGAATGTCATAGGTCGTCGCGCCGCTCACCGCGTCCCAGGTGAAGGTGGGTGTAGCGCCCACACCGGTCGCGCCATTGGCCGGCGCGGTCAGGTTCGGCGCGCCGGGCGCAGCCGCCTGCACGGTCAGCCCAACCGGGGCCTGATGCACGTTGGGGCCGGCGGCCGTGCCCACGACGTTGAAGTTGTAGGTACCCGCGGCCGCGCCGCTGATGGTCATCGTACTGCTGCCGGGCGGGGTGACCGGGTTGGCGCTGAAGCCTGCCGTGCCAGGGTTGCCCGAGGCGCTCAGAGTCACCGGGCTGCTGTAGCCGCTGACGCTGCCGATGTTCACGGTGTACGCAGCATTGGCCCCAACGCAGATTTCCTGGCTGGCTGGCACTGCGGCGATCGTGAAGTCAGCCGTGCCGCATTCGTTGAACTTGAAGGCGCCAATGCGCAGGCGCCAGCCGTTCGAGCTGGTGGTGGGCACGTATTCGTTGACGTACCAGAAGGTGCAGTCATCCACCGGGTCCACGGTCATGGAAGTGTAATCGCCCCAGCGCTGGCTGCCGGTCTGGGAGCCGGTGCCGTTGATGACGGACGCTTCACCCTGCGGCATGGTGCCCAGCGGGTCGCCCGAGAGGCGGCCGGTGTACCACGAGCTTGGGAAGGTGGTGGTGCCGTTGGAGGCGCTGTAGCCCAGCGCCATGTTGCCGGCGCTGTCCATGGCAATCGAACCCATCCAGCGATGGATGGTGTCGGAGGTGCCTGGGGCGTAGGTGCCTTCCTGGTAGATGACCGGGCTGGAGTTGGGGCTGCGGATTTCCCACCAGCGGATACCGGACATGGTGGCCGAGGCCTCGACCGACTGGTTGGTCACCAGCGACTCATGGGTACCAAAGTTGCGGTAAGCCAGGCGGAATGTGGGGCGCTGGCGATAGCCGAGGTGATCAATCTTGTTGGCGGTGCCCGGCTGCGGTATGCAGGAGCGGCCGGAGCAGAAGACAGGCGACGAATCGAAGGCCGCGACCGGAATGGTGTTCGCGAGGGTGAACGTCGAATTGGCCGGTGTGACAAAGTCTGCGTGGAACTTCCACAGGGTCAGCGCGTCCTGAGGCGCGCCGTAGGGGCCGCCGTTGTCCATGGAGCCAACGAAGTAGTTGGGCGAACCAGCCGGCGGCATGGTGCTGCCGTCCATGTCCGTGGGCAGCAGACCATCGCCGAGGTTGAAGGCGCCGCCCGCGGAGGCCGGCGTCGCGAGGAAGGAAATCACCTGCGCAGCCGGATTGCCGGAGATCAGGTCCGCACGCTTGACCGCGTAGGCGCCGATACCCGTGAAGGTCGAGCCGCCGGCAAACTCACGCGTGCTGATGTAGAGCGCATCGGGCCAGAAACCGTACTTGGGATAGTCCGGGAAGTTGGTGCCGGTGCTGAAAGCCCAGCGATAGTAGGTTCCTGTGGGGTCGGACGTGGTCGAGACGGCCACGCAGTTGAAGTAGGTGGGGCCTGAGGCCGTGAACTGGCTCAGCATCCAGCGGTCCGAGACCTGGTCGTGCAGGACGACCGGATCGCCGGAGTTGTCGGTCTGGCAGTCGCCGCCAAAGCCGGCCCACAGGGTGTTGTTGAGCGCCGGGCCATAGAGCGAGGTGCCAGTCTTGTTGAAGACCTGGAACGACAGGTTGCTCATGACCACGACGTGGTTGGGGCCAACATCGCCATTGGGATCGGGCGGAGAAACACTGGAAACGTTGGGAGGGCCATCGAAACTGACAATCGGGGTGGGGATCAGCGCCGGTCCGTAGATGGTTTGCAGGGCCGCATCGGCGTCCTGCGGGCCAAGCGCGCCTTCGAGGCCAGTGGGGCGCTCGGGAATCTCGCTGAATCCCTCCGCAGGCTTGGGAAGCAGCGGTGTGATCGAACGCAGGGGGGCCGAGATGTCAAAGCGAACGGCGGTGCTAACGCCACGGTAGATGCCGGTGGGAACTTCACTCCCTTGGGCGGTAGGGGCGGCGAGCGCGGGAACGACAAGGGACGGGACCATGACAACGATCATGATCAACACCAGTGAACACGAGGCTAGGAAACGACGGCTCATTGCATGTCTCTCCTTATGATATTGCCCATGCTGGGCGGCGACGAGAAAGATGGGGAACTGCCTGACGGAGACTCACAAACTGTGGGGAGCAGGATTATAGCATCTGGCGACGGTAATAGCAAACAGCCCTACCGCCGGGCGCGTCAGGCTGGGGTCGCCACCCTCCCCTTGCGCAGGCTGGCTGCCGCACACATCGCCGGGCCAGCCGCAAACGCCCGTCGCGGCGCAAGCTCCTTACCCGGCGGGCCTGCGCAAGGTTGGGCGATTTTTCGGCGAACAACCCTCGCAGGGGCCAATGAACATCGCAGCGTTGACTTGTCACGACGTTGCGTGCCTCTGAGGTCGTCATCTTGCCGCAGCCCTGCGAGGGGGAAGTGGAATCCCCTTGCGCAGGCTGGCGAGGGGATTGGATCAGGCGACAGGCAGGGTGAAGAAGAAGCGGGCGCCCTGACCCGGAGCGCTTTCAGCCCAGATCTGACCGCCGTGCCCCAGGATGATGTGGCGAGCGATGGAAAGCCCCAACCCCGCACCGGTTTCACTACTGCGCAAGCGGGCGCGGTCCCCCTTGTAGAAACGCTCGAAGATGCGAGGCAGCTCACTGGCCGCAATGCCGGGGCCTTCGTCCCACACTGTGAACAGCGCCCACTGGCCGTCGGCCAGACCGACGGGCGGGGTCGGCAAGGGGATGTCAGTCGTCGCGGTGATGGCGCCATCCTGACACTGAATGGTCACCAACCTGATACCCACGCGTCGCCCCACGGCGCTGAACTTGATGGCGTTGTGCAGCAAATTAGCCACCACTTTTTGCACCTGTTCAGGGTCCGCCAGCACCGGTTCCGCGCCCGCCAATGTCAGCACCACCTGCAAGCTCTTGCGGTCAGCCTGGGGGCGCAGGCGCTCGATCACCGGTTCGACGATGGCGAGCGGGGCAATCGGCACAAATTTCAACAACACCTGCCCCGACTCGATCTGGCTCAGATCGAACAGCTCGCTGGCCAGTTGTTGCAGGGCATCGGCCTGTATACACATGTTCTCCAACAGGCGACGCGCCATGGAGGGATCATCGAGCGCACCGTTACGCAAGGTCTCCAGGGTCAACTGCAGGGCGGCGATGGGGGTGCGCAGATCGTGCGAGATGTTGGCCACGAATTCACGGCGGGCGCGCCCCAGGCGTTGCAGTTCGCTGACATCGTCCAGGGCCAGGACGACGCCCTGCTGGCGAGCCGCCCACGCGCGCACACGCCACAGACGCGCCTTGAACGCCACCTGGCGCTCCATCAGAGCGTGGCGCTCCAGGGCATCATCCACCGCCTGGCTGATCTCATAGCTCGGCAGCGCCTCGATCAGCAGATTGCCGGGAGCCATGTTGGGGTTGATGAGCTGCTGCGCCTCCTCGTTGAGCCACAGCAAACGGCGGTCATCATCCAGGATCAGCAAACCGCAGGTAGCCACGATCCCCAGCGCCTGACGCTGCACCTGGCCGGCAGCCAACGCGTCGCGTAGTTCGTTGTAGGCGCGCTGACGGCGCGCCAGTTCATACTGCGACGCGACCAGGCGCGCGCGCAAACGTTGAACCCACCACGCCAGGCCCAGGCTGACCGCCAGCAAGGCCAACGCCAGCCAGCCAATGGCTGAGATGCTTGTCATGGTCAAGCCTCGAAACGATAGCCCAGGCCGCGCACGGTCTGGATGTGAACAGGGTGCGCCGGGTCATCCTCGATTTTTTCACGCAGCCAGCGCACGTGTACATCCACGGTGCGATCGTCGCCAAAAAAATCCTGACCCCAGACGTGACTCAGCAGCAAATCGCGTGAGAGGACGGCGCCGCGGTGGCGCATCAACTCGGCCAGCAGGCTGAACTCCTTCGGCTTCAACGCCAGTTCCGCGCCGTTGCGGGTGGCCCGGCGCGCAATCAGATCGAGCACCAGGTTGCCGGCCTCCAGGGTATCGCGCGGCGCGCTGCTGCGCGTGCGGCGCAGCAGCGCGCGCACGCGCGCCAACAACTCCCCCAGGCTGAACGGTTTGGTCAGATAATCGTCCGCGCCGGTCTCCAGGCCGATGATCTTGTCCAACTCGCCGCCGCGCGCGGTCAGTATCAGGATACTGCAATCGGCGGTTGCCGGCTCGCGACGCAAACTGCGGCAGACCGACAGCCCGTCCAGTTCAGGCAGCATCAAATCCAGAATGATCACGTCCGGCGCCAGCGTCCGGGCCAGCGCCAGCGCCTGCAAGCCAGTGCTTGCCTGCGAGACCGCGTAGCCTTCCTTATTCAGGTTGTAGACCAGGGCTTCACGCAAGGTCGCTTCATCTTCTACCACCAGAATCGTGTGTGTTTCCTCCACGCCATCCCCTCCTGTCGGGCCTGGAAATTCCAAATCCCAAATCCCAAGTATAACACCATTCTAACACAGAACCGGGCGCGATTCGAAAAAGCGTTGACGTAGCAGGCGCTTGATGATATAATGGGGCCAAGTCGAGTGCGGTAAACAAGGTAGGTGTCATCATGAATCAAACTCAACAGCAAGCCTTCGTTGACGTGTGGCGTACGGGCATTGCGTTGGTGGATGCGGTCAACCGGATGGATCAGCGCAGCGCACAGCGCCAGGTGGCTGCGCGTAGCCGCCTCGACACGCTGATCGAGGTGTATGGCATCGGTGCATTGGTGCCGCTCTTTTACACTCACGTAGAGGGCGGCGGGCATTATCCCCACAGCTTTGCCACCCTGAGCAGCCATGAGGCGCTGTTGGAATTGGGGCGCTGTCGCGACATGCAAACGCCCGCGGAATCTACCTTCGCCTACGTGTCGCTGCACCTGCGCCGGCACGGGCGTCAACCCTGGCTGGCGGTGGATGTGCGGCCGCTGCCGCTGGCTGCCAACCTGGATCGCGCGGCCTGCGAACAGAGCCTGGCCGCCGGTGAGGGCGATGCCCTCGTACTCAAGCTGTTGACCGGTCGCCTCTACATGAAACCGCGACGCCAGGTCAGCCTGGACCCGGTGGAAACTCGCCTGGTCGAGGAGATGCCCAAGTCGCATTTCAGCCTGCCAGAACAGGTCTGCGCGCTCCTCCTATGGCGTGATTTTCAGCACGAAGAGGGCAAGTTGGACATGGCCGCCGTTCCGGCCTGGGCAGCAACCGTGCAGCACGTGGTCGGTGTTCTCAACGGCCACGGACTGAGCAGCGCCCGCAGCGCCGCGTTGTACGACGTTGACACGATGCAGGTGCGCAGCCTGCGTCAGCACCTCATGCAAACTGTCAGGCTGAACAATAACGCCGATCGTTATACCGTGTTCGACCCCCCGCCGGCGCCGAAGTTCCAGGGCGCGGCCAAAGCTGCAGCCTGACGCTGTCAGCCTCAGCCTGCCTGGAATTCAGACAGGATTCACAGGATTGACAGGATATTCGAACTCTCGTGCCGATAGTTTTGCACACCACAGAGCAAGAATCCTGTACATCCTGTTCATCCTGTTCATCCTGTTCATCCTGTCCAAATCGGCCTGCAGGGTGAGCAGTTACCGTTATCCCGGCTTGCATCCCTGCGTGTGAGCCGGGAATCATGGCAATTCGTGTCTGAATCCGCAGGTTGTAAAACAGTTTACAGACCGGGACGTGAACCACAGCGATAATCAGCCCACGAGTACCCCTTGCAGTTTCGTTATCAGACAAGTTGGCAAGAAGTGGGTTACCGCTGATGGCTCTTTCCGCGCAAATGACCGCCCTGCGACTGTTTCGAATTGCGCTCTTCGTCAAGGTGATCACCATCTTGGCCAGCCTCCTGGTCGCGCTGGCCCTGGGCGAACGGGCGGCACAGCAACATCTCAGCCTTGCCATGTTCCTCACCACCCTGCTGCTCGTCCTTTTCGGCACCAACTGGTTGGAAGCGCGCCTCGGCGCCGCCTATTTTCCACTGGCCTTACTGCTGGCGATACCCCCGCAGGCGCTGGAGTGGGGACTGCGGCCCCTCGTGCCCGGTCAGAACCTGCTGACCGATTTTGGCGCCGTCGAACCGTTCCTCTTCCTCGTTCTGCTGGTTGTCTTGGCCGCCGGGCGCTATGGCTTTGGCGCGGCCTTGCTGGCCACCGTCGCGGCCGCCATCGCACACAGCCTGGCCGTCCTTTGGTTCGATGGCCTGGCGCACGTGGATCTGATTAGCCTGGCGGCGCGCCTCTTCATCCTGGGTGCGGCGGCGATGACGACCGCCTGGCTGCGGCTGCCCCAACCGGCCGCAACAGACACCCATTCGCTGCCTGTGCCCGTCACTGACAAACTGTCCGCCGATGATTTGCGCCGGCGCCTGGCCCGCGTCCTGCTCGAACTGGATGCCCGCGTCGAAGGCATCGAAAACCGGTTCGCTGACGACGGGACGCCGCTGGGATACGCGCTGGCCCTCACCCGCCTTGACATCTCGCACGCACGGGCGCTGGCTAACCTGGCCGATCCGGCCTGCACGTGTCGCCTGGGGCTTGAAGAAGCGCTGCGCCATCATGTCGCGACCTTCCGTGAACGCACGGGCGCCAACGTGGCTCTGCAACTCTACCTGGCGCCGGACAGCTTGGGGCCGGAGCAGGCCGCGGCCGCCTTTCACATCGTGGAAGAAAGCCTCAACAGCCTGGCATCCAGGCCGGACGCGCAGGCCAGCGTCTCCTTGAAATGCAGCGGCAGCCATGTCGCGCTCAGTGTCCACGGCCAGCAAGACGGCGCCGATGCTGTGTTCTCTGCCGCTGACGCGCGCCTGAACGCCTTGCGCCAGCGCGTCGAAGCGGTCGGCGGCATGTTTTGCATCAGCCACCAGGCCCAAAGCGGCACCACCGTCGCTTGCGTCTTTCCGCGGCGCGTGTGACTACGCCACCCTGGCAGCCCAAAGCCATCCTACGCCTGCTCCTTCTGGCGCTCCTCCTGCTGACCCTGGGCGTGCTCTACGGTCCCGCGCTGATTGACCTGGTCCGCGATCGGGCACGCGTCGAAGCCTGGCTGGCCGCGTTTGGCCCCTGGGGCCCGCTGGCGCTCGTCCTCCTCAACACCCTGCAGATCGTTATCGCGCCCATTCCTGGCTACTTCGTGCAGGCGGCCGCCGGCTATCTCTTTGGCACACTGGCCGGCGGCATCTACGGCACGATTGGCATGGTGACCGGCGGCGCACTGGCTATGAACCTGGCACGCTGGTATGGGCGACCCCTGGTCGTGCGCCTGGCCGGACCAGAGCGGCTGCAGCGTTGGGAAGGGGTCATCCACAGCGATTCGATCTGGCCCTGGTTCATCCTGCTGCTGGGGCCGGTGGGCGACATCCCGTACTTCATCGCCGGCCTCACCCATGTGCCGATCTGGAAGATCCTCCTCATTGCCCTCGTGCTGCGCGCCCCCTCGGTCTTCGTGGCTGCGGCCGTCGGCGCCGGGGTCATCGTCCTCCCGCCGGCATGGTGGCTTGCCTTTGGCGCCATCCTGGTCGTGATCGCCTCGCTGCTGCACCGCTACCGTGAGCGCCTCGAACACTGGATGGATCACCTGCTCCTGCGCCGCGTCGCCTGAATCTCCCCAGCCGTCGGACCGCGAGTCCCGAACTTGTTCGGGTTATTTTCATATGAGGTTAGCGCAAATTTCCACGCTAAATGTGATTTACATCAGCCTATTGTCTACGGTGCCTGTGATAAAATAGACACATCCCGTGAAAGGATCTGTTTTCTCTCTTGCAAACCTGTAGAAAGGCGTTCATGATATGCTCACGCTGCCTGAAAAAATCCTCTTCATTCTGTGCGTCGCCGCTGCGCTCTACTATGGCTATCTAGGCTTCAAGAAAATCTACCTGGTCATCCGTCGTGGGCAAGGCGAGCTTGACGCGAAAAAATTCGTCGCCCAACTGTTTGACGCCGCCATCAACTGGCTGGCTCTGCTGCCAACCTGGCGCGCGCGTAAAGTCCCCAGCATTTTCCACGCCATGATCGCTTGGGGTTTCACCTTCTACTTCCTCGTCAACTTCGGCGATGTCGTACAGGGCTACTTCCCCATCACCTTCATGGGCAACGGCCTCATCGGCAACGTCTACCGCTTCCTGGCCGACATCTTCAGCATCTCCGTCCTGGTCGGCATGGTCTACTTCCTGATCCGGCGCTTCATTGTCAATACGCCGGCGCTCACCTATCGCAGCAACATCAAGCTGATGGACCGCATCAAGGCCGGCGGCATCCGCCGTGATTCGATGATCGTCGGACTCTTCCTCCTGCTGCACATCGGCTTCCGCTTCCTGGGTGAATCGTTCACCATTGCCGGCGAGCGCCTGGCGACCGGCGCCGGGGATGCCAGCCAGCCGTTTGCCAACCTGGTCAGCGGGCTGTGGGGCGGCATGAGCGCCGGCGCCATCGAGGTGATGCAGCATGTGAGCTGGTGGGTGGCGCTGGGCCTGATCCTGGCCTTCATCCCCTACTTCCCGCGCACCAAGCACATCCACCTCATCATGGCCGGCGTCAATTTCTTGACCAAGCCCAAGCGCACGTCGCGCGGCGCGCTGGAGCCGATCAACTTCGAGGATGAGTCCATCGAGCAGTTCGGCGTCGCGCGCCTGGAGCAGCTGCCCTGGACGCACCTGGTTGACGCCTACGCCTGCATCATGTGCAACCGCTGTCAGGATGTGTGCCCGGCCTATATCACCGGCAAGGAACTTTCGCCCTCCGCGCTGGAGGTGAACAAGCGCTACTACATCAATCAGCATGTGGATTTGCTGGCTGCGGGCAAGGAATCGCCTGACCGCATGCTCGATTTTGCCATCAGCGAGTCGGCAGTGTGGGCCTGCACCGCCTGCGGCGCCTGCATCGAGGTCTGCCCGGTGGGCAATGAGCCGATGTTCGACATTCTCTACATGCGCCGCAACCAGGTACTGATGGAAAGCGAATTCCCCGAGCAACTGCAGCCTGCGTTCAAGGGCATGGAGCGCGCCGGCAACCCGTGGAACCTGGCCCGCGGCGATCGCATGGCCTGGGCAGCCGGCCTTGATATTCCGACCGTGGAAGACAACCCGGACTTCGATGTGCTTTGGTGGGTGGGCTGCGCGCCCTCGTATGACAGCCGGGCGCAGAAGACCGCGCGTGATTTCGCCAAAGTCCTCAAGGCCGCGGGCGTCAACTTCGCCATCCTCGGCGAGATGGAAAACTGCACGGGCGACAGCGCCCGCCGCGCCGGCAACGAAGCCCTCTTCTTCGAACTCGCACAGGCCAATATCGAAACCCTGAATGAGTTCAAGCCCAAGCGCATCGTAGCCACTTGCCCGCACTGCCTGCACACCCTGGGCAAGGAGTATTCGCAGTACGGCGGCAACTTCACCGTGATCCATCACACCGAACTGATCGCCGAACTGATCGCGGCCGGCAAGCTCAAGCCGGACCTGGCTGCGGTCGGCCCCGTCACCTACCATGACCCCTGCTACCTGGGGCGTCACAACGGTATTCTGGACGCGCCGCGCACCGTCCTGGCGCAGTCGCAGATCAACCTGGTGGAGATGGCACGTAACCGCAACCAGTCCTTCTGCTGCGGCGCGGGCGGCGCGCAGATGTGGAAGGAAGAAGAGCACGGCAGCGAGGCGGTCAACATGAACCGCTACATCGAGGCGGCCGGCACCGGCGCTAAGACGATCGCCGTGGGCTGCCCCTTCTGCCTGACCATGCTGACCGACGCCAGCAAGCAGGCCGACCAGGGCGTGCAGGTCAAGGACATCGTGGAACTAGTGGCTGCGGGTTTGCCCAACCCCAACGGCTAAGCGACAGGATCCAAAGGGTCGGGGCATCTGGGGCTTAGCCGGTTTGGGCCTGGAACCCGGGCAGACCGGCTGAAGCCCGCGGGTACATTGGGCGGCTAAGCGAGGGTAGGCTGATCAAAATCCAGGGGGGGCAGGTTACTTAACCTGCCCCCCCTGCAGATTTTGCGATCAACTCGGTCAAGCGTCAAAAAACACGAGTTTCTCAGCGCGGCCAGGCCTTGTCAAGGGGATGACAGCCTCGGCCATGCTCAGACCACTATCCAGAAGCCATTTGACTTCCTCTCTGGCGCACGCGGCTGTCACGGTAGTTCCTTCTGTGCCCGGCTGCAGCAGAAGCACCTCATCCAAACCGATACCGCTGTACAGCCTCTCGTGCGGGACAGCGGCGTTGTGGCACAATGGACATGTTGGCGCAACCAGCGCCCTATCGCCAACGTCATGCTTAGTACGCGGCGCGCACATTGGTGTGGCGCGCCCGTTTGTCATGGAACCCAGGAGGTTGACCATGAAACGCTCACGTTGGATTCCGTTCGTCGTCGCATTGCTCCTCACATCGTTCCTGCTCACCCATCATTCGAACCCGAGCGACGCGGCGCCGTCTTTGGCCGGCGCGCCTGTCGGGTCATCTGTGGTATCACAACCGGCCTGGCGCAGCGGCGGCCCCTACGATGCCAGCCAACAACCGATTGCCATTGGCGACGTGGCCGCGTCGCCGGCCTACGCCAGCGATGGCACCCTGTTCGCCGCCGGGCAAAGCGGCGTCTACCAAACCACCGACCGCGGGACGAGTTGGCAGGTCGCGCTGCCGCTGCCCGCACGCGGCGACCATGCCCAGGCCACCCATGTGCGTATTTCGCCCGGCTATGCCACCGACGGCACGGTGTTTGCCACCTTTGTCAATGGCGCCACCTGGGTGTACGGCCTGGTCAAATCCACCGACCGCGGTCAAACCTGGACGTTCGACACCAGCCACGGCGAGATGCGTGCCCTGGCCCTTTCGCCCGCCTATCTGACCGATGCCACGCTGTGGACGGCCAGGGGTGACGAGGTCTTCAAGTCAACCGATGGCGGCGCCGCCTGGTCGCCCTATCGCCTGGCGCCGCCCGGCGATAGCTTCGACGTGTTCAACCTCGCGGTTTCGCCCGCGTTTGCCAGCGATCATACCCTGTTCGCCACCGGCTATGGCGCCACGCGGCGCAGCACGGATGGCGGGCAGACCTGGGCCAGCGTGGGCGGCTATGCGCCCGGCTATGGCGTGGCTGTTTCCCCGCTCTACGCGCAGGACAACACCGCGTGGACCACCTATCGTTTCATCGAATCGCCCGGTGATGGCACGCCGGAGAGTGCGGTACAGCGCACGACCAATCGCGGCGCCTCGTGGGCGCTCACCGCGACCGGGTTGCCCGGCGATTATGAGCCATTTGCGCGCAGCCTGGCGGTGTCGCCCGCCTACGCGAACGACCGCACGCTCTTCACCGCGCTCGGCGGCCAGTTGGTTTCTGGTCTCTCCCACAGCCTGTTTCGCAGCCTGGACAGCGGCAGCACCTGGCTCGATCTTGGCCCCGCGCCCGGCAACCCGGATACCCATGCCCTGGCTGTCACCTCGACGGCGCTCGATGGATTGATGACCCATGTCGCCACGTCGGCCGGCGTCTGGCACTTCGGCGGTTTGTGCGAGGAGCGCCTGGTCAACGGCGGCTTCGAGTACGACGCGGCCTGGCGCTTCCCCCAGACGCCCCATCCGGCCGCTTACAGCACCCGCGTGGTGCGCAGCGGTCAACGCAGCGGTCGCAGCGGCATTGACCAGGGCCGCGATGTCTACAGCTACTCCAGCGCATCGCAGACCGTGGCCCTGCCGGCGGGCGCCAACATCACCCTGACCTTGTGGTGGTACCCGGTCTCGGCCGAGGTCAACCTGCGGACGCCCGGCGATGCCCCTGCTCCGGGCGCGGCCGCCCTGACCTGGGAAACGCCCCTGGCCGGCGATCGCCAGTATGTGCTGATTCTCGACAGCAACGGCGCCATTCTGCGCACCCTGCTGTGGACGCGCAGCAATGCCCGCGCCTGGCAGCGGCTGGACGCCAACCTGGGCGACTTTGCCGGCCGCACCGTGCAGGTTCACTTCGGCACGTTCAACGATGGCGACGGTCGTAGCACGGCCATGTATGTGGACGACGCGTCGCTCATCGCGTGCGCGCCGAGCGTCAGCAGCAGTCACTTGCCGTTCGCCCCCAACCGTCTCGCACTCAATCCTCCCCCGACGCCCACCCCCACGCCGACCCCCACGCCGACTGTGCCGCCCAACCTCCTGCAAACGCGCTACCTGCGCTCGTTGGTGACCGCGCCCGGCGAGGGCGGCGCGCTCTACGGCCTGACCAACGAAGGCTACCTGGTGAGGAGTGATGATCGCGGCGAGAACTGGAGTTACCTGCCGCTGCCGGCGCTCATCAGCGGCGCGCCGCTGCGCAGCCGCGGCTACATCGGCATGGACTACAATCACCCGCAGACGCTCTACATCGGCGCCAGTTATCAGGGTTTGTGGCGCAGCACAGACGCCGGCGCGTCTTGGGCCAGGCGCAGCGATATTCAGGCCGGGCCGGTCACTGTCAGCCTGGACAATCCCGATCAACTTTTTGCCGGCGTGCCCTGGTCGAGCGCCATGCAAACGACGCTCGTCACCAGCACCGACGGCGGCCTGACCTGGGCAGAGGCGGGCATGGGCCTGAATGGCGACGTGACCAGTCCCATCGTGATTGACCCGCAGGCGCATAACGTGATGTTCCTCATCACCAGCACAGGGCCGCGCGGCGGCGCCACCCTCTACCGCACCACCGCGGCCATGTGGGAGCCGCTGCCCACCGCGCCGCTCGGCTTTCCGCTCAGCGGCGGGCCGGGCTTCGGCCTGATGCTCGATGGCGGGTCGCGCGGCCTGGTCGTGGGCAACGATGATGTCCTCTTCATCAGCCACAATGCCTTCTTGCCCGACCGTTACGCCATCACCTGGGACTACATGCACGATTTCGCGGCGCCTTTCCGCGCCTTGCCGTTGGCCGTGGGCGGTGTATCGGTCAACACCGCGCTGTACGCCTCGCTGTACGATTTCGTCAGCGCAAACGGCCGCACACTGCGCAGCGACGACTACGGCGCAAACTGGACGCCGCTCGACATTCCGCCCTACGAGCAGCTCATCCTGCCCGGCGGCCCGGCCGCGCGCGTCTTTGGCTACCCCTGGAGCAACATCATTCAGGCTGATGTGCTGGCCAGCCCCAACCGCCTGCTCTATCGCTCCACCAACGCCGGCGCGATCTGGTCGGAGATGGGCGTCGCGCTGGCGGAACACACCATCAGCAGCGCCTTTCCCGACATCCTGTACGCGGGCGAGGGCTATCCTTGCTACGCGGGCGGCGACCCCACGCCCTTCTGGCGCACCACCAACGGCGGGCAGGCGTGGTATCAACTGCTCAGCGGCCTCAACCTGAAGCCGCTGACGGCCAACTCGCTCGATCAACGCCTGTACGCGGCCGGCTGTGACGGGCCATACCTGAGCACGAACGCCGGCGATTCCTTCACCCATCAGCCCAGCCCGCTCTTTGGCCTGTACGATGTCAAGGCGATGGCGCCGGTCGAACCAGGTTGGAACACGGTCTGGGTTGGCGGCGTGAGCGAGGGCGGCGGCGGCGCGGTCATCCTCAGCACCAACGGCGGGGCCACGTGGACGCGGTCCACCCCGCCGGAGTTCGACATGGGCTGGTTTGGCGATCTGATGGTGGATCGTTGGACGGCCGGACATGTCCTGGCCGCGGCCGCCAACGGCGTCTTCCACACGTCCGACAACGGCGCCAGTTGGCTGAGCATCTCAACCGGCTTGGCCGATGAGCTGCCCGGCGGGCTGTTCTCCCTGGCGCAGATGCCGGCCGACCCGCAGCATCGCTACCTGTTGGGCGCCAGACATGGCTTGTACGTCCGCACGCCAGCTTCCATGCAGCACTGGGCGCGCGTGACCGGAACCTCTTTCGACAACCTGGAGGTGCGCGACCTGCTGGTGATGGACGCCGCGCCCTACGATCTGTATGTCACAACGCCTGCCGGTGTCTTCATCTTTGATCTGCACAACCTGGCCGCCGCCCCCACGCCCACCCCAACCAGCGCCAACACCGCCACCCCCACGCCCACTGCCGCGGCCACATCTACCCCCACGCGCACGCCCACCGCGACCGTGCCGGTGACATCCACCCCCACGCGCACGCCAACGCCGACTGCAACTCCTTCAACCATCCCGACAGCGCTGCCGGGGCAGGCGCCAACGCCCTACTGGGCGGGTCGCCTGAATCTGCCGGCCGGCGCGCATCCGCACGGTATCGTGCTCAGCGCGGACGGTCTGCGCGCCTACGTGGCTTTTCATGGGGATGAGCACAGCGGCCGCACGCTCGGTGTGATCAACACCAGTCCGCTCGCCCTGCAGACCCAGGTCAACCTGGCGAGTGAGGCCAATGAAGCCACCGGGCCAAACGGCGTGGCCTGGATCAGCCCCAACGGCTGGCTGGGCGTGACGAACCGCCAGACGAACAACGTCAAGATCGTGGATGCGAACACCAACACGGTCGCCAACACCGTGACGGCCGATCTGCTGCCCAACGGCATCGTGGTGCAGGGCAGCTACGGCTATGTGGCAAATTTTGGCAGCGATACGGTGACAGTGTTCGACCCTGTCTCGCTGGGCGTCATCCGCACCCTGCACGATGTGGGGCATGAGCCAAGCCTCTTCGCTGCGGATCCGGTCACAGGCGATGTCTATCTTTCGGCCCACGGCGCCGATGAGATTGCGCGGCTGCACGACGGCCTGACCGTCGGTCACTACACCGGCATCCCCCGGCCCTACGGCCTGGCTTTCGACCCGGTCAGCCGCTATCTGTACGCGGCCAATCGCGGCAGCGCGCACACCGTGACGGTGCTCGACACGCAGGCGGCAGCCGTGGTGGCGACGCTTGCCGTCGGCAAAGAGGCGTTCGTTCTGGCGGTCAATCCAGACAGCGGGCATCTCTTTGTGGTGTGCGGTGACGAGGTCAGGGTTTACCGGACGGATGACTGGGGCCTGGTGACCGTGATTCCGCTGCCGGTTGGAGCGGAGGAAGGCATTGCGCTCGACTCGGCGCGCGATAAGGTTTACATCACCAGCGGCGACGGCAACGCCATCACCGTGATTCAGGATCAAGGCCCGGCGCAGGTGGTGTTTGCCAGCAACCGCGATGGCAACAGCGAAATCTACCGCATGCTGCCCGACGGCCGTGAGCAGCGGCGCTTGACCTTCACCAACGACGCGTATGAAACCTCGCCGGTTGGCTCGCCCAACGGCCGCTGGATTGCGATGGTGCGCGCCGATGCCAGCGGCCCCGGCCATCTGTGGCTCATGAGCCGCGATGGGCGCAATGCACGCCAGTTGACGTTTGGCAGCGGCCATGATCAAGACCCGACCTGGTCCGCGGACAGCAGCCGGCTGGCGTTCAGCAGCGATCGCGATGGCAATTGGGAAATCTACACGGTGGAGGTGACCAGCGGCGCGGTGACGCGCTTGACGAATCACCCGTCCGCAGACCTGGGGCCTGACTGGTCACGTTCGAGCGGCCGGATTGCGTTTCAGTCGAACCGCATTGGCCCGAACTCGGAGATCTTCAGCATGGCGGCCGACGGCAGCGACGTGCGCCGCCTGACGGTCAACCCCAACGGCGACGCCAGCCCCAGTTGGTCGCCCCTGGCCAATCGTTTGGCCTTCTGGGGCACGCGCGAGCAGCAGGGGCTTTACACCATGGCCGCGGATGGCAGCAGCATTGTCTTGCTCGTGCCGCAGGCGCTGCGACCGAGTGCGCCGGCCTGGGGTTTTGTCGGCGAGACCATCGTCTTCAGCGGTTATCGGGCCGGCAGTGGGCACAGCGAGGTGTTTCGCATCGGGGCCAATGGCAGCGGCCTGGCCCTGCTGACATTCAATGAAGTGGATTTCGACTACGCGCCCGATTGGCTGCCGGGGTGGTAATGCAAGCCTCCGGCGTGCCTCGTTGGCGCACGGAAGCGTGATTCGTCGCGGGGGGCGTCGTCACGCCGGAGGCGTGACCTACGGTTGAGAGTGCGAATTTACGGCGGGGGCTAGTGATGATCGGCGTCGCCGTTCTCGCTTTCTTCTCCGTCCTCTTCACGCCAGGCCCAGGGGCTGTCGGGGGGAGTTTTGCCGTTTTTATCGGCCAGTCGGCGCTGACGCTGGCGCTGGCGTTCTTTGGCGCGCTGTTCCAGGTGATAGCTGACCGGCGCCAGCACCACCAGGCCGGCGATAGTCAGCAGGGTGGTGAAGATGGCCAGGGCAAAGGCGCCCACGCCTACCGCCATGCCGATAGCAGCCACCAGCCAGATCGTGGCCGCGGTGGTCATGCCGCGGATGCTGCTCTTTGTCTGCACGAGAGCGCCGGCGCCCAGAAAACCGACGCCGGTGACGATCTGCGCGGCGACACGGGCCGTATCGCGCGAGGTGCCCTCCATCGGAAACCAACTCAGGGACAGGATGGTGAAAAGACACGAGGCCACCGCGATGACCATGTTGGTGCGTAGCCCGGCCGGATGTCGTTTCCAGATGCGCTCCAGCCCAATCAGGCTGCCGAGCAAAGCAGCCAGCGTGACCTTGAACGCCACTGGCCCCAGGCTGGAAAGTTGTGCTGCGAAATCAAGAGTTGAATCCATGAACAGAAGTATACAAGGAGCCATGCATGCCGTCAACTGGCGCGGGCGCGCAGGGCGTTAAAATTCTTTTGACATCCGCTTGCCTTCATGGTATCATTGTGCCCGGTCGCCTTAGCACTCTGACGACGAGAGTGCTAAAAATTCAACCGGCACGCTGAGAACAGACAAGAATGACAGATGAACTGAGCGCTCGACGGCGTACGATCATGGGCCTGGTGATTCGGGAATACATTGCGTCTGGTATCCCGATGGGTTCGCGCGCCATCCTGGAGCGTTATGAGTTGGGAGTGAGTCCGGCCACCATCCGCAGCGAAATGGCGGCGCTGGAGGAATTGGGCTTCCTGACGCATCCGCACACCTCGGCCGGACGTGTGCCCACGGAAGAAGGCTACCGTTTCTTCGTTGAACATCTCCTGGGTGACATGACCTTGCCGTCTGAAGAGCGCCTGCTCATTCGCCATCAGTTCGGCCAGGCGCGGGCGGAGATGGATCACTGGGTCAAACTGGCGGCGGCAGTGCTGGCGCACACGGTGCATAATGTGGCCCTGGCGACGGCCCCCAAGGCGATCAACAGCCGCTTCAAACGCCTGGAGTTGATCGAAATTCGTGACGGTATTGTGCTCCTGGTGTTGGTCACCATGGAGGGAAGCGTCAAGCAGCAGATGCTGAGCTTGCCCCTGCTGCAAGAGGAGTTGCATCGCGTCACGAATGAACTCAACGAACAGTTGACCGGTCGCACGGTGGCCGAGATCAAAGCGCAGAGTCCGATCTTGAGCAGTTGGGCCGCCGACGTGGCCAATCTCATGATTCCGATCATGGAGCGGCTCGATTCACGGGTGAGCGATATTTACCGCGAGGGCTTGAGCCATGCTCTGACTGAGCCAGAGTTTGCCGAAGGCGATATGATCCGCCGCGTGGTGGAGATCATCGAGGCGCGACCGCTGCTGGAGAGCATTGTAGCCAAGACACGTGAGAGCGATGGCGTACAAGTCATCATCGGCGGCGAAGGGCGTTGGCGCGAGTTGAGCCAGGTCAGCCTCGTGTTATCGCGCTACGGCGTGGATGACGATACCACCGGCGTTTTGGGCGTATTAGGGCCGCTGCGCATGCCGTATGGTCGCACGATCAGCGCGGTGCGCTACGTGGCAGATCTAATGAGCGAACTGCTGCGCGAGTTTTACGGATAGCGATGATGCAAGAAAATACGACCGTGGGAGAGATCATGGCAGACGAATTGAACACAAACGGCAGCGACGCCGCGGAGGCGGCGCCGGTCATCGAAACCCCGGCTGACAGCGCGGCTGTCCTGGCCGCACTGGAAGCAGCCGCGCAGACTGCGCAGGACGAGGCGGCCGATTATAAGGACCGCTGGTTGCGCGCCACGGCTGAGGCGCAGAACATGCGCCGGCGCTTCGAGCGTGAGCGCGCCGACCTGATCCTCAGCGCCAACGAACGCCTGCTCCTGCGCATCCTGCCGGTGCTGGACGATGTCGCCCTCGCCTTCGCCCATATTCCGGCCGACCTGAATGAGCAGGATCAGCAGTGGGTCAACGGCTTTGCGCTCATTCAGCGCAAGTTGAGCCATATACTGAGCAGTGAGGGTGTCACGGTCATCGAGACCGACGGCCAGGGTTTCGACCCAGCCTTACATGAGGCGATCACTCACGAAGCAGTCGAAGGGTATCAAACCAATCAGATCATTGGCGAAGTGCGCAAGGGTTATAAATTGGGCGAGCGGATCTTGCAACCGGCTCTGGTGCGCGTGGCGCAGTAAGACGCCAGTTGGTGACAGAGGGAATCAAGCAGACGGCACAAGGGCCGGACAGGAATAAGGAGAAAATATCATAATGGGAAAAATCATCGGCATTGACCTGGGAACAACAAACTCAGTGGTGGCTGTCATGGAGGGCGGCGAAGCGGTCGTCATTCCGAGCAGTGAAGGGGCGCGCCTGATACCCTCGGTGGTGGCTGTCAACCCCAAGACGGGCGAGCGCCTGGTGGGCCAGGTGGCCCGGCGTCAGTCCATTACCAACTCGGATAACACGATCTTTTCGGTCAAGCGCCTGATGGGACGCAAGTTTAGTGACCCACAGGTGCAGCGCGCCCGCCAGATACTTCCCTACAAGATTGCCGAAAAGCAAAACGGCGATGCCTGGGTGGTGATGGGTGGCAAGGAGTATTCGCCGCCGGAGATTTCTGCCATGATCTTGCAGAAGCTCAAGGCCGATGCCGAGGCCTACCTGGGCGAGCCGGTGACCGACGCGGTCATCACCGTGCCGGCCTATTTCAACGATAGTCAGCGTCAGGCGACCAAAGACGCGGGCAAAATTGCCGGTCTCAACGTTTTGCGCATCATCAATGAACCCACCGCATCCTCACTGGCCTACGGGATGGACAAGAAGAAGGATGAGAAGATCGCCGTCTATGACCTGGGCGGCGGCACGTTCGATATCTCCATCCTGGATGTCGGCGACGGCGTGTTCGAGGTGCTCTCCACCAATGGCGACACGTTCCTGGGCGGGGATGACTTCGATCAACGCATCATTGACTGGATCGCCGACGAGTATAAGAAGGAACAGGGCATTGACCTGCGCCAGGATCGCATGGCGTTGCAGCGCCTCAAGGAAGCAGGCGAGAAGGCCAAGATCGAACTTTCGACGGTGATGCAGACCGAGATCAACCTGCCCTTCATCACCGCAGACGCCGGCGGGCCTAAGCACCTGACCATGACGCTGTCACGGGCCAAGCTGGAGCAGTTGACCGGCGACCTGATCGAGCGCAGCATTGTGCCTGTGCGCCGCGCGCTGGAGGATGCCAAGCTGACGGTGAAGGACATTGATGAGGTGGTTCTGGTCGGTGGCATGACGCGTATGCCGGCGGTGCAGGAAGCGGTCCGTCGCCAGTTTGGCAAGGACCCGCACAAGGGCGTCAACCCGGATGAAGTGGTAGCCGTGGGCGCGGCCATTCAGGCCGGTGTGCTCAAGGGTGAAGTCAAGGACGTGCTCTTGCTGGATGTCACACCGCTGACCTTTGGCATCGAGACGCTCGGCGGGGTCATGACGGCGCTGATCGAGCGCAATTCCACCATTCCGACGAAGAAGAGCCAGGTCTTTTCCACTGCATCCGATATGCAGACCAGCGTCGAGATCAAGGTCTTCCAGGGCGAACGTCAGATGGCCGGCGACAACAAGATGCTGGGCAATTTCATCCTGGACGGTATTCCGCCGGCGCCGCGCGGGATGCCCCAGGTTGAAGTGGCGTTCGATATTGACGCCGACGGCATCTTGCACGTCTCTGCCAAGGACAAGGCGACCGGGCGCGAGCAGCAAATCCGCATCACGGCCTCCAGTGGTCTCAAAAAAGATGAGATCGAGCGCATGGTCAAGGATGCCGAGCGCTTCCGCGCAGAAGACCAACGCCGCAAGGATGAAGTAGAGGCTCGTAATCACGCGGATATGTCGGTCTACCAGGTGGAGAAGTTTGTCCACGAGAACAGCGATAAGATCACGGCCGAGGACAAATCCATGCTGGAAGGCAAGGTGGCCGCCACGCGCTCTGCCCTGCAAGGTCAGGATGGCAGCCACATTCGCAGCGCCAGCGATGAGCTGATGGCGGCCTGGCAACAGGTGGGCACACGCATGCATCAAACCGGCAGCGGGCCGGCACGCCGGCGATGGCGGCGATGGCGGCCCCAACTCCAACCCCGGCAGCGGTGGCAGCGGCGACGACTTCATCGAGGGCGAGTTCCGTCCGACCTGAAAATAGATCATGACTCAATCTGCCTCTGTGCCCATCGAACTGAATCCGGAGCCGCCCCGGCATGACTGGCATCATGAACACTTGACGCCAGGCCGGCGGCCAGACTGGCTGCGGGTGCGCGCGCCGGACAGTTCCAAGTACGACGAGCTCAAGGGCTTGTTCCGCGGCAAGACGCTGCACACGGTGTGCGAGGAGGCCGGCTGTCCCAACATTGGCGAATGTTGGAACGCCGGCACTGCCACCTTTCTGCTGCTGGGCGATACCTGCACGCGCTCCTGCGGCTTCTGCAAGATCAAGACCGGCCGGCCTGAGTTTCTGGACCTGGCGGAGCCACAGCGGGTGGCCGATTCTGTGCAGGCGATGGGACTGCGCCACACTGTGCTGACGTCGGTCAACCGCGATGAGTTGTCGGATGGCGGCGCAGGCATCTTTGCCGAAACCATCCGCTGCATCCGGGCGCTGATGCCGGAGACGACGATCGAGGTCCTGATCCCCGATTTCATGGGTAACATGGACGCCTTGCAGAAGGTGATGGCGCAGCAGCCGGAAATCTTGAACCACAATGTAGAAACCGCGCCGCGGCTGTATCAGCGGGTGCGGCCGCAGGCCAAGTACCCTCGCTCCCTGCAGGTGCTGACTGCGGCCAAGCAGATGGATCCGGGCGCGCTCACCAAATCCGGCCTGATGGTGGGGCTGGGCGAGCGCTGGGATGAGGTCTTGCAGGTGATGGATGATCTGCGCGACCACCAGGTGGACATCATCACGATCGGCCAGTATCTGCAGCCGAGCCGTTTTCACCTGCCGATCGAGCGTTACTATTCACCGGACGAGTTCGCCCAACTGCGCGACGAGGCGCAGGCGCGCGGCTTTCCGTGGGTGGAATGTGGGCCGTTGGTGCGCTCATCCTACCACGCGGAGCGCGCCGCGCACAGCGCCCAGCGTCTGCAGCGGCGAGCACCGGTTACAGATCAATTGCGATAGGATGGTACCATGGCATATCCACACATTGATATCCTCGATTGGGGGACCTTGCAGCCGCTGTTCGACCGGCTGCAGGCGGCCGAGCTGACCGTCGAAACCGCCGGCGCCTGGCTGCAAGAATGGAGCGACCTGAACGCGGCCTTGCATGAGGGCAGCGCGCAGATTAACCGTGCGGTATCGGAAAACACGGCAGACGCCGCGGCCGAGGCGCGCTTCAACCACCTGGTGGAGGACATTGTTCCCAAATCGTCCACCGCCAACCAGGCTCTGAAGCAGAAGTTCCTGGCCCTGAGCGACTATGTGCCGGCGGCCGACACGGCGATGCTGCTGAAGCGCTTTCGCACCGAAGCCAGCATCTTCCGCGAAGAGAACATCCCGCTGGAAACGGAACTGGTCAAGCAAGGCAACGAGTACGACAAGACCGTGGGCGCCATGACCATCGAGTGGGATGGACAGGTGGAAACCCTGCCGCAGGCCGGCTTACACCTGCATGAGCGCGACCGCGCGACACGTGAGCGCGCCTGGCGCCTCTTGATGGATCGTTTTCTGGCCGACCGCGCCAGGCTGAACGAGCTTTACCTCAGCATGCTGCCCAAGCGACGGCAGATGGCACGCAATGCCGGATTTTCCACCTTTCGATCCTACATGTGGCAGGCTTATAACCGTTTCGATTATACGCCGGAGGATTGCTTCACATTTCACGATGCGATCGAGCATGAGGTCGTGCCCGTGGCGACGGCGCTCAATCAGCAACGGGCGACCAAACTGGGACTGACTACGCTGCGCCCGTGGGACATGGAGGTTGAAACCGAAGGTGAACCGCTGCGACCGTTCAACGACGTGCGCGATCTGGAAGCCGGGGTGCAGCGCATGTTCAACCAGGTTGACCCGCTGTTGGGCAAGCACTTTGCCACGCTGCGCGACGGGTTTCTGGATCTGCCCTCACGGCAAAACAAAGCGCCCGGCGGCTATTGCGCCAGCTTCCCGGTCAGCCGGCGTGCGTACATCTTCATGAACGCGGCGGGGACGCATGATGACGTGCAGACCCTGCTGCACGAGGGCGGCCATGCCTTCCACTATCTGGAGTCGGCGCGCCAGCCGCTGGTTTGGAACCTCAACGGCCCCATGGAATTCTGTGAGGTGGCTTCGATGGGCATGGAACTGCTGGCGGCGCCCTATCTGGCGCAAAGTCGCGGCGGTTTCTACTCAGAGGCTGACGCACAGCGGGCCTACGCCCAGAAGCTGCGCGGTATCATCACCTTCTTGCCCTACATGGCCGTGGTAGATCGTTTCCAGCATTGGGTCTATGCCGAGGCGCCGGACAATATCACGGCCACCGATCTGGATGCCAAGTGGAGCGAGCTGTGGGATCGCTTCATGCCGGGAATTGACTTCACTGGCCTGCAGAGGGAGAAGGAGACCGGTTGGCAGCGCAAGGGGCACATCTTCACCGTGCCATTCTACTACATCGAATACGGCCTGGCTGAGGTTGGCGCCATGCAGGTGTGGCGCAACGCCCTGCACGATCAGGCGCAAGCGGTGGCTGACTATCGAGCCGCGTTGGCCCTGGGTGACACGCGCCCATTGCCGGCCCTTTTCCAGGCGGCAAACATCCGCTTTGCTTTCGATCGCGACACTGTCGGCGAGCTGATGCGCCTGGTTTCGGGTAAGATACAGGAACTGACCACGCCCAATTGAGGGATTGAGGGAGACCTGGAATCCACCGCGGAGAGCGCAATCGTAGGTCACGCCTCCGGCGTGACGACGCTGTCTGCGGCAGAGCACGCTCTCCTGCGCCAGCGTCGTCCGGCCAGGAGGCCGGACCTACAGCAGAGCTTCACCAGGTTTGAATGTTCGGGCTGTGCTGTCCTTCCCACAGGAGAAGGCAAAAGCCATCGGGATCGGCCACGACCATCTCAATCGTGCCCCAGGGCTGGGGGCTGGCTTCCTGCAGGACTTGACCGCCGGCGCGCTGAATCAGGCTGCTGAGTCGTGTCAGATCGCTGGCGTGAATATGCAGAGCAACCCCCACGCCGTTGGCCGCCCCCACCGGCCAGGTTGACGCAAGCTGCTCAGTGGCAGCCTGCGCGGCGTGCAGATGAATCTCGACATCACCCAGGCGTAGGGCCAGGAATGTATCGGTATCGCCATAGTCGAACAGGGACACGGCGCCCAGGCAGTCCCGGTAGAAGGCAGCACTGGACGCCACATGGGTCACATGCAAGACGATCGCGGTCAAACGTGGAACTGGCATGACCAACCTCTCCAACACTGGACAGACATGGCTGAAAACCGGGTTTCTGACCTTGCAGCAGCCGACTGCGTACTCACCATACCATAAGTTGACAATCCTGACAAGCGCCCGCACACGAAGGCACGAAGACGAGAAAGGAAACAGGACCGGTGTCGCCACCACGTCGCAAACCACGCACGATCACCAGTAACTTCGGCTCCACGGGGCGCGCCAATCATGATGCCACGCCGTTTTATGCCAGCCGCCTGGTGGCAGAATTGCCGCTGTTGGACACGCCAAGCGGGGCGCCCTATGCAGAAAATCCACTGCCAGCGGCCGCGCTGGACAGCATCTTCTGCAAGAGCTGTGAAGCGATGGATGACCTGCCCGATGCCAGCGTCCACTTGATGGTCACCTCGCCGCCGTACAACGTGGGCAAGCAGTATGACGACGACCTTTCGCTGTCGGAATACCTGGCCTTTCTGACGCGTGCGTGGCGCGAGGTCAAACGGGTGTTGGTGCCCGGCGGTCGCGCCTGCATCAACGTGGCGAACCTGGGGCGCAAGCCGTACATCCCGCTGCATGCCTTCATCCTGGAATCCATGCTCGATTTGGGCTTTCTGATGCGCGGCGAAATCATCTGGAACAAGGCCGCGGGCGGGAGTCCATCCACCGCGTGGGGCAGTTGGATGTCGGCCACCAATCCCATCCTGCGTGATGCGCACGAGTACATCCTGGTCTTTTGCAAAGACACTTACACCCGCCACAACCCCGGGCGCAAGAACACGATTGGCCGCGATGAATTTCTGGAGTACACCAAGAGCGTCTGGACTTTCGCGGCCGAGGCAGCCAGCAAGATCGGTCATCCCGCGCCGTTTCCGATCGAACTGCCGCGGCGCCTGATTCAGCTCTACAGCCTGGCCGATGAGGTGGTGCTCGATCCGTTCATGGGCAGCGGGCAAACGGCCATTGCCGCTCGCAAAGCCGGGCGCCATTTTGTGGGCTATGAGACCAACGCGGCCTATGTCGAACTGGCAACGCGGCGGCTGGCGGACGTCAGCTTCACACCGGCGCCAGTCAGTGACACCGAATCGCCTGCGGCCGCGTCGGCCAACGATTGAAAACCTGAAGAATTGACAAAAAAAAGCCAGGCCTCTTTGCAGAAGCCTGGCTTTCTTGTTTCAAACGTTCGGGAGCCGAACTACACCCGCGGGTTCAACGTTAGTTGGTGCCGCGGCGCCAGCGCCAGACAGAGACGCCGGTTACAGCCATCAAAACGGCCAACATCCAGGCCCAGGTCACCGTGCCATTGCTGGCCGAGACATCGTCCAGGTCAACCGCGGTGGGCGGAGCCTGGCAGGCCGTGACCGCGACATCGTCCACTTCCCACCACCAGTCCCAACCGGCGATGTAGTGCCAGCGGATGACGGTATTGGCGCTGGTGGAGACGAAGGTGCCATCGTAGGTCTTGGGGCCGCGATCATCGACCGTCCAGGTGGTGATGTTCGACCAGGTCGAGCCGCCGTCGGTGCTGAAGTCCAGCGCGCCGGAGTCCGCAGAACCGAGGTCGTTGTAGTCATACTTGAAGACGATGCGCGGATCGGTGTAGCCGGTCAGGTTGAGCACAGGTGACCACATCTGGGCGTTCATCGCAACGCCGCTGCCGCAGGCATCGCTGTCCGCGACGGCGAAGAGGCCGCTGCCGCCGGTGAGGTTGCCGCGGGCGCCAGGATCGGTGTTGGTCCAGTCAGGAATGCCTGTGCAGCTTGAGGTGCTGTTGGCCACGACCCAGCCGGCGGGCGGGAAGGTGCCTTCGAAGCCTTCGTTGACCAGCGTCACTTCGCTGAAGCCGGCGGGGCAGCGCGGCGGGAGCGGTGTGGGAGTCGGAGTCGGAGGCGGCGGAGTCGTAGGCGTGGGGGTGGGGCCGCCTCCGCTGCTGCTGCCTTCGATCATGAACGGCAGGTCTTGCGGGAAAGTGGTGTCAAGTAGGGCGACGAATGCTGCACCGGCAATGGATTGCATGGCATTGGCGCCCGGTTTGCCCGTCTGACCCACGATCGAGACAGGGGGCGCCCAGGGACCAGAGGCCAACGTGCCGCCGGTCTGCCAGTCGAGCCAGTAGGTGCCGGCGGTCAGCACGGTGCCCACCGTGGTCACCTGGCCCATGATGGGGCGGTTGTTAACGGTCAGGCCCGTATCGAGCACGCGGTAGTCGTTGGTGAAACTGGTGCTGGCCATGCGGTTGGTGGTGGTGTCGCCGAAGACGATGCTGCCGACGTCCGGCATACCGCTCCAGATCCGCAGATTGACATGATTCATGGTCGAGGTAGTCGTCGAGCCAGTCTGATACGCGTAGAAGGTAACCGTGTTGATCGTCCAGGTTTCGCCGGCCGGGACAGTGAAGTCATCGGCGACGCGGTTATTGGCCGAAAGCTGGTGGCCAGCGCCGTAGACAGTCAGGCCGATTGCGGTCTGCACGGCGCTGGCATCGGCGCCGCCGAAGCCGCCGCCCGGATGCGTGACCAGGGGGCCGTTGTCGAACAGGATGGCGCCTGGCGCCATCGGTGCGTTCGGGACATTGTGGCCAGGAACGAACTCGACCTTGCCACCGGCGGCAGCAGCTACATCCTGGGCGCCTGGGGCCACAGGGCCGGCAAGCTGGTTAGCGCCTGCAAAGGGCGCCACGATCGCCATGGTGGCGAGCAACAGCACAACGAGTAGGACATACAGTCCAGTTTTACGCATGATGAAAGTTTCTCCTCTGGGTGATGCACTTGGGGTGCCGAACAGTCGAACGAACACGATGGTCAAGGCGCAGACAGGTGTGAACACCCTGACGGTTGCTGTCACTAAGATGGGGCGCCAATTCTCCTTTCCTGCTCAGGGCCTTCTGCCGGCGACGCACGGGCGCCGCAATAGCAGAAATGCCAGAACACCAGGGTGATGGTCTATAACAATACCGGTCTCGCGGCGAGTGCCGTCACGCCGGTTGAAACAAGCATCGGGTACGGGTGCGACAGATTGTTCGAGAGGGCAGTCAGGCGACTCGTCCTGGAGCAGCCTGCGGGATTGGGGGGTTGGATTCGGTTAGGACCCGGCGACGGCCTGCAGCCGCTGTGGGTCCAGAATCACGATGTGTTTGCGGCCGATCTCAATCAGGCCCTGCACCTTCAGGTCGTTGAGGACCTGGGTGGCCGTCTCACGATAAGTGCCCACCGTTTCGGCCAGGTCCTGATGCGTCAACCCTTTGATGTCGTCACTGTTTTGCTCCACGCGTACGCGCAGGAGCAGCGAGGCCAGGCGAGCGGGGATGCCTTTGAAGGCCATGTCTTCCAGGCGCTTTTCCGCCTCACGCAGGCGGCGGCCGGTAATCTCCAGCACGCGCAGCGCCACCATCGGTTTGTTCAGGAACAGCCGCTCCAGGTCCGTGCGGCTCATGACGCAGATATGGCAATCATCGGTGGCTTCGGCAAACGCGTTGTGCATCTGTTGGCCCAAGAGGGCCATTTCGCCAAAAAGGGTGCCAGGTCCCAGCGTCGTGATGACCAGCTTCTTCCCCTCGGCCGAAATGCGATACAGTTGCACCTTGCCCTTTTTCAGAATGAAGAGAACCTCGCCCGTTTCTTCTGGGCGATAGAATACCTTGCCCTTCTGAACCTGGCTGATCGTCGTGATACGATCTATCTCTTGGATCTCGCGAGGGGAGAGATCTTGAAAGATCTCGATTTCTGACAGATAGCCAATTTTGTCGCGCGGTGCAGACATTTTTTCTTCCGCCAGCTGTGCAAGAGGTTGACTTTATACTGCGGCAGATTATACACAACTGTACGCCACAATGCAAACCGGCCATAGCAAAAGAACGTTTTGATTGCTGTTCTCACTGGAATGGTGTAGAATGAACAACATGCTTGTACAAATACGAAAATGCTGTTCGAGAAACCCAATCCATCGCATCCCGCTTGTTCTGGTTCTGATGATCCTGTCGGCCGCCTGCACCCGTCCGACGCCGGCCGCCCCCCTGCCAACAGCCGATTCGCGGCCGACGCCGCTGACAACTGCCACCAGCATGCATAGACCACCGCTGATGCCGCATCCGCTGCTCAACAACATGGACTGCACTGCCTGCCACAACCCACGCAGCACTGTGCCTATCCCGGCCAATCATGCGCTCTATACCGGCGCTGAATGTCTGCGCTGCCACGAGGCGGCTCTGCCCTCCACGCCAGGCCCAACGCCCACACCGCAGCCGATGGCCCATCCAATCGAAGGGCGCGAGACCTGCTCGTTATGTCACGCCGCTGATCGCCTTGAGCTGCCGGCGGACCACCGCGCTGACACGGACGAAAAATGCACCGAGTGCCACACCGGGTCGTAAGTCAGTGGGTGATGAATGGCCCGGCGGCCAAACTTCGTCACTCGCCCGGCCTGCGCTTGAAGTCCACGAAACTGTAGCCCACCCCGCGTTCGTTCATGATGTAGCGCGGGTGGGCGGGGTCCGGCTCGATCTTCTGCCGCAGATAGGTGATGTAGACGCGCAGCAGTTGATGTTCGTCGCGATACTCCGGCCCCCACACCCGCGCCATCAGCGTTTCGCGCGGCACCACGCGGCCCGCGTTCTGCACCAGGTGGTACAACAAACGATATTCGGTGGGGCGCAGCTTGATGCGCACACCATGCACCAGCACCTCGTGGCGCTCCAGATCAATGCTCAGCCCATCGTCCACCCGGATCAACTCCTGGGTCGCCAGGCTGCGATCGTCCGTGCGCCGCAGCACCGCGCGGATGCGGCTCACCAATTCCTGGGGATTGAACGGCTTGGTCAGATAATCATCGGCTCCCAGGTCAAGCCCATGGATACGGTCGCTCACTTCGGCCTTCACCGTGACCATGATGACCGGCACCGAAGAAATCTCGCGCAGCAGGTGCAAGGTCTCGAAACCGTCCATCTGCGGCATCGCCACATCCATCACCACCAGGTTGGGCAAGTCCTCGCGCACGCGATCGAGCGCCTGAAAGCCGTCGGCTGCCTCGATGACATCGAAACCTTCCAACTCCAGATTCATTCGCTCCAGGCGGCGAATGCGCGCTTCATCATCTACAACCAAAATGCGTGGCTTTTCACTGCTTGCTATGGCCATGCTTGCCTCCGCCTTTCGCGGCATCACACCGCACCCAGGGGCAGCGTGAAGAAAAATGTGCTGCCTTTGCCTGGTTCGCTCCGCACCCAGATGCGCCCATTGTGAGCCTCGATGATCGCTTTGCACAGAAAAAGTCCCAGGCCGGCGCCCTGCGTCTTGCGTCGCAGGCTCGAATCCACCCGGTAAAAACGCTGAAACAGATGCTCCTGCTCCTGCGACGGGATGCCAATGCCCTGGTCCGCCACATAGACCGTCAGCAATTGGCGCGCAGCATCGAGCCAGCCGCCGATGCGGATCACCCCGCCGTCTGGCGCGTACTTGATCGCGTTGCTGATCAGGTTGTTCAACACCTGGCGCAGGCGTTCCTGGTCGGCCAACGCCGGCGGAAAGTCCGCCGGAAAATCAAGCTCAAAGGTGTGCTGCGCACTCTGCAGTTTGAATCCTTCCACCAGGCGCCCCGCCAGACCCGGCAGGTCAACGTCGGCCAATTCCAACTGCAACACGCCGGCCTGAATGCGCGAGACATCCAGTAAATTATCCACCAACCCGTTCAGCCGATCGGCCTCTTCTTCGATCACCGTCAAACTGTCGCGCAGGGTGGTGGAGTCCCACTGCGCATCGGCCCGGCGCAGCGTGCTGGCGTAGCCTTTGATCAGTGAGATCGGCGTCTTGAGTTCATGCGTGATGACCGACACGAAGGTGCTCTTCATCTCTTCGGCCTCACGGAAGCGCGTAATGTCCACCACGTTGACGATAATCTGCTGCAGCGCCGCCCGTTCATCGAAGAGCGGCGTGTAGGTCACTCCCACCGTGATGCGCGAACCGCCGGGGCGCACCAGGTCGCCTTCGGCCGTCACCGAACCGCGCCCGGCCAAATCCAACGGTGTACCCATCTCCTGGCACAGATCGGCGCCCTTGACATTTTCCAGGGCCAACACCTGGTAACAGGGCAGCCCCTGGGCCGCGGCAGGCGTCCACCCGGTCAGCGTGGCCAGCGTCCGGTTGATCACCTCGATCTTGCGCTCCGGGGTCAGGATCATCACCCCGTCGGCGCTGTTCTGAATGATCGTGTCCAGGCGGCGCCGTTCATCGTTGACCGCCTGGTAAAGCCGCGCATTGCGTACGGCAATGGCAGCCTGATCCGCAAAATCCTGCAAAACCTGCCGGTCATTGGCGGAAAAGGCGGCGCCGCCGCTGCGCACGATGTAGATCAAACCGAGCAGGTCCTGATTGACCTGTAAGGGCAGCGCCACCACCTGGCGCAACGGCAAACCCGTGGCGGTGGACACCATGTGCAACTTCAGCGCCAGGTCGGGGATGGTCAACGCCCGTTCCAGCAGGTTGGCCGAGCGCCGAATATCGGTCAACAGCGGAGCAAAGAGGGGCAGCAGCCGGTGGGGAATGCCGTAGTACGCCTCGACGCGATAGCTGTCATCCGGTTGGCTGAGCGCAATCAGGCCCACCTCGCCCTGCACCATCTCCGCGGCCGCGCTCAACGTCAGGCGCAACAACGGCGCCAAATCGAGGTTTGACGTCATGGCGCGCGCGATTTTGAGCAAATAACTGCGTTGGCGTAACTCGTACGTGGTCTGCATGGTTCCATCTTAGCAAACTGCCGTTCAAATGTCAAAGCAAAATAAGTCAACGCCATTTGCCTTTTGAGTCATCATCGGCTACAATCATCGCGTCGCACGGGCGGCATATTTTTTTGACGAATCCTGTTGCACACACGTCAATGCTAAAACGAAGCCCACGTTACGTAGCCGATCTTGTCCTGCGTTACGAAGGCGTCGTTTTGTTAGTGGCCGCACCGTTCTTGCTCTTTCCCAACTCGATCACGCCGTTTGCCCTGGCCCTCTTGGCCCTGCCCTGGCTGCTGCGCTGGTGGCGGCACGGTTTTCTGACCCGGCGCACGCCGCTCGATTGGCCCCTGGCCCTGCTGGCGTTGATGGCTTTTGTCGGCGCCCGTCAGGCGGTTGATCCCGCGCTGGCGCTGCCCAAGCTGCTCGGCATCCTGCTCAGCCTGGCCACATTTTACACCGTCATCAACACCACGCACCACATCCGTCACGCCTGGCTGTGGATAGCCCTACTGCTGATCCTGGGCTTGGGTCTGGCCCTGCTCGGCGCCCTGGGTGCTGACTGGTTCGAGCGCAAAATTTTCAACCTGGGTGGCCTCTATCGTCACCTGCCCCGCCTGCCGGAGGCGCTGCGCCAGCGTCTGCAGGGCGGAGATTTTCACCCCAACGAGATTGCCGGCATGATTAGCCTTTTCTTGCCGTTATCATTAGCCATGTGGTGGGGCGCGTGGCGGCGGAGCAGCGATCCGGCCTGGCCACAGCGGGCATTGCCCGCACAGCGTCTGCTCCTGACTCTCATCGTAGCCATTCTCGGCAGCGTCCTGCTGCTGACGCAGTCACGCAGTGCGATTCTTGGCCTCCTGCTGACGGCCGGCGTGGTGGCCCTGGTCTGGCAATGGCGCCTGGTGGTCTTTCTGCCTGTGCCAGGCGCCGGCGTCTACTGGTTGTTGCGTGACAGCAGCCAGTGGCTCCTGGCTCAACCTGGCGCAGATCCGGCCAATCTGGTGGGCAGGATGGATATCTGGCAGCGGGCGCTGCTGGCGGTGGCCGATTTCCCCCTCACCGGCATTGGCCTGGGAACCTTTCGCCGCCTGGCCATCGCGTATGCGCCCTTCTTCGATGTGGATCCCGTCCTGGCCGATGTGGGCCATGCCCACAATATCTTTTTGCAGACGGCCCTGGACATGGGCATTCCGGGCCTGGTGGCCTATGTGGCGGTGCTCTTGCTTGTCGCCGGCATGGGTTGGAGTCTCTACAAACGGACTACCAGCCCAACCGGGCGCCTGCTCAGCGCCGGGCTATTGACGAGCCTGTTGGCTTTTCACATTTTCAGCCTGACCGACGCCGTTGCGCCGGGCGCCAAGCCTGTTTTCACCCTGTGGATGTTTGTGGGGATGATCGTGGCCCTGGGCCAGGCCAACGTGATCGGGAATTTGCCGCAAAGGGACCTGAAAACCTAACGCATGAAATCGAAATTCAGTTTGGGCATTGCTTGCGTGGTGATGATAGCCGTGGCCCTGGCCGGCTGCGGTCGGCCGACACCCGCGCCGACCACAGCCCCCACTGCAGCCCCCACTACGGCCCCCACTACGATGGAGACCCGCCCTGGCGCCACGGACACCCCCGTGCCACAAATCACTGCGGCGCCCACCGCAACGGCGGGGGCAGAGGCGCTCACACCGCCCGTCCCGGTGACGCCCCTGACCGAGTCCGTGCAAGCCACGCGCCTGGTCATTCCGGCCCTGGCGCTGGATGTGCCGGTGACCGAGGTGGGTTGGCGTATTGTCACTGCGGCCGACGGTCAGCGCACCACGGAATGGGAGATTGCCGACAACGCTGCGGGGCATCACATCA
Source organism: Candidatus Amarolinea dominans (assembly GCF_016704685.1). Lineage (NCBI taxonomy): Bacteria > Bacillati > Chloroflexota > Caldilineae > Caldilineales > Candidatus Amarolineaceae > Candidatus Amarolinea > Candidatus Amarolinea dominans. The sequence continues at coordinate 165,580 of NZ_JADIZS010000012.1, forward strand.
ACAGCGCGGCGCCGGGCACCGTTGGCAACGTGGTTGTTTCTGGTCACAACAACATCAAAGGCAAGGTGTTCGAAGCGATCAGCCTGGATGTTGACCGGCCGACACCGCGCCTGACACCCGGCAGCGATGTTGAACTCTACACCAGCAACGGGCGGCATCTGATCTATCGGGTGACGAAAATTGACCTGGTGCCGGAAACGGGCGCCCCGTTAGCGCAGCGCCTGGCCAATGCCCGCTACCTTGAGCAGACGCCAGACGCCACCTTGACCTTGATCACGTGCTGGCCTTCGTTTGGCAATACCCATCGTGTGATTGTGATCGCCAAACTGGCGGTTGTTCTCTAGTCAGACGATGACGAAATAGAGGTTTTTTGATGGAATTACGTCAATATGGAGCCATTCTACGGCGATGGCTCTGGTTTGTGCTCTTGGGGACACTGTTGATTGGCGGCATGACCTATGTCATCAGCCGCAACACCACGCCCGTCTACCTGGCAACCGCTACGATCTTTGTGGACCAGGCAACCAACGCCAACGAGAGTGTCTATGGAACGATCATCGCCAGCGAACGCCAGGCGCAAACCTATGCTCAGTTGATGTTGACCCGCCCGGTGTTAGACGCGGTGACAGCTCGCCTTGGTTTGCCCGAGCTGACGTCCATGATCAGCGTGGAACCGATTCAGGATACCCAACTCATTCGGGTAGATGTGGAGGATACTGACAAGGAGTTGGCCACGCAAATTGCCAACACCATCCCCGAAGTCTTTGTCGAGCAGCACACCGAACGCCAGCTACAGAAATTCACAGGATCGCGCGAAAGCCTGGACAAAGAAATCCGCTCACTCTCCACGAACATCTCCCAGGTGCAAACCAAGATCACTGAGTTGGAAGCGATTCAGAACCGCACCAGCGCACAGGATGCCGACCTCTCCCGTTTTCAAGACAGCCTGCAGCAATACCGCAACAGCTACGCGAACCTGGTCAAGAGCTTCGAAGACCTGCGGCTGAACGAAGCACGTGCCACAGACACCATCTCCACCGTCGAACCGGCCGAAGTGCCCAAGAAACCGGTGCGCCCGCGTGTCCTGTTGAACACCGTACTGGGCCTGCTCGTCGGTATGGTATTGGCAATCGGCGGCGTCCTGCTCATCGAATACCTGGATGATACCCTGAAGAACCCGGACGACGTTGTCCAGGCGCTCAAGCTGTCCACCCTGGGCGCCATTCCGCGTACGCGGCAAGACAATGGCGACGCCGATGCTGAGCGCCAGTTGGTAGCCTTCCTCAATCCCAAGTCACCCGTTGCCGAGGCGTATCGCATCCTGCGCACCAACATTCAGTTTTCCAGCCTGGATAAACCGATCCGCACGCTGCTGGTGACGAGCGCCAATCCTAGCGAAGGCAAGAGCACCACCGCCGCTAACCTGGCGGCCATCATGGCCCAAACCGGTCAAAAGGTGGTGCTGATTGACACCGATCTGCGTCGCCCGGTCATTCACAAGGTCTTCAACGTGCCCAACAACCTGGGCCTTACCAGCGCACTGCTGACGCCCCCGGATGCGTCCACGCTGCCACACCTGATTCAACCTACACTGATCAAGAACCTGTCGGTGTTGACCAGTGGACCGCTGCCACCGAACCCGTCGGAACTGCTCGGCTCCCGTCGCATGGCCGACCTCATCGAGGTGCTCAAGAGCGTGGCCGACATCGTCATTTTTGACAGCCCGCCGGCCCTGGCCGTGACCGATTCGGCCGTGCTGGCACGGCAGTTGGACGGTGTCCTGCTCGTGATTGATTCGGGCGAAACGCGTGAGCCGCTGGCCCGTCGCGCGATCCAGGAGTTGACCAAGGTCGGCGCGCACATCCTGGGCGTGGCGCTCAACCGCCTCAGCCCGACCACAACGGACGGCTACTACTACTACTATTACCATCACTACTACGGTGATACTGACAAGGGCGACAGTGAGAAGCAATCACGCAACACGAACGGTACCGGGAGTAGCACCGGTGATGGTGGAACTGCGAGCGAAGGACGCGCACCCCGCAGTGGCAAAAGCACCTTGCGCTCTGCCGCCCGTCGTTTGGCCACGATTTTTCCGTCCAGCCGTTCAGAATGATGTTTGCCAGGCGCTTGACCGGCTGCGCCCGGCCGCGACTACAGCCGCCGAGGTGGCTGTAGTCGCACGCCTGACGGCCGGCTGCGTGTTTTTTCTGACTCGCCAGGCTGCCAATGATGGACATGGATGACCGGACGCCAGCCGTTGCCCCAGGCTGGCGCTGGGGGCGCTATGCACAAGTGGGGCTTGGATTAGCCGTCAGCCTCCTATGCCTTTGGCTGGCCCTGCGCGACATGGCGCCAGACGCCGTGCTTCGCAGCCTGCGTCAGGCAGAGCCGACCTGGGTGGCCCTGGCGTTGCTATCGGTCTTGCTCACCAATGGGGCCAAAGCTGCACGCTGGCGCCTGCTCTTCTATCCTCACCACCGTCATCTGCCGCTCCGTTCCCTCTTCGCCATCCTGCTGAGCGGCCAGGCGGTTTCATTAGCCATTCCACTGCGCGGCGGTGAATTGGTGCGCGCTTACCTGGTCGGTCAGCGTTTTGGCGATAGCAAAGCGCGTACCCTGGCCACCGTCGGCGTTGAAAAGGTCATTGACCTGGCGATGCTTGCGCTGTGCGTCCTCATCCTGACCCCCTTGCTGGTGACAACCGGCGCGGCCGCGCTGACAAGTCGGCGCACCGCCCTGACGGTTGTGGCGCTGTTTCTGCTGGCCGGCGCCATCATCGGCCTGCTCGGGCGCCGGCACTGGTTGGCCCTGGCGCGCCGCCTGGCCGACCGCCTGCCCAACCAGCGCGGTATGCGCTGGATCGGCCTGCTGGACGCCGCGCTCCACGGCCTGGACGCGCTGCGCTTTCCTTCGGTGGTCATCCAGGTGACGGCCTGGTCGTTCCTCATCTGGCTCCTGGCTGGCTCCACCAACTTTTTGACGCTGCTGGCGTTACATCTGCCGGCCGATTGGGTGGTCTCGTTCACCTTGCTGGCGGTGCTGCAGGCCGGCGTCAGCGTGCCCAGCTCGCCAGGCAAGGTCGGCATCTTTCAGTACCTGTGTCAGTTGACCCTGGCCTGGTTCGGCATCGCGGCCGTGCAGGGCTTTGCCGTCGGCGTGCTGCTGTACGCGGTGGCGCCGCTGACACTGATGATCGCGGGCGGCCTGGCCTTGCTGTGGGAAAGCTGGCAACTGCGCCGAGAGGCGCCCGTCGCCGTCGCACCCTGGTCAGGGGAGCCACGGGAACCTGGGGAGGCGCCGACTTGATCTCCGTGGTCATTCCAGCCTACAACGCCGAACGCACGTTACCCGCCGCGCTGCGCGCCCTATCCGCGCAGATCGAGCAGTGGCCGCAGCCGGTCGAAGTGATCGTCGTGGACGATGGCTCGCAGGATGGCACCGCCGCGCTGGCCCGCAGCCTGGGCGCCCTCACCATCGAACAGGTGAACCAGGGGCCGGCCGCCGCACGCAATCAGGGCGTGGCCGCGGCCCAGGGCGACATCGTCCTCTTCACCGACAGTGACTGCGAACCCGCGCCCGGCTGGCTGGCCGCGATGGCCGCAGCGTTTGCCGATCCCGAGGTGATCGGTGCGAAGGGCACCTATCTCACACGCCAAACCGGCCTGGTGCCGCGCTTTGTGCAGATCGAATATGAGGACCGCTACGACCGCATGCGAGGCCAGGCCAGCATTGATTTCGTGGATACCTACTCAGCCGGTTACCGCCGTGCCATTTTTCTGGAAAATAGCGGTTTCGACACCATCTTTGCCACCGCGTCGGTTGAGGATCAGGAGTTTTCATTTCGCCTGGCGCAGAAGGGCTATCGCCTGGTCTTTGTGCCACAGGCCCAGGTCTATCACACGCACGATCGGGTGCTGGCTGAGTACATCCGGCGCAAGTTCTACATCGGCTACTACAAGGCCCTGCTCACCCGCTGGCTGCCGGAGCGCCTGCTGAGAGACTCGCACACGCCGCAGGTGCTCAAAGTGCAGATGGCGTTGGTGACACTGACCCTGGCTGCTCTGCCGCTGGCCCTGCTCTGGTCACCGGCCCTGTGGGGCGCGGCCGGGCTGGCGCTGGCCTTCCTGTTGACCGCCCTGCCCTTCACGCTCAAGGCCCTGCGCAAGGATTGGCCTGTGGGCCTGGCCACGCCTGTCATGCTGGCCGTGCGCGCGTTGACCCTGGCCGCTGGTTTTGGCGCCGGTCGTATTCACTTCCGCGGTGAGGTGCAGGGCGCGCGTTTGCCGGTGCTCAGCGGCTGGCAGCGCGCCGGCAAACGTCTGCTCGACATCGCCGGCGCCGCCATCGGTCTGGCGATCAGCCTGGTCCCCATGGCCCTGATCGCCATCGCCATCAAGCTCGATTCTCGCGGCCCGGTTTTCTTCAGCCAGACGCGGGTTGGCGAAAATGGACGCCTCTTCCGGGTGGTCAAATTCCGCTCCATGGTGGATAATGCCGAAGCGCGCCGCCATGAGGTGGTTGACCTGGACGCCCTGGCCGAGCCGGCCTACAAGATTCGCGACGACCCGCGCGTCACGCGCGTAGGCCGCTGGCTGCGCCGCTTCAGCCTGGATGAACTGCCGCAGTTCATCAACGTTCTGACCGGCGACATGAGCCTGGTGGGGCCGCGGCCAGAAGAGACAGATCTGGTTGCCCGCTACAACGACTGGCAGCGCCGGCGTCTGGCCGTCAAGCCGGGCATGACCGGCCCCATGCAAATCAACGGCCGCGGCGATTTGGCGCTGGCCGCACGCGTGGCGCTTGAAGTGGAGTACATCGAGCACTATTCGTTGTGGCACGACGTGATCATCCTGCTGAAAACCCTGCCCGCCGTCGTGCGCGGCAAGGGGTCGTACTGAGGTCATCCGGCCAGCCGGGCGAGGTAGGGGCACGCCCGCCGGGGCGCCGCAATTGTGCGCCGATCTGTTCCTGCAATGAGGTGTTCTATGCGCTTAGCAAGAATGATTCTGGCCGCGCTTTTGCCCGCCGCCATCATCGCCATCATCGTGCTCCCCACGCAGGTGGCGGGCAAGGAGGCCGGCCACGAGTGGTTCCAAACCGTGCCGACGCGCACGCCCACGCCGGCGCCGCCGACCGTAACGCCGACCGCGCTGCCGCCCACCGTCACACCGACGGCCCAACCGCCAACGGCCACCGCACCGCCTCCCACGGTGACACCCACTGACGCGCCTGCCACCGTCACCCCGCGCCCAGGGCCAACGGATACCCCAGAGCCTGGTGCGACGGATACGCCGACCGCGCCGCCGGCCACGGTCACGGGCGCGCCGGAGACAGGCACGCCCACCCCCACGCCTGCAGGCACACCGACGCCCACACGGCCGCCGGCCACGGCCGGTCTCAGCGTGGCCATCACCGGCGCCGTCATGGTGATGCCCGGACGGGCCTTCACGGTCAGCGTGGTGGCTGTCAACATCGGCAATGTGCTGCTGGAGCAGGGTGAGGTGCAGGTCATGATGCCGCCAGCCTTCACCTTGACGACGGCCCGGGCCTCCACAGGGAGTTTCGATGCCGGTCGTCGCCTGTGGCGGCTGACCAACCTGGCGCCCAACCAACCGCAGCAACTGACGCTGGTGCTCAGCGTGGGCAGCGGTGTGCCGCTTGGTTCCGTGCTGGACATCGAAGCCCAGGCCGCCGGCCGTACCGCCCTCTTGACGGTGGGTCTGCCACCCTCCTTCCTGCCGCCGGTGGGCGGCAATCCTGACCTGGCCGCGCAAGGTAGTCATGGTCGTCGCCGCGCCCCTGGACGTTGACCAGGTCGGCGCGCCGGGCATGACACAGGGAACGCCGGTCATCCACCGCGCGGCCGCGCCCGCGGCGCGACCAGCGCTGGCTCCGTCGCTGCTGGTGGGGCTGACCAGCCTGGTGGTCTACCTGCTCACCCTGGCGCCCTCCATCACCTGGCAGCACCACGGTGCAGACAGCGCAGAACTGGCCGTGGCCGCGGCCGTTCTGGGCGTGCCGCATCCGCCCGGCTATCCCACCTGGACCCTACTCGCCTGGCTCTTTACCCATCTCCCCCTCGCAGAACTGGCGCAGCGCGTGGCCCTGCTCTCTGCTTTCAGCGCCGCCGCCACGGTTGCCATCGTCGTCTGGCTGGTGCAAGCCCTGTGGCCACACCAGCCCGGCCAGCGCGCGGCCGCGGTGCTGGCCGGCCTGACCCTCGCCTTTCAGATGACCTTCTGGTCGCAGGCCATCCTGGTCGAAGTCTACGCGCTGCACACCCTCTTCGTCGCCCTGATCTGTGCATTGACCCTGCCCCAGGCGCCCGGCCATCCCGGCCGGCGACGCGTGGCGGCCTTCCTGTTCGGCCTGGGTCTGGGCAATCATCTCTCGCTCATCTTCTTCGCTCCATTGCTTCTGTGGGACGGGTCCCCCCGGTTTGACGGCGGCGCTATCGTTTCAGCGGCGCAAAGTAGAGGGTTTAGAGACCTGACCCTACTGCCCCTGCCCCTGCTGGCCGGGCTGGCGGTCTATCTCTACCTGCCCCTGGCTGCCGGCCGTCACCCCGTGCTGCTCTGGGGTGACGCCACGACGCCCGGCGGTTTCTGGTGGCTGGTCAGCGGACAACTCTACCGCGGCGCGCTCTTCGGCCTCACGGTCCCGGAAATGCTCATGCGCGCCCAGTCCTGGCTGAGCCTGCTGGCGCAGCCGTTGACCTGGCCAGGGCTGATCCTGGCCGCATTGGGGCTGTGGCGCCTGGCAACGCAGGCGCGACGCCTGGCCCTGCTCACGGTCGGCGTGGCGCTGATGGTTGCCATCGTCGCCCTCGGCTACGCCACCGCCGATGCCTTTGTCTACCTGCTGCCCTTACAAGTGTTGGCCGCGCTGTGGCAGGCGGCTGGGGTGCTGACCCTGGTCGCATGGTTGACGCGCGGGCGCGCGGGCGGCTGGATTTGGCTGCTCTGTCTGCTGCCTGTGGCGCTGCTCTGGCACAACTGGGCCAATGTGGACCTCAGCCGCGACACCGAGGCCCGTCAGTATGCGCTGGCTGCACTGGCCGCGGCCGCGCCCGACGCCCTGCTGATTGCTGACGGCGATGAGCACGCGTTCGCGCTGTGGTATGCGCAGGACGGGTTGGGAGAACGACCCGATGTGGCAATCGTTGAGCGCACCCTGTGGAACTTCGACTGGTACCGCCGTCACCTGGTGCAGCGCTGGCCCGATCTGTCCGCTGCCGCGGGGCCGGATGTGAACGACCTCATCGAGAGCCAGCGCGGCCGGCGCCCCATCTTCATCACCGATCCCGATGAAGATATGGCTCTGCGTTTCGAGTTGAGACCGGTCGGGACTCTATTTGAGGTGGCATGGCCCGGTTCACCGTAAACTGGTCGGGAGCATGTCCCAGCGCCGCCAGTAGTTTCCCGATCACCTGCACCACCGACTTCGCGCTCTGATTCGTCTCGATCCACAGCGCCGTGCCTGGAATCTGCGCCGGCGAGATCATGCCGTCCGCGCTGCTGGCGCGCACGAAGCGTGAATCCTCCTGCAGCGAGTCAATGTACAGCCGCGAAGCCATCGTCGCTTCGGGCGTCAGCCCCTGGGGCGAGATCAGCTTCCGCCCCAACGCGGCCTCGGTGATCTCCTCAAAACGCAGCGGCCGGCCCGCAGCATGGAGGATGGAGTACGCAGCGTCGAGATAGGTCATGGTGGTAATCCTCTAAATTACGGGCAGTTGTGTCTCTGGTCCGTCATCCGCAACCGGCAGACACCAGTTACGTTCGGTTTCCGGGTCGCGCAGCTCGGAAAGGCTAAACAACACGTTGAGAATCTGGTCGGCGCGCCAGCCCTTGACCGAAGGGATGTCTTGATACATAGCGATGTTCACCCTCCGCAATGTCAGGCGCTCGGCGGCCGGATTGTAGATGCTGCATAGGCCGAGGCGAGCAGAGCAAGCGTCATATTCTCAGCGATCACGTCATGGGGAATCAGCACATACTCCCACCGCTTGCCGCCGTAGCTCTTGGCATGATCGCTCGCCATCTGACACCAGTTCACTGCCGCGTCGCGCTTGACCAGGACGTCGGCATCGTTCAGCGCGTTTCTGGCCTTGGGTTCCAGCATGTAAATCACGGTTTCAGTCTCAGCGACGAAGTCCGGCTGGTATTCCAGGTGATCAGCGCCCTGTTTGTAGTAAATCTGGAATTGTCCCTTCGCCGGCCTGAACCACTTCAACGCTTCCCGCTCCAGGATGACCGCCAGAACCCGCTCCGGGTCCGATTGAAACTTCTGCACCGGATAGAGGCAGCGTGCGAACCCGCCGAACAAGTACTTCGACATGTTGCTCTTGTCGGCCGGTGACTGGCGGAAATTCAGCACCGGATCGGTGGCCGAGGCCGTGTACGCGCTGGGCTTCAGCTCGCTGAACCCCTTGCTGATCACCACGTCATAGCCAGCCGCCCCCTCCCAGAAATGCTGCTCCATTTGCGCGTGGACGAACTGGGTGATCGGCTTCTGGTAGCAGCGCAGCACTTTGCGTGTCTCATCTTCCGAGAGGTATGTCTGGAAGTGGCCGATCACTTGTGCGGCCAGGTCATAGAGCAAGTCGGCATGATCATCGTAGGAGATGTCATCGAAATCCACCAGGCCGCTGACCACGGTGTCCTCAAGCCGCGCTTCCTGGACGCCGCCCTTCCCCACAGCCAGGATCTCCAGTTGATTCGTGCCCAGGTGCTGGATCCACAGTTCTTCCGAAACCGGCGGGTAGCGCAGCGCATCCAACGCCAGCGTGAAGGGCGCGAAGCCTGAGCGCACCTCACCCTGCGGCACCACGAGGATGCGCGGGATGTCAATAGTCTGCTGAATCACCAGGTCGGAGGTCCTGGCCACGACCGCCGCGATGTCGGGCGGCGGCGTGATCCCCTCCAGCGCCAACTGAGCCGGCCGGTACTGGTTGGCAACCTCGCGCACCACCTGGGCCTGAATCTCGGGCCGTTGCAGATAGCTCACGCCGGGCACGCTTTGCGGCTGGCTTTCCAGCTTGCGGATCACCGCATAGGCGATCTGGGCGACTTTCTGCTCCTCCGGATTCCCAAAGACCGGCGGCGGGGTGGACTCAGGGATCTGGGTGCTGGCAGTGAGTTGTTCGGGCTGCAAGCCGAGCTTGGTAGCCAGTTGCGATTGCGACACCACGGTGACGGTCCTCTGGCGCAACTGCTCTGGATCAAGCTCCACCACTTGCACGTGAAGGGCAGAACCTGGCCGGTTCGCCTCATCTATGATCTCCTGGAACCTGTCGTGGGCGACGATGTTGAGCCGGTCTACCGCCATCACGCCGGTGCGTTTGCCGAAGGGCAGGCGCAGGCCGCGACCGATGGACTGTTCGATGAGGATGCGGGCGTTGGCGGCGCGCAGCGGCACGATGGTGTAGAGGTTCGTCACGTCCCAGCCCTCTTTCAGCATGTTGACGTGGACCACGATCTCGGTCAGTTCGTCGGGGCTTTCAACGGCCAGCAGCCGCTGCACCATTTCATCTTCCTCCGCGCCGGTGCGGCTGGAATCCACCTGGATGACGCGACCTTTGTAGCGGCCTTCGAAGAAGGCGTCCGACTGCACCAACTGCACCAACTGGCCGGCGTGGGTCGTGTCGCGCGCGATGACCAGGAGGAACGGCTTGACGATGGTGTTGCCCGTCTCGCGGGCGTAGGTTTCCAGCTCGACTTTGACGCTCTCGTGTAGCCGCAGACCGTCCTCCAACTTCAGCCGTTCGAGCGCCTCAGCGGACATACCGGCCGGGTTGAAGTTCTTGCGCGTGACCACCGCCGGCTCTTTGACGAAGCCATCCGCCATCGCCGCGCCCAGTGGGTAGCTGTAGATCACGTTCTTGAACGGAATCGCGCCCCGCGGCGTTTCGATCATGGGTGTAGCAGTCAGTTCCAGCCCCAGCACCGGTTTCAGCTCGTTGATGGCGCGCACCCCGGCCGACGCCCGGTAGCGGTGCGACTCGTCCATGATCAGCGTCAGGTCGTCCAGCCCGGCCAGGTAATCGAAGTAGCTTTGACCGATGTACTCGGAGAGGCGCTTGATGCGCGGGGATTTGCCGCCGCGCACTTCGGCGTTGATCTTCGAGATGTTGAAGATGTTGATCTTGCAGCGCAGCGTCACGTCGAAGAGCGTGCTGGCCGACCCCTCGTAGTTATCGCCCGTGATGATGTAGGGCGGGTTGGTGGCGAACTCGGCGATCCCTTTGAAAACGTATTTGGGCGTGTTGGGCGTGAAGTCGGTGATCAGCTTGTTGTAGATCGTCAGGTTGGGCGCCAGCACGAAGAAGTTGTTGAGGTCGTGCGCCAGGTGCAGATAGCTGATGAACGCGCCCATCAACCTCGTCTTCCCGACGCCGGTGGCAAGGGCAAAGCAGAGTGATGGGAAATCGCGCTCGAAGTCGGTGACTGATGGAAACTCGCTGCGGATCACCGCCAGCGCCGCCTCGACGCTGTTGCCCTTATGCGGCGGCACGATCTCGGTGATGCGATCCAGAATCTCCAGCGAGCGGCGTTGCGGCGGGCGCAAACTCAGGCGACCGGCAATAGCATTGACATGACGATTCATCTGCTTCCTGCCTTGAAATGATTGACCACAAAGAGCACAGAGAACGCAAAGATCATTTTTGGTTTTCTTCTTTGTGCGCTTTGCGTTCTCTGTGGCTGTTCGATGCGTGCCAGAGCGTCACCACAAAGAGCACAGAGAACGCAAAGATCATTTTTGGTTTTCTTCTCTGTGTTCTTTGCGTTCTTTGTGGCTGTCTTTCTACGCGTTCCAAATGTACTTGCGAATCTGGAAACGATAGGAACCGAAGTTGATCAGCATTCCGTGTTCCATCCGAGACGACTTGAGATAGCCCAGGATCTGCGCTTCGTGCTCGGGTGCGATTGCCTTTGCAGTCTTCAGCTCGATGATGAGAATATCATCAATGAGTAGGTCGGCGAAATAGTCGCCGATGAGCGTGCCATCTTCGTCGTAGACCTTAATCGGATGCTGCTGTGCGACCTTGTGCCCTGCCTTGCGCACCCGATGCGCCAACGCGTTTTCGTATACCTTCTCCAGATGCCCATGCCCGTGATAGACATGAATGGCATAAGCAATATCCCGCACCTCATCGCACAAAGCCATAATGTTTTGCATAGAACCCTCCTTGAAAGATTGGAAGATAGAGATTTGACCGCAGAGAGCACAAAGAGCGCAAAGACCTCTTTTTTCTCTGTGTTCTCTGCGTCCTTTGCGGTCATTTTGCAGCACGTATTTGACCACAGAGAGCACAAAGAGCGCAAAGACCTCTCTGTCTCGCGTCCTTTGCGGTCTCTTGCAGCACGTATTTGACCACGGAGCACAAGAGCGCAAAGACCTCTTTTTTCTCTGTGTTCTCTGCGTCCTTTGCGGTCATCTTGCAGCACGTATTTGACCACAGAGAGCACAAAGAGCGCAAAGACCTCTCTCTGTTTCTCTGCGTCCTTTGCGGTCATCTTGCAGCACGTATTTGACCACAGAGAGCACAAAGAGCGCAAAGACCTCTTTTTTCTCTGTGTTCTCTGCGTCCTTTGCGGTCATCTTGCAGCACGTATTTGACCACAGAGAGCACAAAGAGCGCAAAGCCTCCTTTTTCTCTGTGTTCTCTGCGTCCTTTGCGGTCATCTTGCAGCACGTATTTGACCACAGAGAGCACAAAGAGCGCAAAGACCTCTTTTTTCTCTGTGTTCTCTGCGTCCTTTGCGGTCATCTTGCAGCACGTATTTGACCACAGAGAGCACAAAGAGCGCAAAGACCTCTTTTTTCTCTGTGTTCTCTGCGTCCTTTGCGGTCATTCTGCAGCACGTATTTGACCACAGAGAGCACAAAGCGCAAAGACCTCTTTTTTCTCTGTGTTCTCTACGTCCTTTTGCAGTCATCTTGCAGCACGTATTTGACCACAGAGAGCACAAGAGCGCAAAGACCTCTTTCTCCTCCGTCCTTTGTCTTCCAGCCGTGTGGGAGCCACAGGGCGCAAGACCTCTTTTTTCTCTGTGTTCTCTGCGTCCTTGGGGTTATTCTCCAACTCCAAACAGCGACTTTTTGCGCTTTGATTGGCGTGTTGGAGCAAAAAGTATCTTGCAGGTACTTGGCCACAGGGCACGGCGCGACCTCTTTTTTCGCTGTGTTCTCCCCCAGGTTTTCCACCTTGAGGCTGTAATCATCGTGGCCCCATTCACAAGCCGCCAGCACTGTCTATCCGCAAAGGGATCTTCTTACGGACGGTGAGGTTGGGATACCGATCAGCACAGCCTGCACGGAACGACGCCAGACACAGCGCCAGCAGCGAAACGCTCCGGCCCACCTCATCGCTCAGCTTGGGCGAGCTGCTCCGGGCTGAGCGTCTGCGTGGTGACGTAGATGAAGTCGCTCTCGGTGGAATGGCCGTGCTGCCAGTAGACCGCGTCGCTGGGCGCATAAGTGAAGCCTTCCAGCTTGCACAGCGCCTCGGCGAGCATGGCCGCGTTGTACTGCTTGTTGATCACCCAGTTGCCCCAGCGGTCCTTCTCCAGCAGCGAAGGCGCCAGCCGGAAGTAGCGGAACCCGCCGCCACCCTGCCAGCCCACGGCCTGGGTGACGCCGCCCTTGTCCTCGCTATCAATGACCTTGCGCAGTCGCGGGATGATGTGTGTGTGGCAGTGCTCGCCCAGTTCGATCATGATCCAGCGCCGGCCCATCTTGTGCGCCACCGCGCCGGTGGTGCCCGAGCCGGCGAAAGAGTCGAGTACCCAGTCGCCGGGGTTGGTTGTCG
>NZ_JADIZS010000013.1:0-171658 GCF_016704685.1 Candidatus Amarolinea dominans
AAGATGGCGGAAGTATGTCGGGCAGAATGCCGGGTCCCGTGTCACGCACGTTGATCTCCGCGCGATCGGCGATCAGCCCGGCCGCGATGGTAATGGCGGTGCCGGGCGCGGTGTGGACGTGCGCATTGTCAACCAGGATCAGCAGCACCTGCGTGAGGGCATCTCGATTGCCCTGCACGTCCAGGTCAGGCGGCGGCTCGCACACGATGGTGTGCTGCGGCGCCATCAGCCTGGCCCGGCGGCAAACTTCTGCCAGCAGGGACTTCAGTGGGACGGCTTCATCGCGCAGGGCCTTGCCGGCATCCGCCCGCGCCAGCGCCAGCAGCTGGTTGACCAGGCGAATGAGGCGATCTACTTCGTCGTTGGTATCGGTCAGGACTTCGCTGCGCTCCGCGGCTTCGATGGGCGGATCGCGTCGCAGCAGTTCGATGTTGCCGCGCACGGTTGTCAGCGGCGTGCGCAGTTCATGCGAAGCATCGGCCACAAAGCGGCGCTGCGACTGCAGCGCGTCTTCAAGCTGTCGGTAGCCTGACTCCAGTTCACCCAGCATGTCGTTGAAGGTGGTCGCCAGTTGACCAACCTCGTCGGCCGGCCCGCGGTGCTCCACCCGGCGGCTGAAGTTGCGCTCGGTTCCGATGACCTGGGCGGTGCGGGTAAGGCGCTGGATGGGACGCAATGCGGTCCCGGCCAACACCCAGCCCAGGGCAAAAGCCGCCAGGATGGCCAGGCTGCTGCCGGCCACCAGAATCAAGCGCAGGGTATTGAGGGTCTGTTGCGGTTGGGTCACCGGAAAGGCCACCTGCACAATCTCGATCACGTCCGCGCGCGTGGCGACAAGCGTGCTGTAGATGAGCAGCGGCTCATCCTGCACCTGCGCCGTCTCGAACCAGCCTGAGCCGGCCTGCACACTTTGCAGGCCGGCGTCGCTCAGGGGCAGGTTGACGCCGCTCAGGTCAAGCGTTTGTCCGGTTATCGTGCCGGTGATGCTGCGCGTTTGCGTCCAACGGCCTGGGAGGGTGCCGCCGGGCAGAGTCTCTGCCGGCGCTTGGGGCGACAGCGTTTGATCAGGCGCCGTGGTATCGCCAGGCGGTGGCCCAGTAGGGTGCTCATCGCGCCGGGCATAAAAATCAACCTGACGTATCAGGTTGGTCGCGATGCTGCCGTATGTCGCCCGCGTTTGGATGATGTAGAGGGTGATACTGAACGCGACCAGGGTCAAGGCCAGAATCGCGCTGTAGAAAAGGGTTAGCCGCAGTCGGATAGACATCGTGCGCCTCACGACTCCTCGCGCAAAACGTAGCCCACGCCGCGCACCGTCTGAATCAGGCGCGATTCGCCGCCGGCCTCCAACTTCTTACGCAAATAGCCGATGTACACCTCCAGGACGTTGTCCTCGCCGCCGAAATCATAGCCCCAGACCTCCTGCAAGATCTGTTCGCGGGTCAACACCTGGCGGGGATGGCGCATGAGGAAGTGCAGCAGGTCATACTCTTTCGAGGTCAGACCAAACGCACGCGCCTGCCGCTGCGTTTCACGGGTCATGGGGTTGAGTGATAGATCGGCGTAGACGAGCATTTCGTCCCTGGCGGTCACCGCGGGACGGCGCAACAGGGCGTGCAGGCGTGCCAACAGTTCGGCCGGTGCAAACGGCTTGACCAGGTAATCGTCGGCGCCGCTCTCCAGCCCTTCCACGCGCTGCTCCACGGCATCGCGCGCGGTCAGCATCAATACCAGGGTCTTGTCACCGGCCGCGCGCAGATGTTCGAGTACACCCAGGCCATCGAGGCCGGGCATGAGCCAGTCGAGCACCACCACATCCGGGCGCTGCGCCTGCAGCACAGTCAGCGCGGCGCGGCCATCACCGGCGCTGAGGACACGGAAACCTTCATAGGCCAGCGTGCGTTGCAGCATCTTCAGCAGTTTGGGATCATCATCTACAATGAGTACGGTTGCCATGTCGTATTCTACCTGCGGTCCAAACAGTCCGGTATTGTTGCTCAAATTATACACTGCAAGCGGGAATGGACTTCACTTTTCCGCCTACGGAAACAGGCGCAATTCGTGCCCGCTTGCAGTATAGCACAATCCGTCTGAGGCGCGGTTAAGCCGATGCTGTGAAGATGCTGAGAGATTTTATCCCTTCCCATTTCCCGTGCTATGATTCCTGTGCTATGATGTTGCACCATGCTCACTCGTTACCGTTTGGCCGGCGCGGGGCCAGCGCTGGCCGCCATTCTACTGATCGCCGTTGCGCTGCGCCTCTGGGGGATCAACTTCGGCCTCCCCTATCTTTATCATCCCGATGAGCCGGGCTATGTCGCCATCGCCCAGAACATGGTCAAGACGGGCGACCTCAATCCGCACTTCTTCAACTACCCGACCCTGTTTTTCTATCTCAACTCCCTGGCGTATTTGCCCTTCTATGCGGTGGGCAGAGTGCTCGGCGTATTCCAAACGCCGGCCGACATCCCCGCCCCGATCCTCCTGGTGGGCGGTGCTGGCATGACCCCGCTGGCGGCTACCTTCTGGTTGGGTCGCCTGCTGACCCTGGCTTTTGGGACCGGCGCGGTGCTGCTCGTTTACCTGGTTGGGCGTCAGTTGTTTGGTAGTCGGCGCGTCGGCCTGCTGGCCGCTCTCCTGCTCGCCATTTCGCCAACGAATGTGACGCATAGCCGCTACATTACGCCGGATACCTTCGTGGTTTTCTTTGCCGTGTTCAGCCTGTGGGCCGCGGTCCGGGTTTATCAGCGCGGCCGCACACGGGATTACGTGCTGGCCGGCGTGATGGCGGGGTTGACTGCTGCAACCAAATACAACGGTGCGTTGATCCTGGTATGCATCGTGGCAACCCACTTTCTACGCGCCGGTTGGCGTGGCTGGCGGGATAGACGCCTCTACCTGGCCATCGCGGCCAGTGCCCTGGCCTTTACATTCGCCACCCCGTTTGCCATCTTCGACCCTGCGAAATTCATGGCCGACTTGAGCCTGGAAGCGCGCCACTACGCGACGGGCCATGCTGGCGGCGAAGGGAACGCGGCCCTGTGGTACGTCACTTACCTGTGGCAAGCAGAGGGATTGACGGCACTGTTTGCACTGGCCGCCCTGGCGCGCGGGCTGTGGATGCGAACCAAACCCGTGATCGTGGTGGCAGCTTTCCCTGTCGCCTATTTTGTGTTCATCAGCAATTTTATGGTGCGGAACGACCGCACCCTCGTGCCGTTGACGCCCTTCCTGTTTCTGCTGGCGGCCCTCTTCCTGGTTCACGCCTGGGACTGGCTGTACCGGCGTGAGCCTGGCCCGGACATCGTCCTGCCTGGCACGCGCCCGCCCTGGGCCAGGGGCGTCGCGGGCTTGCTGCTGGCGTTGACCCTCCTCATCCCCTTGACGGGAACCATTCAGGGCGCGAACCGCCTGACCACGGTTGACAGCCGTGAAACCGCGCGCGTCTGGATTGCGCAGAACCTTCCGCCCGGCGCGCGCGTTGTCCTGGAGTCGTACGCACCCTACGTGGACCCCCAACGCTTCACCGTGCTGGGAGTCTACCGGCTCATCCTATATCCACCAGCCTGGTACATCAACGAGAAGTTCGACTACCTGGTGTTCAGTGAAGGGATGTTCAAACGGTTTTACCGCGAGCCGGAGAAATACGCCGCGCAGATCGCGGAGTATGATGCTCTCTTCCAAGCCTTTGAGCCAATCAAGATCTTTACCGATGGTGGCTACGAAGTCCGCATTTACCGGATCATGGCTCATTGAAGCATCCCTGCCCTTGCAAGCCCCACGCCGGCTGGGAAACGTTGTGTCCCTGTCAAACCCAAACGCGCGTCTTATGACCTGTATCAGTGTACGATTGGCGCGGGTCTGGCATACTGTGGCACAGTGTCCCCGACCTAATTCGAGCAAGGGATAGCCCGCGCCATCGGCCATGTGCCGTAGATGCGGCAGCCGGGAGGCCGGGCAGATCAAGATCCGTGCGTTGACGCATGGGAGGACTGAGCGATGAAGAAAATAGTTGTCATTCACATCAACGACGGCGAAAGCACAACCACCGTCGAGTTCTTGGGCCAGCCGATGGAAATCCGCCGTATCGGCTGCCACGGCGACCCCGACAAGGCCGAAGCCTTGATGAACCAGGTTGATGGCACCGTGGATGTGATCGGCCTGGAAGGCATGCCTCATTGGTTGGAGCTTGGCCCGGCACGCCGCGAACATTCCGTGGGCACACGCCTGAGCGGGATCACCACGCAGACGCCGGTCGTGGACGGCAGCGGTATTCGCGCCGGCATCGAGCGGTGGGGTGTCATTTTAGCCGACCGTGCGCAGCCCGGTATTTTTGCCGGAAAGCGTATCTTGATGGTGCCGGGCTTGAACCATGCCGGGCTATCACAATCTCTCGGCCGGCGTAGCGAACAGATGCGCTTTGCTGATCCGGAGATTTTCTTTGCCCTACCCGACATCCCTGGCGTCGGCGCCAAGTGGATGCTGGAACAAGCGGCCGCTCCCACCCTGGAGCAGTTACAGGACGCACCCTTCCGTCGTCTGCTGCCCGAAGCCGGTCATCCCGGCGTGGAGCGCAGCAAGGCGCCGTTCGAATGGGCCGATCTGCTGGCCGGCGACATCGGTACGATTCGCCGCTACGCGCCAGAGGACCTGAAGCGCAAGACGATCGTGGTGGAATCGGCCACCGCAGAAGATGTCGAAGATCTGAAGCGCCGCGGGGCCAGCATCGTGGTGACGATGATTCCGGCGCTGGTCGAAAGGGGGGCGTTAAGCCCCTGGTCGGCCACGGTGTTCGAATGTTGCCTGGTGGCCGCCAGGCGCAACCCTGACGCGCCGCTGAACGAGGACACGTATCTTGACCTGATGGCCGATCTGCAATGGACGCCGGGCGTCCGTTACTTGCAGCCGGAGGAGATGGGCCTCAATAAGTTTGCCTTCGTCATCCATCCACTCAACATTGGCTTCATTCACAAGCACGATCGCTTCCGCTGGACGAAACACCTGCCCGATGAGATCGTGGAGCCGATTGCGGCCCTGGTTCCACCCATGTACGTGGGCAAGATCACCGGCGGGCAGTCTCCCGCCACCGGGCAGAAGATCGAGGGTTATCTGATTTCGCTCGGCAGCACGCCGCGCGAGATGATGAGCAGGGACGAGAATTTTACCTACAAGAAATTGGTGCAGTCGGCCAAGATGGCCGAGCGCTTCGGTGCGCGCATCATGGGCCTGGGCGCCTTCACCTCGGTGATTGGCGATGCCGGCATTACCACTGCACATCAGTGTGACATTGCCATTACCAGCGGCAACAGCCTGACCGTCTCAGCGACGCTGGAAGCGGCCAAGCAGGCCGTCATCAAGATGGGCGCGACGGACCTGACCAAGGGGAAGGCGATGGTCATCGGTGGCACCGGCTCCATCGGCTCGGTCTGTGCGCGCTTGATTGCGCAAGCCATCAAGGACGTGGTGTTGGTTTCGATCGAGCCGGAGCGATTGATCGAATTCAAGCGCATGATCGAGGAGGAGACGCCCGGCGCGCAGGTGACGATTTCGACCCGGGCCGGCGACCTGGTGGCTGACTGCGATCTGATCATCACCGCCACTTCGGCTTTCGGCCAGCGCATTGTGGACATCACCAAGTGCAAACCCGGCGCGGTGATCTGCGACGTGGCTCGCCCGCCCGACATCAGTGAGCAGGAAGCCGCGCTGCGCCCCGACGTGCTGGTGATCGAATCGGGCGAGGTGCTCATTCCGGGCGACATCAACATCACCTACGACATCGGCCTGCCGCCCAAGACGGTCTACGCCTGCCTGGCGGAAACTTCACTGCTGGCCATGGAAGGGCGCTTCGAGGACTACACGCTGGGGCGCAACATCACGATGGAGCGCGTGAAGGAAATCTACCGGCTGTTCAAGAAGCACGGCTACCAGTTGGGCGGTCTGCGTTCGCACGGCAAATTCGTCACCGAAGAAGAAGTGGCGCAGAAGCGTGTGCAGGCCGATTACTGGCGTGCCCATCCCGCAGAGTTCAAGGCCATGCAGAAAGAAGCCGGCGCCAAGCTGGAGAAAATTCCACGCATGTCCAAGGGCGTCAAGACCAAGCAGAACTCGCTCAAGCAGTGGGGGCCGTTGGCAGCTGTCGCCGGAGTCATCGGCGGGCTGATGCTGGCGGGGCGGGGGAGGAAGTAGGGGGAGAGATTGGAGACCGGAGATTGGAGATTGGAGATCAGGGGTGGGGGAAGTGTGTGGGTCTCCAGTCTCTGATCTCTGATCTCCGGCCAACAGAGTGGACGATGTTACATTATTGTCAATGGCAAGCGTGGCATCACACCGGAAACAGCTTGGCTTTTTGCACAGGCCTTTGGCACCACCCCAGAGTTTTGGACAAATCTCCAAGCCAATCATGATTTGGCCAAGAAGCGTCCGCGCCGTGAAATTATGCAATTACAGCCGATATTGAAAGCGGCCTGAGAGTCGCCCACGATGCCAGTGAAGGCTGCACTGCTTCCCTGAATTCGGACACCTCGCGCGCCAGACCATGCTGCTCACGGCAGGGCGCGGCAACAGGCCAGAACAACCTTTCGTCACAGCAAAGTTCAAGAGCCAGATTATCGAAACTTTGCCAAATTGCCTGTTGGGTGTATGATGCGCGTGGGAGGCGAATCATGAGCGATCAACAACTTCTTGAGCGAATTACGATCAACTCCAAGGTCATGGTGGGAAAGCCTGTTATCAAAGGGACGCGCCTCACCGTCGAGTATATTCTGAATCTGCTGGCGCACGACGCCACATCGGCAGAGATTCTCAAAGAATACAAAGGACTCACGCAGGAGGATATTCGAGCCTGCATCCTCTTTGCCACCCGTGCACTTGAAAGCACCATCTTCATGCCGCTTACTGTGGAGATGGCATAGTGCGTTTTTTGGTGGATGAATGCACGGGACCAGCAGTAGCTGAATGGCTGCGAGCACAGAAGCATACGGTCTATTCCGTGTACGAAGAAGCGTCCGGAATGAACGATGATCGCATTATCCATAAGGCATTTACAGAGAACTGGATTCTCATCACGAATGATAAGGACTTTGGAGAACAAGTTTACCGCGAACGCCGCCCTCACAGGGGCGTGGTCTTACTACGACTTGATAACGAGCGGGCAGCTGTCAAGATTGATGTCCTACGACGATTACTCGAAGTCTATTCAGAGAGGCTGCCTGACCGGTTTGTGGTCGCAACAGAGAGAAATGTTCGGTTTAGCGCGTGAGCTTTGAAGCCTACCTGGATCGAAGCCTGCCTGGATCGAAGCCTGCCTGGATCGAAGAGCCAAAGCTTGTCCGAAATTGACGTCTGAGGTCGCTGCACCCGCTAATCCATCGGCGCCTGGCGGCGGCCAGCGTGACGCCACAAAATCCACCCAGCGACCGCGGCCCAGCCCAGGCTGCCGAGCAGGCCAACGGGCAACGGGCCGAGCAGTGAACTGGGGTTGCCCTGCACGAGGAGGACGCCCAACGCGCTGATGCCGTTGATGGCCGCATGCCCGATGACCGCCGGCCAGACACTGCCGGCCCGCAGCGTCGCCCAGGCCAGGAAGACACCGGTGACGACGGTGAACCATACCATCAGCAGCATTCCGGTCCAGGGCGCGCCCGGATAGCCAAAGCCGTAGTTGTGTCCCATGGCGATGACCGGCCAGTGCCATACGCCCCAGATCACGCCTGAGACCAGCATCGCCCGTCGTTCACCCAACGGCAGCAGCTTCGGCAGCAGATAGCCTCGCCAGCCAAATTCTTCGCCAAAGGTAAACAGTCCATTGAGCAGGGGCGCAATCAGCACCGCGCTGCCCAGTTGCGCAGCCACGATCAGCCACGGATTCATCGTGGCCGTCTGCGCGTTCTGCGCCAACATGCCGCGCAGCATGGTGAGATCCGGGTCGAAGTAGCGCGGCAGGAGGGCAAAAAAGACCGCTGCGCCCACGATTGTCGCCAGCGCCGGCACGACCCAGGCCGCCAGCCAGTAGCGCCAGCCCCGCTTGAAATGCGGTCGCAGCCACGTATCCTGCCAGCCTTCACGCGTGAGCAGTCGCGTCAACACGTGCGCCAGCGCCGGCGCCCACATGTAACCCACCGCCAGCAGAACAACCGCCAGGGTCAACTGCAATTGTGGAACCAACACCGGGCTGTTGACCAGGCCGCCCGTGAGGAAAATGACCAGACCGATGATCCAGGCGAGGCCAAAAGCCAAAGCCAGGAAAATACCTAAGCGCTTGACATCCAAACCATTGTTCATCCGTTATCACCTCTGTCATGTGCCCTGGATCGCCTCGCAGACCGGGCGTCCATATTTATTATACCGTTGTCCGCGGCTGTAGTATAATCGCGGTGTGAAGAGATGGCAGAAGTGATCTGTACCGTCGAAGAGGAGTCTGCATGTCCAGTGATCTGATCCACGGCGCTTGCCCGCACGACTGCCCCGATACCTGCGGCATCATCAGCGAAGTCGAGAACGGCCGGGCCGTCAACTTCTACGCCGATCCAAACCATCCCGTCACGCAGGGCTGGCTGTGTGCGAAGGTGCGCCCCTACCTGGAGCGCGTTTATCATCCCGACCGCCTGACCCATCCGCTGCGCCGCGTGGGGCCGAAGGGGGGCGGGCAATGGGCGCGCATCACCTGGGATGAGGCCATCGCGGAGATTGCGGCGCGCTGGCAGGCCATCCGCGTCGAGTCAGGCGCGGCGGCCATCCTCCCCTATTCGTACAGCGGCACCCTGGGCCTGGTGCAGATGACCGTGTGCAACGCCCGCCTCTGGAATCGCCTGGGCGCCAGCCATTTACAGCGCAGCATTTGCGGCGCGGCCGCGGAGTTCGCCGTCGAATCCACCCTGGGCGCCCGCCACAGCCCCGCGTATGAAGATGTGGCTCAGAGTCGTCTCATCATCCTCTGGGGTCACAACCCAGCCAGCACTGCGCCGCATTTCATGCCGGCCCTGCGCCGCGCCCAGCGCGCCGGCGCGGAGACGATCGTCATTGATCCGCGGCGCACCCTCAGCGCACACGGCGCCAGTCTGCACCTGGCGCCCCTTCCCGGTACGGATGGCGCGCTGGCGTTGGGCCTGGCGCACATCATTGTGCAGGAGAACCGCCATGACGAGGCCTGGTTGCAGGCAAATACGGTCGGTTGGCCGCAGTTCAAGGCGCGCCTGGCCGATTACCAGCCGGCGCGGGTGGCGCAAGTCACCGGCCTGGCGGAGAGCGCCATCGTTGACCTGGCCCGGCGCTACGCCAGCGTGCGCCCAGGGCTGATCAAGATCGCCGATGGTCTCAACCGTCACCGCAACGGCGGGCAGACCGTGCGCGCCGTCTGCGCGCTGCCTGCCATCACCGGGCAGTACGGCGCGGCCGGCGGCGGCCTGGCCTACAGCACCAGCGGCTATCTGCGCTGGGACAGCGAGGCGGTTTCTCACGCCGCGGACTGCCCGCCCGCGCCGCGCAGCGTCAACATGAACCGGCTGGGCGCGGCTCTGCTGGGCGAGATCAACGATCCACCCATCCGCTCGCTCTATGTGTACGGCGCCAACCCGGCTGCCAGCGCACCCAACGCGGGCGCCATCGTGGCCGGCCTGCAGCGGTCTGACCTGTTCACCGTCGTACACGAGCTGTTCATGACCGACACTGCTGCCTACGCCGACATCGTGCTGCCGGCCACATCGCAACTGGAGCACACCGACCTGCACAAGGCGTATGGGCATACCTATCTGCAATACAACAGGCCGGCCATTCCGCCCCTGGGCGAGAGCAAGAGCAACTGGGACGTGATGCGCCTGCTGGCGCAGGCGTTGGGCCTCGACGATCCCTGGCTGCAGCAAGGCGCCGATGAGGTGATTGAAGAGGTTCTGACCGCCACGGCCAACCGGCTGCCGGCCCTGCACGGCATCACCCTGGCGCGGCTGCAAGAGGGACGGCCCCTGCCCCTGACGCTTTCGCCGGCAGCGCCATTCGCCGATCTGAACTTCCCAACGCCGAGCGGCAAGGTGGAGCTTTTCAGCCAAAGCCTGGCCGACCTGGGCCTCGATCCGCTGCCCGGTTTTGTCCATGACGATGACACCGCGCCCGCGCCGGATGGCTGCGCCGAAGCGGATGCGCTGCAACTGGTCTCAGGCGCCGCGCATCACTTTGTCAGCAGCAGCCTGGCCAACCTGGAGAGCCTGTTGGCGCTGGAAAAATCGCCCTTCCTGGAAATTCATCCCCTGGACGCCGCGGCCCGGCAGATTGCGCAGGGCGACAGGGTGATCGTGGAGAATCGGCGCGGCCGCTGCACCCTGCGCGCCGTGGTCACTGGTGCCGTGCGCCCCGGCGTGGTCGTCTCGCCCAAGGGCCGTTGGTCGCGGCAGGGAGACGGACACAACGTCAACTGGACCACGTCCGATGCCCTGGGTGACATGGCCGGGCAGAGTACATTTCACAGCAACCGGGTGTGGGTGCGGTCGGACAGTCGCCAGGTTCCTGCGCCCGCCGAGCAGCAAAGCATGGAAGATCAACACGCATGAAAATCAGCCGTGGCACGCTGGCCGCCGCCGGCGCCTATGTTCTTTGGGGCTTCTTCCCCATCTACTGGAAATTTCTGCAGAGCGTCTCGCCCCTGGAGATTCTGATTCATCGCATCCTGTGGTCATTGGTCGTGGTGCTGGCGCTGTTGGCGGTGCAAAAACAGTGGCAATGGCTGCGCCAGAGTCAGGCCCGGCCGGCTATTCTGCGCACGTTCGTGGTCACCGGCATCTTGCTGGCGATCAACTGGCTCGTCTACATCTGGGCCAACAACAACGGGCACATCGTGGAAGCCAGCCTGGGCTACTTCATTACGCCGTTGGTCAATGTGCTGCTGGGTCTGCTCTTCCTGCACGAACGCCTGCGGCGGGCGCAGTGGTTGGCGATCGGCATCGCCGCGGCCGGGGTACTCTATCTGCTCCTCAACGCCAGCGGACTGCTCTGGATTTCGCTCACGCTGGCGTTCAGCTTTGGCATCTACGGCCTGTTGCGCAAGACGGCGCAGCTTGGGTCGCTGCCCGGCCTGACCGTGGAGATGATCGTGCTCTGCCTGCCCGCGCTGGCCTACGCGCTGTTTCTGCAGAGCAGCGGGCAAGCCGTTTTCGCGCATGGCCCGGCTTCAACCACGATCTTGCTGGCGCTCTCAGGCGTGGTCACCGCGGTGCCGCTCTTGCTTTTCGCCCACGGCGCGCGCCAAGTCACGTTGACCAGCCTGGGCGTGCTGCAATACATTGCGCCGACGCTTCAGTTCCTGATCGGCGTGCTGCTCTACGGAGAACGCTTCACCACGCACCGCGTGATCGGCTTCAGCCTCATCTGGCTGGCGCTGGTGATCTACGCCTGGGACAGCTATCAACTCAGTCGAAATCCGTGAGTGATGCCCGATCTCCATTGCGATCTGATTCAAGTTCCTGCAGAATTTGCCGAATATGCTGCTTGACTTGTGGGAGGCGTCTTTCGATAGTCTCCCAGACCAACTCATAGTCAACACCGAAGTAGAAGTGAATGAGCCTATCGCGCATTCCAGCCATTTCACGCCAGGGGATATCGGGATATGAATGACGTATCGAATCAGGCACCTGCTTTGTGGCTTCGCCGATGATCTCGAATTTCCGCAGGACCGCACTAGACGTCCTGTCGTCGGCCTCAAAGGCTTGCAGATCCATATCCACGACAAACGACTCAATGCTGTCAATTGCATGCAGTATATCCCACAGATAAAGGCGAAGATCTCTCACAGGATGATTACCTCTTGGAGTACAGCGTCGCGTAATTCCTCACGGAGCGCGCGACGAGGAACAACATCTACAGGGCGCTGAAGGCGTTCTTCCAGAAACTGGCTCAAACCGACCAAATCGAACAGATCAGCGCCATCCTGAAAATCAACCAACAAGTCAACGTCACTTGATGGATGTTGTTGGTTGCGCGCAAAAGAACCGAACAAACCAATCGTGCGTAGTTTGTAGCGAGCGATCATAACCGTCTTGAATGATCGAAGAGTAGTAATTATGTCTTCCATCTTATACCTTTTTATACCTTTTATACCTTCCATCATAGCGGAATTCTAACGGGAAATGGCTGGGGTGTCAATTGCAGCAGGACAATAATAGGCGACGGACAATCACCCGATTGTTGTCGGTGGGCAGGCTGTGCTATACTTACGCGCAACCGGCGCAGGATCGCCGGCCTGTGAGATGCCAAGGAGTGAAAGCCAATGATTGCCACCAAGAGCCTGGCCGCGAGACTAGATCCCTGGGCTGAACCAGCCTGGGATATCGCATTGCTCTTCCCTGACCAAGGGGCCTGGAGCGAAGAAGAATTCCTGCAACTGGACACCAATCACCTGGTCGAGTTCACCCATGGACGCCTGGAGGTACTGCCAATGCCTAACGAGACTCACCAAGATTCCGTGTTCTTCCTGGCCGCCTTGCTCAAGGCCTTTGCAAGACGGATTGGCGGCCATGCCGTGATCGCGCCCTTTCGCCTGCGCCTGTGGCCTGGCAAAATTCGCGAGCCTGACATCATGTTCATCGCCAACGCGGCCGATCGCCGGCGCCAGCAGGCCTACTGGTCCGGCGCCGACCTGGTGGTCCAAGTCTTGAGCGAGGACGACCCTCTGCGCGACCTGTCGGTCAAACGCTTCGAATACGCCCAGGCGCGCATTCCCGAATACTGGATTGTGGACCCGACCGGCGAAACCCTGACCGTGCTGGCGCTGCAAGGTGACGCGTATCGAGAACACGGCTGCTTTGGCCGCGGGGCCACGGCCACCTCAGCCACCCTGACTGGCCTGGTAGTAGATGTGAACGCGCTCTTCGACGCGGAGTAGACGCCTGCCTGCAAGCCATTCCCACACGATCGTTTCGCTTCCTGCCCGCACCGTGGAACCAATGCGCTCGTTTTGCGTACTGTAGGCGAGGGGTTTGAGTTGCGCCTGCAGGCGCCTCGCTAACAAAAGGAGTAACTTACTATGTCATACACGGCTGAGATTAGCCGCAGCAATCCATCCTGTTTTCTGTTCCTGATTGACCAGTCCGGCTCCATGGCCGACCCGTTCGGC
Source organism: Candidatus Amarolinea dominans (assembly GCF_016704685.1). Classification (NCBI taxonomy): domain Bacteria; kingdom Bacillati; phylum Chloroflexota; class Caldilineae; order Caldilineales; family Candidatus Amarolineaceae; genus Candidatus Amarolinea; species Candidatus Amarolinea dominans. Next base: position 13,097 of record NZ_JADIZS010000013.1, read on the forward strand.
GGCCCCGGCGGCAAGCGCAAGGCCGACGGCGTGGCCGATGTGGTCAACCGCCTGCTGCAGAACCTGGTCATCAAATGCGCCAAGTCCGAGGGCGTGCGCGACTATTATCACGTAGGCGTCATCGGCTACGGCGCCAGAGTTGGCCCGGCCCTGGGTGGCGCTCTCGCCGGTCGCGAGATGATCCCGATCAGCGAAATCGCCAACAACCCGGTGCGCATCGAAGAGCGCGTGCGCAAGATGGACGACGGCGCAGGCGGCATCGTCGAGCAAACGGTCAAATTCCCCATCTGGCTTGATCCGGTGGCGCAGGGCGGTACGGCGATGGTGCAGACGCTGACCCAGGCGCGGACCATCATCGAAGGCTGGCTGACGCAGTACCCGAACTGTTTCCCGCCCATCGTCATCCACATCACCGACGGCGAGTCAACCGACGGCAACCCCACGGACGCGGCCAACGCGCTCAAGGCCCTGACCAGCAACGATGGGCAGACGCTGCTCTTCAATATCCATATTTCATCGCAACGCACCAACCCGCTGGAATTCCCGCCCGGCGCCGACGGCCTGCCGGACGACTACGCGCGCAGCCTGTTCGCCATGTCGTCGGAACTGCCGTCGTACATGCAGGAAATTGCACAGCAGGAAGGCTATCCGGTGACCGCCGACACGCGCGGCTTTGTCTTCAACGCGGACATGGTCGCGCTCATCCGTTTCCTGGACATCGGCACCCGGCCCAGCAACTTGCGCTAGCAGCCTGTCGGAGGGGCATCCTGGAGTCAAGGCTTCAGCCGGTTCTAGCATCCTGGAGTCAAGGCTTCAGCCGGTTCTAGCTGGAAATCGCAGTGATTTTACCGGCTAAAGCCTCGATTCCGGCCCGTTGGGGGTTCTCTCCGACAGGCTACTATAACGAAACGTCTCTGCCGGCCCAGGCTCGCCCCCACACGAACCTGGAGCCGGCTTCTGATGGAGTCAATCACTGTGCAGGTGCTTCTTGATCACCTGGCTCTGCCCAAGGCCGGGAACAGCGCCAATGACTACGAGGATGCGGCGTTTCCGTTGGATGCGCCCGTCACCCCTGTGACCCGCTTGCGGGCGGCCATCGCCGATGGCGCGACCGAAAGCTCGTTCGCCGCGCTGTGGGCGCGTCTTCTGGTCGAGGCGTTCGTGCAGAAACGACTGCTCGTGCGCAGTCAGCGTCTGCTGACGCAACTGGCCGTGCTGCACCAAACCTGGCGGCAGGCTGCCGCGTCCAAACCGCTGCCCTGGTATGCCGAGGAGAAGCTGCGCGATGGCGCCTTTTGCGCCTTCTTGGGGCTGGAACTGGCCGAGGGGCGCCGCGGGAACACCTGGCAAGCCTGGGCCGTTGGCGATAGCTGCCTGCTGCATGTGCGCGGCGACACCCTGCTCGTCGCCTTTCCGCTGACCACCGCGGAGGCGTTCAACAGCCGCCCCCTGCTGATCGGCAGCCAGGTGCGCTTTCACGCCGAAGCGGTCGGAGCGATGCACCGCACGCATGGCGCCTGGCAGCCTGGCGATCGCTTCTTTTTGCTGACCGATGCCCTGGCCGCCTGGTTCCTGGCTGCACACGCGGCCGGCGACAACCCGACCGCCACGCTTGAGGGGTTATTGGCCGACCGCGACACTGACGCGTCGGCCGCCTGGCTGGCCGACACGCGCCGCGCTCGCCACATCCGCAACGATGACACCACGTTGTTGCGCATCACCCTGCTGGGCACACCGGGAGACGCCTGATGGGCGTCTTGCACGCGGTTGCCTGACCAAACCATGCCCACACCCATCGCACCGGCTGCCCCCCAGCCCAACGAATACGACGAAGCGGTGCAGAACCCGCGCACCTGCTTTGCCGACCCGGACCTGCGCAGAGGCACGGTGGAAACCTACCCGCCCGGTCGCGGCATTCCCGGCATGCCCTGGCCGCGCAGCGGCGCCTTTGGGCAGGCTTACCGTGTCTTCGTCAACGGGCAGCAGTGGGGCGTCAAATGTTTCACCCGCCTGCACGAGGACCAGGAGGCGCGCTATCGCGCCATCTCCGCGCACCTCAAGCGCGCCAACCTGCCCTACATGGTTGACTTCGATTTTCAGCCTGCCGGCATGCGCGTCAAGGGCAAGGCGTACCCCTTGCTCAAAATGGCCTGGATTGACGGCGAACCGCTCGATGACTACATCGAAGGCCACCTCAGCCAACCGGGCGCGCTCGCCCGCCTGGCGGACCAATGGCTGGCGCTAGTGCAGACCCTGCACGCGCACGGCATTGCGCATGGTGATTTGCAGCATGGCAACATCCTGGTGGCCGCCGGCGAACTGCGTCTGATTGACTACGACGGCATGTTCGTGCCGGCCCTGCGTGGTCAGGTCAGTCACGAGATCGGCCATCGCAACTACCAGCACCCGCAGCGCAACCAGCAGCAGTTCGACGACTCGCTCGATCATTTCTCATCCTGGGTGATCTACCTCTCCTTGCTGGCGCTCAACGTGGAGCCAGAACTTTTGGTCGCGTTTCCGCGGCGGCGACGAGAAGCTGCTCTTCGATGCGGATGACTTCCGCGCCCCTGGCCGCTCGCCTGTGCTGAAGGCGCTGCGCGACTCGTCCAAGCCAGATCTGCCTCCCCTGGCTGCGTTCATCAGCGAATTGGCACGCGTGCCGCCCACCCACGTCCAGCCGCTGGATGGGCAGTTGGTCATGCGTGCCCTGGAAGAGGCGCGCGCGGCGGCGCGCGTGGCCTGGATCAACGATCATGCGCAGACTGCCCCGGTCAGTCGGGCGGCAAGCGCCGTCAGCCCGCAGCTGGCGGCCGCGCCTGCGCGGCCGCCAGCCGCCGCACCAGGCGCGGCCGGTTGGATCGCCGGTCATCCGGTGAGCCGTCAGCCGCAGGCGCCAAAACTCAGCCGGCCGTCGCCCAAGAAATGGCTGCCGGACCGCCTGTGGCCTGAACGGCTGGGCATGGCGCTGCAACTGCTGACCAGCGGCGCCCTGGTCTACCTGGCGATTCTCGGCCTGATCGTGGTCGAATGGGCCGCGCTGTGGTTTACCTCCACCCTGGCGATGATGATCGTTCTCCTGGCCTATCGCTACGTCACCCTGCCCGAATTCCGTGAGCGTTCCGATCTGCTCACCCTGGCCGCGCGCCACCAGCGGGAGCAGCGTCAGATCTCCAAGCGCCTGGACAAACTCACGGCTGCCTGGGAGCGGGAGACGAAGCGTACACAAACGGCCGCGCACAGACTGGCCACGGCCGAAACGACCTTGCGCACCCGCCAGGCGGCCGAACTACAGACGGTTGACCACGAACTGCAAGCACGCCTGGCCGGCCGACTGCAACGCTGGCAGCAGCAGAAGCGACGTGACGCGCTGGCACAGGTGCGCCTGGCCGATGAAGCCATCCCGAGCATCGGTCTGTTGACCCTACACCGCCTGACGAAGGCCGGCATCATCACCGCGGCCGATGTGGACTACGACCGTGTGCGTCAGGTGCCGCGCGTCGGCGACCAGCGGGCGCGTGAACTGGTGGCCTGGCGGCGTCAGGTGGAGGCGCGCATTGCGCCCACCCTGCCGGTTGCACTTCCGCCTGACCAGGCCGCGCCGCTGCAAAAGCAAGGCGCCAGCGACCATGAGCGCATCGAGAAGCGCCATCGCAAGCCCCTGGCGCACGCCGTGCAGGGACGTCTGGCCGAGGCGCAGCGCCATGCCCAGGAAGAGCAGAAGTTTGTGCCTGCAATCAATGAGGAAAAGCGCTGGCACGCCGATCTCGTGCAGCGCCTGCAGGAAGTCAACAACGAACTGACGGCCTACGAGACCCTGCGCTTCGTCACCTTCATGCGTCGCCTGCTCTTCCTGCGCACCTGAGCCACTGCGTGCAAGTTCACCGGTAAGTGCGCCCTTTCCATTCGCTGCGCACGCCGCGATAATAGCGCAGGGCGGAGCTCCAGGTCATGCTCAGGTAGAGCGTACCGATCAGGGGCGTTAGCAGAGGCCATAACGGTGACAAGCCATAGAATCGCCATGTGGGCCAATGGAAGGCGACCATTCCCAACCAGGCGGTCAGGCTCAGCAGGCGCGTGGATGGATTGGGGATCATCAGGCCGATCACCGGCATCCAGAACAGAAGGGCCATGACCAGGGTGAGCAGGGCAAGGATAAGGGGTGAGTAGCCCAGTTGGGTATAGGCCGAGCGGGCGATCATGTTCCAGATTTCCGATAGCCCCCGGTAGGGCCGCACGCAGGTGACGCGTCGCGAAAGGCCGATCCAGGTGCGCGCGCCGCGCGCCTTGACCTGGCTGGCCAGGGTGCAGTCGTCAATCAGCGCACCGCGCATCACCTGCAGCCCGCCAATGTCGGCAAAAAGGCGCGTTTCAAGCAAGATGCAGCCGCCGGCCGCGGCGGCCACGCGCTTCGTCGGGCCATTGGCCAGGGCAAATGGATAGAGGCTCTTGAAATAGAGGATGAACGCCGGCAGGAGGAGTCTCTCCCAGAAGCTCTGCATGTGCAGTTCGGCCATCACCGAGACGAAGTTCCGCGCGCCGTCGGTCATCAAGTGCTTCAGCGAGGCGATCACACCCGGGGCCAGGCCAATGTCGGCGTCGAGCAGCAGCGTCAGCGGGGTTTGCACGCAACGCACCCCCTGGTCCAACGCCCACAGCTTGCCGGCCCATCCTTCCGGCAACGGCGCGCCCGGTACGATGGTCAAGTTGAGGCCGGGCACGCGGCGAGCGACGCCGGCGGTGGCATCGTCCGAGCGGTCATCCACCAGGATGACGCGCAGACCCTCACCCTGGCCAGCCAGCGCGGCCAGGGTGAGGCCAATGATCGCCGCTTCATTGCGCGCCGGGATGACGACGGTTACATCCTCCAGATTGTAAGGATCGAGTGGGACGGGCGCTTCCCGCTCCAGGGTTTCGCGCTGGAGCCAGGAGAACCAGGGCTGCAACAGCGCGCCCAGCCAAAACAGGGCCGAGAGACCGGCCAGAGCCACATCCATTGCCGTAGATCACCTTCTTTCCGCCCAAACCGCCTAAACCGCCTAAACCGCGCCAAACCGCCTAAACCGCCTAAACCGCCCAAACCGCTCAAACCCACGTCGCGGCTTTCTCCGCTGCGGCGCTGCAACCCCCGCCGCAGCGGAGCCAAGTGTACCCGCGTTCTGACGCGCGGTCAAGACGCCCCATGACATCGGGTGCATTTCAAATTGGGGAATTGGGGGCAGGCGATTGTCAATCCCCCTTATTTCAAGTACAATACGCCTTACTGATCTCCGATCTCCGATCTCCGATCTCTGATCTCCGATCTCTGATCTCCGATCTCTGATCTCCGATCTCAAATCTCAAATCTCACACCCAAGGAGAAACCCACAACCCAATGCTCACCCTGGACCAAATTCGTCAGGAACTCCCTGCTGTCCAACGCGCCGTCTATCTCAACACAGGCTCGAATGGGCCGCTGCCGCGGGCGGCTGCTGTGGCGATGGCCGAGGCAGCCGCTCGGGAACTGAACGAAGGCCGCATCGTTCCGACGGCCTGGCAGGTATTCTCTGAAACCAAGATCCGCCTGCGCGAGGATTTCGCCGCGCTGCTGCACGCGCCGCCCACGAGTGTGGCGCTGACGCACAGCACCACCGAGGGCGTCAATCTGGCCCTCTGGGGGCTGAACTGGCAGGCGGGCGATGAGGTGATTACCACCACCCTGGAACACCCCGGCGTCACCGTGCCGTTGACGCTGCTGCGCCAACGAGCCGGCGTCACCGTCCGTTTCGCTGAGGTGGGTCTGGGCCAGGCCGAGCGCGTGCTCGACGCGCTGTCCAGGGCCTTCACCCGCCGCACGCGCCTGGTCGCGCTCTCGCATGTCAGCTATTCCAGCGGCGCCGTCTTCCCGCTGGCTGAGATCGTCGAACTGGCGCACCGCCACGGCGCGTGGGTGCTGGTGGACGCGACCCAAAGCCTGGGCGCCATCCCCGTGGACGTGACCGCGCTGGGCGTGGATTTCTACGCCTGCTCCGGCCAGAAGTGGCTGTGCGGGCCGGAAGGCGTCGGCGCGCTCTACGTGCATCCTGACCGCTTCGATGATCTGCTGCCGGCTTTCGGCGGTTACTCCACCTTTCTGGCGCAGAATCATCGCGGCTGGATCGTGCCGCAGCCGGGCGCGGCCCGCTACGAAAGCATCGCCTTCTACCCACCCACCATCTGGGGCATGGCCGCCGGCCTCAAGTGGCTGCGCGACGAGGTTGGCTTCGACGCTATTTTCAGCAGCATCGCGGCCAATGCCCGGACCCTGCGCGATGCGCTGGCGCCGTTGCCCGGCGTGACGCTGCTCACCCCTGCGCAGCAGCAGGCCGGACTGGTCAATTTTGACCTGGAGGGCTGGTCGCCGCAGGCATTGGCCGGCCTTGTCGAGGCCGTGGAGCAGGCCGGCTATACCATTCGCACGGTCCCGCACCCGCCCTTTGGCCTGCGCGCCTCAACCGGTTTTTTCAACACAAACGCTGAACTGCTGGGCCTGGCCGCGGAAATCCGGGCGTGGCTGGCGCGGGGACCGGCCGCCGTCAAGGCGCCGCCAATGGCGGTTGGCTTGCCGGCGCAGTATGTGAAACCGGGCTGAGGCCAGGAGAGGACTGCTGTGCTTGCACCTGAGCGGGTCGTCATCGTGCTGGTGGAGCCGCAGGACGCGGTCAATGTGGGCGCGGTGCTGCGCGTCATGTTGAATTTTGGCCTGCGCCAATTGCGCGTGGTCAACCCCGCGGCGGCTGCGCTCGACCCGGCGCGGCTGGATGACCTGGCGCACCGCAGTCAGGCCATCATCGCCGGCCTGCAGGTGACCAGCACACTGGACGAGGCGCTGGCCGATGCCACCTACGTCGTTGGCGCCACCGCGCGACCGCGTGAAGAGGCGCCGGCCGCGCACACGCCGCGTGAATTGGCGCCGATATGGGTCGCCCAAATGCAGGCCGGGCGCCTGGCGTTGGTCTTCGGGCCTGAATCGTCCGGATTGACCAACGCTGCGCTCGACCGCTGCCACGTGCGGCTGACTATCCCCACCACGCCGGACTATCGCTCGCTCAACCTGGCGCAGGCGGTCCTGATCGTTTGCTATGAACTGTGGCTGGCTGCTGACGATCCGGCGCCGACGCCGACCCTGACCCGGCCCGCCGACGCTGCAGCGCTTGTAACCATGTTCACCGACTGGCAGCAGGCGCTGACGGCCATCGGCTTTCTCAAGCCCGGCCAGGCGCCGGTCATGATGCGCCGGCTGCGCGACCTGGTTCAGCGCGCCGCGCCCAGCGCGGCTGAGGCGCGGCTGCTGCATGCCATCGCGCGTGAGATGCTTAAATTCGCCCGCCGGTTGACCTGAGAGTCTGTGAAAATATCCTGGCGGCAGTTCGGAGGTGGCATCATGACCACAACCTGTAGTGGCTTGGTGTTCGAAAACTACCACATGCGGTATGCCATCGCAGGGGTGTTACGCACCCCGGAGATATTTTCACAGACTCTGACAAGAGGTACTTTATGCAAGACAACGACATTCACCCGATCATGATCGCCCTGCGTGCGGCCGTTGGCGCCTGGCGGTTATCCATTGTGGACGCCCTGGCCCAGCGGGCCGAAACCCCCTACAAGATCCTCATCACCACCATGCTCAGCCTGCGCACGCAGGACACCACCACCGGTCCGGCCAGCGAACGCCTGTTTGCCCTGGCCGATACACCGGTTGCCATGTTGACCCTCAGCGCCGAGGCCATCGAGCAGGCGATTTACCCGGTCGGCTTCTACAAAGTCAAGGCGCTGAACGTGCTCAAAGTGTCACGCATCCTGCTCGAAACCTACGACGGACGCGTGCCCGCGACCATCGAAGAGCTGATCGAACTACCCGGCGTGGGGCGCAAAGTAGCCAACCTGGTGTTGACGATGGGCTATGGCTTGCCCGGCATCTGCGTTGACACCCATGTCCATCGCATCAGCAACCGCTGGGGCTATGTGCAAACCAAGACGCCGGAACAGACCGAATTTGCCCTGCGCGCCAAGCTGCCGCCCGCGTACTGGATCGAAATCAACGGGCATTTGGTGATGCTGGGCCAAAACATCTGCCATCCCACCTCCCCGCGCTGCAGCCAGTGCCCGCTCAGCGCCTGGTGTGAGCGCGTCGGCGTCGTGCGCAGCCGTTAGCCCCGCTCCTGTAGGTCCGGCCTCCTGGCCGGACAACGTTGGACAAGAGAAGCAAGTTCTGCGGCGGAGGGCGTCGTCACGCCGGAGACGTGACCTACGGCTGGTTGCGCCCGTCGCAGGTTGCCTTCTTGCCAAATCAACCTGACTCGGTTATAATTTGTGCGGTCGAACGGGGCGTAGCGCAGACCGGTAGCGCACTTGAATGGGGTTCAAGTGGTCGGAGGTTCAAATCCTCTCGCCCCGACCTGATGACAAGGCCGATGGTTGCACAGCCGTCGGCTTTTCGCTATCTTTCGGTTGCATAGGAAAGGCGGCATCTATGACAGATGCCTCATGGCTCGATCGAGAGCCTTTTGCTGTCGAACAAAATACGAACGGGACACACCTGCCCGCTCCGGCCCCGGACCAGACGAGCGATTTTCTGGAACGGGTCAAGGCGGGCATGTCTATTGCTGCCGACATCAGTCGCGCAGATATTGTGCTGTTCCAGTTGCAGCGTAACGAATTGGTCGTCATGGCCCATGCCATGCCGGCGTCCATCTCGTCGCTCTACCGCCAATCTGCCCTACATCGCACCTATCACACGCAGGAACATCCGTTGGCGATGGAGGCCTTGACCAGCGGCGCTCATCGGCGCCGCCTGCGCGAGGTGCTGACCGATGGCGCACCGGTGGACGAAGAGGTGTGGCCGGTCATTGATGGTAACGGTGTCATCGTCGCGGCCTTCAGTGTCCTGACCAACCTGATCGAACACGAACGCCATCGCCGACGAAAGCGTATCTTTCAGACAGCCATGCGTTGGCTGAAGTGGATGGCAGTGCATGGTGAGTTGCGAGGCGCCGAGGACTTGTCCCCTTTCCATGAATTCGACGGCATCCTGTATGTCAACGAAGCCGGGTCCATCGAATACCTCAGCGGCATTGCCATCAACCTCTATCGCCGGGTCGGATACCTTGAGGACATGCGCCGTCGCGGGCTAAGCGGGCTGGCCACCAACGACGAAGCCGTGGTCGCGCGCGCGCTGCGCGCGCAGCGCTGCCTGGAAGAAACGGTCGAGTTTGGCGATCATTACTGGGTACACAAAGCCGTTCCTCTGCGCCAGGCGCAGCCGCAGTGGCAGCAGCCGCGCACCTGGTTCAACCCACACACTCTGCCCCTGGTGCCGGCCGGCGCCTTTTTGTTGATCCATGACGCCACCGAAGCCCGCCATCGTGAGCAGGAGCTTAAGATCAAGTCGGCGCTTATCAAAGAAGTACATCATCGGGTCAAGAACAACCTGTCGTCGGTCGCATCCCTGGTACGGATGCAGGCGCGGCGCATCGTGACCGTGGAAGATGCCCGGGCGGCCCTGGCCGACACCGAGGAACGCATTCGCAGCATTGCGATCATTCATGAGTACCTGGCGCGCGAGGAAGGTCGCCCCATCAGCATGCGCGAAGTGTGCCAGCGCATCGCGGAAGAGGTCAAACGCATCGAACAAAAGCCGGGCCAGGTCATCACCATTACGCTCGCTGGTCCAAGTCTGCACCTGGCGAGTCGTCAGGCCACCGCCTGTTCGCTGGCCATCAATGAGCTGATTTCCAACGCGATCGAACACAGCACCGAACCGGTCATGCGCGATGTGCTCATTGATGTCGTGCTCGAAGATGGCGGCGATTTCGTGCGCCTGCAGGTCACAGATGATGGCCCGGGCCTGCCGCACGACTTCAACCTGCAAACGGTGCGCGGCCTCGGTCTGCAAATCGTGCGCACCCTGGCCCAGGAAGATCTCAAGGGCAAGTTCGAAATACGCGGCAACATCCCCAAAGGGACGACCGCAATCGTTGAGTTTCCAAAAGCGTCACTGGCTGACGCTTGACCCAGGCGGCGCGGACGCTGCTGTCCACGCCTGGATCGTTCTCGTTGTGAAGAGGGGGACTACTGTGGAACGTACCCGTATCATCATCGCCGATGACGAAACGCTCATTCGCATGGACCTGCGCGAAATGCTCACCCACCTGGGCTACCTGGTGGTTGGTGAGGTGGGGGATGGGCGCAGCGCCGTCAACCTGGCGCGTGAACTGCGCCCGGACATCATCATCATGGACATCAAGATGCCGGACATGGATGGCATCGAAGCGGCCAAGGTGTTGACAGAAGACAAAATCGCGCCCGTCCTGCTTCTCAGCGCGTACAACCAGCGTGACCTGGTGGTCCGTGCGCGCGAGGCCGGGGTGGCCGGCTACCTGGTCAAACCGTTTCGTGAAGCGGACCTGGCGCCCGCCATCGAAGTCGCGCTGGCGCGCTTCCAGGAATTCCGCGAGTTGGAAAGACAAGTGGGCGATATCCAGCTTGCACTGGAGACGCGCAAGCTGGTTGACCGCGCCAAGGGCATGCTGATGGATCGCCAGGGCATGACCGAGGCTGAGGCCTTCCGCCGTATTCAGAAGATGAGCATGAATAACCGCAAGCCCATGAAGGAAGTGGCCGAGGCCATCATCCTGGCGCACCAGGTGGGCGAAGGTTGATTGCAGAAACGAACAACGTGCTGACAGCGGTTGGCCGGCTGTCAGCACGTTGACAAGTCTTTCGATTAGGCGTAAGCGATCCGCTGGTTCGTAGTGGCGACTTCAGTCGCTCTGTGGCCGCAGAAACGGCTAAAGCCGTCACTACGAACTGCCTGGCAACTTACGCCGCCCACTATTAGAAGTTCAGTCCACCGCCCAGGTCGAGCACACTGATGCCGAGCAAGGACAGGATGAACGCCAGCAGAACAATGAGCAGGATCAGAATCAGCATCCCCAGGGCCGTCGCCGCCATGAAGCCGCAGCCGAATTGAAAGCCATCGGCAAACGTCAGGCTGCGTATTTCCTCCACCACCGGTACAATTTCGGTCATAACCGGCTCTGTCAACGTTGTTTTCTCCTTCGATGGCACAGGTAACGCCGTTTGTGCGGCAGATCAAATACAGAATATCCTGCAAACAGGCCCAAATTGCGCCTGTTTGTATAGGCGGAAAAGCGCAGTCCGTTCCTGCTTGCAGTATAGCACAGGTTGAAACGGCAAAGCAATTTGCCAGGACATCCGGTAACAAGGGCCGGGCACAGCGTTGGGCCACTCTGCCACTGCTCCTGGTTGCGTGGGGGTTGATGCTGGTTGCGCTCGACGCCCACCCCATCCGTGAAGATGAGGCCCTCTACGCCGCCTGGGCGCTGGGACTGGCGCGCCATGACTTCTGGCTGGTTGGCGTGCCAGTGGACAAACCGCCTCTGTTTCTCTGGCTGTTGGCCGCCTGGCAACAGACGGTCGGCAGCAGTGTCGCGGCCATGCGCCTGCTCAACGTCGCCCTCAGCCTGCTCAGCGCCACTCTGCTCTATGCGCTGGCTCGACGTCTGACCGACCGCCCTAGCGCCTGGCTGACTCTGGCGGTCTACGCTGCATCGCCCTTCGCCATTCTCTTTGCGCCCACCCTCTACACCGATCCCTTGCTCACCACCACCCTGCTGGCCGCGTGCCTGGCTGCCGTACAGCGCCGCTGGGGTTGGCTGGGCTTCTCCCTGGGCCTGGCACTGGCCACCAAACAGCAGGCGCTGCTCCTGCTGCCCCTACTGGTATGCCTGATGCCGCGCCCGCTCGCGCACCCGGCCTGGGCGGCCTGGCGCGGCCTTCTCGGCCTCATCCTCGCGCTCGGCCCCGCCCTGGTCTGGGATGCCCACCGCCTGGCGCTGACACCGCCTGGCGGTCCCCCCACCGTTTGGGTTCAGAGCGCGGTCAGCTACGGCGGATTGTCCCTGGCGCCGCTCAGCGCCTGGCTGCCGCGCCTGGTCGCCTGGCTGACGCCCGCACAGGTTCTTGCGCCGGGATGGGCGTCAGCCGGACTGCTCCTGCTCGGCGTGGCCTTAGCCCTGCGCCAGGGCTGGCAGCGACGCTCTTCACCCAGTTCTAGGCCGTGGCGATCCCCGGCGGGGCCGCCGTGGGAATTGCCGCTGCTTGGCTTTGTGCTGATCTACCTGGCGCTGCAAGTTGTGGTATCATTTCAGGTGTGGGATCGTTACCTGCTGCCGCTGGCGCCGCTGTTGGCTCTGTACAGCGCGCTGGCTCTGCGCTGGCTGTGGCGGCGCGGCGGCCCGATCATCCTGCTGATTGGCTTGCTCCTGCTCAGCGTTCCGGCCTGGCGGGCAGCTCACGGCGGCTATCCCGTTGGCAGCGATCACGGCGCTTACGACGGCATCGAAGAGGCGGCGCTGGTGGTGCGTCAGTATTTGCCCGACAACCCATTCGGCGTGCTCTACCATCACTGGTTGGGCTGGCATTGGCAATACTACCTGGACAGCGCGCAGTTCCAGCGTATCTACTATCCCACGCCGGATTACCTGGCCGCCGACGCCGCCGGCCCCCCGCAGTACACGCGCCTGGTCGTCATACCCGCCTGGCGCCAGGACGACGCACTGGCCGCAGCGCTCGCCGCACAGGGCCTGCGCCTGCACTGGCTGCATTCAACCTATCGCCCCGACGGCTCCCCCTCGTTCCTAATCTATCGTATCGAACCGATCTCTGATCTCTGATCTCCGATCTCCGATCTCTGATCTCCGATCTCCGATCTCCGATCTCCGATCTCGATCTCTGATCTCCGATCTCCGATCTCTGATCTCCGATCTCCGATCTCTGATCTCCGATCTCAGGACTCTCACATGGCATCTCCCTGGCAGCGCTTCCTGCGCCCTGACTATTTGCTCGATCCAGCCCCGCCCCTGGGACGCGCCTGGCCGCTGTTCCTGCTGCTGGCCGGCCTGTTTTTAGGCGGTCTGCTCTGGGCGTGGCAGCAGCGGTCACGCGGGCGCGTCGCGCAGTGGGAGGGCGTGGTGTGCGCGGCCGGACTCCTGCTCACCCTGGCCCGCCTGTTCAACGTGCCGGCCCTCTCCGTCCGGCTGTGGCCGCTGTTGGCGCTGGGCCTGGCGCTCCTCATCGCGCTGGGCTACCGGTTGACGCGGCGCCCGTGGGGTGACCAGCCTGGCTGCGTCGTGCGGGTTCTGGCCCTGCAACCGATCGCCGCCGACCGCGCACGCGCACTGGCCTGGCTGGCCGGCCTGTTACCCATGACCTATCCCGCACTGATTGCCGCGGTGCGCCTGGCGTTGCCCAGCGGTCTCGAAGCCCAGGTGCAGGCCAACCTGTTGCCTGATCCCTGGATCCTGCCGTTCGATCTGCCGGCCGCCCTGCTGACCGGCCTTGCCTTCACCCTGCTCTGCCTGGGCAGCCTGATCCTGCTCCCGGCAAACAGCAGCCAGCGCCCAACGCTGGCACCGGACCGGGCACTGGCCCTGGTTATCCTCGTGACCATCTTGCTGTGGGCCGCGCGGCTGTATGTGGGTCAGCGCACCGCGGGCGTCAGCGCCAGTGATCCTTACGCCTACGCGCAGATGGCGGTGGATGTGGCGGGGACGGGCAGCCCGCTGCATCGTTTCACGTTGTTCCCGGCCTTGCGCGACGCGGGCGTGCCCTGGTATCCCATGGTCCATGTCGGCTACGCGCTGCCGTTGGACGCCGCGGGGACAGCCGCCACCGTATGGCCGCCGGGCTGGCCCCTGCTGCTTGCCGTGCCTTACCGCCTCTGGGGTGAGCCGGCCCTCTATCTGACCGCGCCGCTGCTTGGGCTGCTGGCGGTTGCTCTCAGCGCGTGGTTCGTTCACCTGGTCGCTGGCGCCGAGGGAGCTCGCCTGCCCTGGACAGCATTGGCCGGCGCATTGACGGCCTGGCTGTTGGCGACCAGCTTCGAACAGGTGGACCGTCTCCTGGTGCCGATGGCCGATGTCAGCGCACAGATCTTCAGCCTGCTGGCGCTGGCCTGCGGGCTGTGGGCGTGGCGCAATGGCGCGCGCCGGCCCATGCGTTGGGGCCTGGCCGGCGGCGTTTGTTTTGGCCTGGCCTACTTGATTCGTCACACCCAACTGTTCCTGGCCCTCCCCATCGCGCTCCTGGTCTGGCTGGCGCCGGCAACCAGCCTGCGCCAACGCCTCAGGCTGGCCGTTGGCTTTGCCCTGGGCGCGCTCCCGCTGGGGTTGGCCGATCTCTGGTACCACTGGCGCCTGTCCGGCGCCATTTGGCAGCCAGAATCGCCAGAATCGTTCCTGTTTAGCCTGGCCCACATCGGGCGTAGCGCGGCCGCGGTGCTGGCCGAAGCTCTACGCCACAACGAATGGGGGCTGTTGTGGCCGCTGACCCTGCTGGGCGCCTGGTACCTGGCCCGCCGCGCCCCCCGCGTCAGCGCGGTGCTCGGCCTGACCGTGCTGGCCCTGCTTGCCATCCACCTGCCCTACGGCGCCCTGCGTCTGCGCGACCTGCTCTCCCTGTTCCCGCTGCTGGCGTTATTCACCGCCTGGGGCGCGGTTGCCGTACTCGCGCAGGCCCGTGCCTGGGCCGTCCGCGCCGTCGCCGGGCAGATCGTCGCCGCGCTGGCGGTGGCTGTGCTGATCTTCGCCCTGGCTGCGCGCACCTACCCTGTGCTGACCAGCCCCTGGCGACCGCCGCACGCCAGTTTCGGCTTCGTCAGCGCGGCGCAGCGCGCTGCATTCGCGCAGGTGGCCGCCCTGACCGAGCCTGACGCCATCATCGGGGCCACCCTCAACAGTGGCGCGCTCGACCTGTTGAGCGATCGGCGCAGCGTGCGTCCGGCCGACTGGACATCTGCCCAATGGGCCACGGTGATCGAAACGCTGCACGCGCAGGGCCGCGCCGTCTACCTGCTGGATGATGGGGTTGACCTGGCGCCCGTGCTGGAGGCGACGGGCCGGCAGTTTGGCCTGACACCGGTCGCCCTGCTCGATGTGCCGGTCTATGGCGACCCGGACCGCGTGAGTCGCACGCTTTTTCGGGTCTCGGCGCCCCAGACACGACGAATTTGGAGAAAGTGATGACCGATCAAAACGAATCTCCCATTGGCCACGCGCCACATGGCCGCTGGCTCGATGCCCTGGCGTTGGCCGGCTTGGGGGTGTTCGTGCTGGCGCTCTTTGCACGGCTGGCCTTCACCAACCGCGTGCTGGCGACGGGCGATGTGTACACCTACTTCACGCCCTATCGTGATTTTGCCGCTGCGGCCCTGCGCGCGGGCAAGCTGCCGCTGTGGAATCCGTATCTCTTCCTGGGCGTGCCCTTTCTGGCGAACAGTCAGGCTGCGGTTTTTTACCCGTTGCACTGGCCGCTGGCCTGGCTGAGCACGCCGCGCGCCATCGTCTGGACGATCGTGCTGCACGCCTGGCTGGGGGGCGTCTTCACCTACGGCTGGCTGCGTCACGGGCTGCGCTTGCGGCCGCTGGCTGCCTGGCTGGGCGGCATCGCCTTTGCCGGCAGCGGTTTCATCGGCGGGCATGTGGGGCAGATCAACCAGTTGAATGCCTACGCCTGGTTCCCCGCCCTGCTCTGGGTATTGGCCGGGTTGCAGGCGCAGAAACCGGGTTTCTCGGCGGGCAAGGTGCAGAGACCGGGTTTCTTGGCGGGCATCATCATCGGCGGTATCTTCGCCGTGCAGCTTTTGGCGGGGCATACGCAAGCCTGGTACATCAGCGCCATCGGCGCCGGTCTCTACGCCCTGGCCGGCAGCTTGGGTGCCGCACATCCACCGCACGCGGCGTCCAGCGAGCGCGTGGCGGCCTGGCGACGGGCGCAAGGTTGGCTGCGACCGCTCTTCTCCCGCGCGGGCGCGTGGCCTCTGCTGATCCTGGCGCTCGGCCTGGTCATCGGCCTGGGGCTGGCGGCCATCCAGCTTGTGCCCACGCTCGAGTTGAGCGCGCTCTCGCCGCGCGCCAACGGCATGACCTACCGCGAGGTGGTCTCGTTTTCGCTCAAGCCGCAGTGGCTGCCCTGGGCGCTGCTCCCAGCCTACGGGCAAAACCTGGCCGCACGCTTCGGCACCGTAGCCTACGCCGAATATGTCGCGTATCTCGGCGTCAGCGGCCTGCTGCTGGCTATGTGGGGCGCCCGCGTTGGGAAACGCTGGCGCTGGCCGCTGCTGGCCCTGGCCCTGGGAGGTTTGGCGCTGGCCGTCGGCGCCTACAACCCCCTCTACTACCTGGCCTACCGCGTGATCCCCGGCTGGGCGCTGTTCCGTGCCCCGGCCCGCTGGCTGTTGCTCTACACCGCCGGCATGGCCGGCCTGATCGCCGTCGGGGTTGATGCCATCCAGGCGCGGGCCGGTCAGAGGCCGCGGCTGCGCTGGCTGATCTGGGCCGGCGGCGCCCTGCTTGTCGTCGAACTGCTCGTCGCCAGCAACCTGTTGCCGCACACGCACCCGACCGCGCCGGCCGCGGTGACCTCCCTGCGCAACGCGCCCGCGTACCTCCTCAGCGAACCGGGCCTGTGGCGCTTCCTCAGCATGTCCGGCATCACCTACGATCCCGGTGATCAAACCGACCTGGCGCACCTGTTCGCCGGACAGTTGGACCCGGCCGCGCTGTACGACCTGATCGTGGCCAGCAAGCAAAAGGAGATCGTGGCGCCCAATCTGCCGCTGCTCTGGCGCCTGTCCAGTGTGGATGGCTACGATGGCGGCGTGCTGCCGCTGACGCGTTACGTGGATCTGCAGCGCCTGTTCGTGCCGGACGATCAGTTGGCGCCGGACGGGCGCCTGCGCGAGCAGCTGCGGCGCGTGCCGCCGGCTCCCCTCCTCGATCTGCTCAACACGCGCTTCATCATCACCGACAAAGTCTTCGATGTGTGGGTAGACAACGTCTACTACGACCTGCAGTTCAGCGCGCCCCTGGCGGCCGGCGAGACGTGGCGCCAGACCTTGCCCGCTGACCAGCCGTTCGAGGCGACGGCCCTGGGCGTGATGTCGCACCTGGCGGGCGCCGCCAGCCTGGCGGATGGCACGCCGGTGGCCGCGGTGCGCGTGCAGGCGGCGGACGGGCGCTGGACCGCATTTGCCCTGCGCGCCGGCCAGGACACGGCCGAGGGCAGTTGGCGCGCCGGCGCGGTGGCGCATCAGCCGGCGCGCAGCGCTCATCCCTGGCGCGATCACGCCGACGGTCAGGATTACCTGACCGTGCTGACCCTGACCGCGCCCTCGCAGATCGTCACGGTCGAGGTAACCGGGACAGCGCCAGGCAGCGATTTCGTGCTGCAAGGCGTCAGCCTGATTGACGTGCGTACCGGGAGCAGCCAGGCGCTCATCACGCCGGCGCAGGGCGATTGGCGGCGCGTGCATTCCGGCGATGTCAAAATCTACGAGAAACGCGATGTGCTGCCGCGGGCCTATGTGGCGCCGGCCACGGGCGTGATCGAGGTTGCGGACGCGGCCGCGGCCCTGGAGGCGCTGCGCCGGCCGGACTTTGCGCCCGGCCAGCAGGTGGTCCTGGAAGCAGACCGCAGCCTGCCGGCGCCCGTCGCGATCAACCGCGACGCATCCTCCGGACAGGCGACCGCCGCGGCCGCGGGCCGCGCCGTGATCGAACGGTATGCGCCTGAACAGGTGGTGATCAGCGCCACGCTGACCGCGCCCGGCATCCTGGTTCTCAGCGACACCCACTATCCGGGCTGGCGCGCCACCGTGGACGGGGCGCCGGTTCGTATCGAGCAGGCTAACCTGCTGTTCCGCGGCCTGCGCCTGGCGCCTGGCGTGCATCGCGTGGTCTTCGATTTTGCACCCGCCTCGTTGATGCAGGGTCAGCGCATCACCTTCATCACCTTCATCACCTTGCTGGGCCTCGGCGTTTGGTTTCTTCTCAGGTCTCGAATCTCGAATCTTCCCTCTTGACAGACCGCCGCGGTCATGATATGCTCGGCTCGTTAACAGCTCTGTTCCCCCGCCTTCCGAGTCGCCTCTCGCCGCCGGAAGTCCCTGGCGCGAGTTCTCTCTCCCGCCCGCGACCTCCTTACAGCAGTCAGGAAAATGTCCCTGACCCCAGCCGTTTCGATTGCTGCACGAAAGGAGTCCGTTGTCATGTTACGCCGTTCTTCTACTCTCTCTTTTCTACTTTCTACTTTCTCTCCCCTCTCCTCCCGACATTCTGCTCGCGGCCGGCTCGCGCCGCGCCTGCCGTCGTTGGTTCATCTGCTGGTGGTGTGCAGTCTGCTCTTTTCCACGGCTGCTGCTGCTACCTCCCCCCCCCCAGATAAATTCCGCTGCTAAACTCATGTCCCCTGATCCCAACTTCGATCTCATTTCCGATCCCGATGCGACGCCCGCGCCTGCGCCGGTGCAGTTGACGCTGGCTGCGACGCCGCAGCAGGTCGAGCCGGCGGGCGTCGTCACCTACACCGTGGTCATCACCAACACCCTGGCCGACCGCGACCTGAGCGGACTGGTGGTGAGCGACACCCTGCCGCTGGAGCTGGCCTACTGGCCGGCCGGGGAGGGGGATTTCAGCTACCTGGAAACCGAGCGCCGGCTGGAATGGGTCATCGGCCAACTGGCTGCGGGCGCGACGCTGACCGCCATGTCCGGGGGCGTGACCGCCAGCTACGTGTACGACGGCGACGGCAACCGGGTCAAGGAGACCATCAGCCCGACTTTCGGCCACGAATTGCACGAATTGCCACGAGGGCAGAAGCTCGATTCGTGTAAATTAGTGAAATTCGTGGCAGAGAAAGCCGGGCGGATTTTTGCCACGAATTACACGAATTGACACGAAGGCAGAAGCTCAATTCGTGCAAATTAGTGAAATTCGTGGCGGAGAAGACGGTCAACGAGAACGGCGCACCCGATGCGGAGCTGCGCTACAAGCCGTGAGGGAGAATCGAGGGACGCCCTATCAGACGACGCCGACGCAACGGCGCTTCACCGGTTTGTGTTCCTCCTGATACTCGTCCACTCGCCGGTCATATTCCAACTCTAGTTCCTCGGGCAGCAACATCACCCAATCAATGAAACGATATTTGCTGCTATTGTACACCTTCTTTCCCTTTTCGCTACTTGTGCAGGACAGCCGGTCAGAACCGCAGCCGCGCCGTACAAAGGCGCGCCGCGGTGTCGTGCCGGGGCCGACCGCCCTCAGGCGGCAGGATAGCCGAGCAGGGTTAGTCAGTCGTCGGCGCCAGGGGTGATATTCGTCCACTGGAAGGGACTGTGGCCGGCGCGTTTGCCGCGCTGGAAGCTGCGCATGTTGTGCCAGAGCACGAGCAAATTGAGATAGGCCTGGGCCGTCTCCGGATTGCGAAAGGCTTGGCGCGCCTGTAAGAAAGTTCCTCTGTTCTCAGGGGCCGAGGTAGACGTACACCTGAAAGTCGGGTATAATGACACAGAAGCGGCAACTGTGAGCGGTCGCCGGACCTAATGTGAGCGATCGTCGGACCTAATGTGAGGTGTGCGATGCATGGCCTGAATCGTCTGATTGTCTTTCTGTTTTTTCTTACGCTATTTGTCTGCCTGCTGGGCGTTGCGGTGTTTCCCTTTGGCGCCTTGAGTCTGGCGCAGCAGATCGTCAGCAACCTGAATGAGACCCTGACCCAAGCCTATTACGATTTTGGGCCGCAGTTCAGGCTGGGGCAGGTGCTGGTCGTGGTGGCCGCGGCCCTGGTTCTCATTCCATTCATCTGGCTGCAAGTCCGGCGCACCCGGCCCGCGACCGTTCGAGTGCAGACCAATAGCGGCGCGGCCACGCTGACCGCCGATTCGGTCATGCGCCGGCTCGCCTGGCACCTTGACCAACTGGCCGATGTGGTTGGCGTCACTTCTGAGGTGAAAGCGCACGGTACGAGCGTGGACATCAAGCTGAGCGTTCGCACCACGCCGGACATCGAAGTGCCGATGAAGACCGAAGAGATTCTGGCCGTAACGCGTGAAGTGGTCGAGCAGCGCATGGGCCTGCGCCTGGGCAAGGTGGAAGTGCAGATTGACCATGCGCCTTACGCCGAGCGTGCCACCATCGAGAAGGGAAGCGCACGCTGAGCATCATGGTGACAGATCTGTTGACCGACGCCGAATCTCCCGCGCGCGCGCCAGAAGCCCTGAGCGTGTTGATCGAAAGCCTGCTATTTGTGGCGGCCGAGCCTCTCACCCTGGCGCGCCTGGCCGCGGTGTTGTTGGTCGAGCCGACGCAGGTCGAAGGGGCGCTGTCCGAGCTGGACGCAAGCCTGGTCGGACGCGGCCTTCGCTTGCAGCGCAAGAATGACCTGGTGCAGTTGACGACCCTGCCGAGCGCGGCCCCCGTCATCGAACGCCTGCTGGGACTCGACACCAACCCCAAGCTATCGCCGGCAGCCCTGGAGACGTTGGCCATGATCGCCTATCGCCAGCCGGTGACGCGGACACAACTGGAAGCGATTCGGGGGGTCAACTGTGACGGTGTGATTCGCACACTGCTGAGCCGCAGCCTGATCGAAGATCAAGGGCGCCTGGACGCGGTAGGACGCCCTATCCTGTACGGCACCACCTTCGAGTTTTTGCAGTATTTTAGCCTGAACTGCGTAGAAGACCTGCCGCCGTTGCCGGAGGCCATTATGGCCGAGCTGGCCGCGCGTGATGCACAGGCGGTGACGGTTGCGGATGAAACAACCACGGAGGCTCGAGCCGAGGTTGACACCCGGCGCCCAACCAACGAGCACGGCGCAGCAGACCATGCCATAGCAGATGACGGAGCAACAGAGCGAGGAGCATAAGATTATGGAAGATCTCTGGAAAGTACGTAAACGCAAACGCATGACGATTGGCGAATTGAGCGGTCGCACCGGTATCTCATCCAAAGTCCTGCGGCGCTACGAGATGGGCGAAATTCCGATCCCTCTGACAGACATCGAGAGGCTTGCCCGTTCGCTCTATGTGGAGCCGTGGGAGATCAAGATTCAGTCCGATCCGCCGCCCATGCCCCCGCCCGCCCCGTTTCCTTCGGCCGCTGAAGCCGGCGCGGCCTCACGCCCGGCGCCTCCTACTCCTCAGACTCCCGCCAGCCCGCCTGCAGGGCCAGGGCCTGCGCTGCCCTCAAGCCCGTCCGACGGAGATCAACGCCCGCCTGGCAACCGCCCCGCAGGCCCGCCCCGGCCCGAGGGGGGCGCGCCGCGCTACGCCGCGTCCGACCGGCGCCCGCCGCGCCGCGAACGCCCTGACCGCGGGGAGCGCCCCGATCAGGAACACCGCGCACCGCCCATACCCGGCCCGGTGCGGCCCAGCCAGGTCGCCCATCTGCTCAGCCTGGGCACGCGTCTCGGCGTGGAACAAAGCCAACTGGAAGCCGAGGTCGGCAAGCCGTTGAGTGAGATGAATCGCCGTGAGGCCTCTCTGCTCTTGGGCAGTTTGCAGAAACGTATCGTCGAGGAACATCCCAATCGCCCCAAAGGCAAACGGCAGCGCCCGTACTTGCCCGAATCGGTGGATGAGTTCGAATTCAAATATCTGACTGCGAAACAGACGCAAGGCGCGCTGCTGGATTTCAAGCTGTTCGATGGCAGCCAGGTCGTTGGCCAGGTGATTGGGTTCAGCCCGTATGCCATCACCGTA
Organism: Candidatus Amarolinea dominans; assembly: GCF_016704685.1. NCBI lineage: Bacteria > Bacillati > Chloroflexota > Caldilineae > Caldilineales > Candidatus Amarolineaceae > Candidatus Amarolinea > Candidatus Amarolinea dominans. The sequence goes on from NZ_JADIZS010000013.1 coordinate 34,674, forward strand.
CGTGAGCCATCCGGCGCCGAGACGACCATCCAAAAACTCGCCATTGCCTATTATCGCCAGCCCCCAACGCCGGTGACACTATGAGCCTGGGGGACTATGTGCGCTTCTTGCGCGCGCTCAAGGGCGGGCCGACGCCCTGGCAGATCGAAACGGACACAGGGATCGCACCCGGCATCTATCGCCAGATCGAGCAGCGCTATCGGTCCATCGGCGACGAACAACTGCTGGAGAAGATGGCGGCCTATTTCGGAGTGGCGGCGGAGGAGCTGCGCTGGCGCCAACACTGGCCGCGCAAGGGGCTGACCGCGGCGCTGGTAGATGCGCAGGAAAGCGGCCGGCCGCTGACCCTGGTCTTACGCAACAGTGAAACGCTGACCGGCGCCGTGCAATGGTGGGACTTGGGCGCTGTCGAGATTCGGCAAGCTGATGGCGCGTCGCTTGTCGTCCAACGCCATATGGTGGACCGCTGGGAGTAGATCGGTCCACCGAATGAATTCAATGAATTCAATGAATTCATTAAATTCATTCATGGGCGAATGGGCCGTGCCGCGGGCGCTGACCGGGAGAGTCGGGTTGCAGATACGGAGTCAGGTAATTCATGACAGCCTCCGGGATACGCGTGGGCTGCCCGGCATGCGTAATGCAAATGTGCCGAGAATAGCCGCCGGCCAGCACCAGGCTGTCACGGGCACGCACGATCTGGTAGTCAAACCGGATGCCACGGCTGCGCAGCGCGCCCAGGCGCGTGCGGATGATCAGCAAGTCCTCGTAGCGTGCAGGCGTCACGTAGCGTGCCATCACTTCGGCCACCGTCAGGTAAAAACCGGCCTGTTCGATCTGACTGTACGGATAGCCCACGCAGCGCAGCAGGCTGCTGCGCCCCTCCTCGAACCAGATGATGGTGTTGCTGTGATGGGCGATGCCCATCGCGTCGGTCTCCGCATAGCGTACCGAAACGACCGCACACGCTTCATTTCCTTCCAGCCATTCACGGCGTGTCAGCAAATCAGTCATGACTTCCTCCTGCTGGCAAGCATAGCATAGACGGTAGTATCGAGCAAAGGTCAAGGAGTCAACATGTCAACCAGAAAATGTCAGTCGCTTGTGCTTCTTCTTCTGATCATTTTTCTCAGCACGGCTGGCTCGCTGCACGCGGCCGCTTTTGGTCACACCTTCGTGGTTGATCTCAGCAGCCTGAACCCCACGCAGCGCGCTGACCTGTTGCATGCCCCCGGCGTCGCCTGGTGGGTGCAACTGGGCACACAGGCGTTGGTGGCGGGCGATATGCCGGCAGCGGCGCTGACCCCGCCGGCCGGCCCGGCGCCGATCCTGGTGGCCGACGATGCCGATGCCAGCAGTTTCGTCGCCGTGCGCCTGCCACCAGACGGCCTGCCGGTTCTGCTGCGCTCCGGTCACACGGCCATCGCGCAGCGCGCCAGCGTTGACGCCTGGCTGGCGCAGCATCCAGATGTTGTCCCGCACGTGCAGGAGATAGACGAGGTTGCGCACCACGGCCATCAGGACTTTCATCTTCACCCACTCAGCCCACTGCTGTTGAATCAGATCCTGGGCGGACCGCCGCCGTTTAGCGAGGCGGCCGCTCCCGATCATAGCCGTAGCGACCTGGTGGCGGCGGTCAGCGCCCCCCGTACCTTTGCCGACATCACCTGGCTGGCCACGATTCAAGCGCCGGCCACCACCACGCGGCGCACAGGCACCATCGGCCAGCAGTTGGCACGCGACTGGCTGAAGGCCCAATTCGAATCCCTGGGGTATGCCACCACCCTGCAGGCGTTCAGCAGCCCCTACGGCACCGCGCACAACGTCGTCGCGGAGATCAGCGGCCGCATCCGCCCCAATGATGTTTACATCATCGGCGGTCACTACGATTCCACGTCGCAGTCTGCCGCTACCAACGCGCCGGGCGCAGAGGACAACGCCAGCGGCACCGCCGGTGTCCTCGAGATGGCGCGCATCCTGGCCCGGTATCCGCCGCAGGCCACGGTGCGTTTCATCCCCTTCGCCGGTGAAGAGCAGGGTCTGTATGGCTCCGAGGCCTATGTCAACTCCTTGAGCGCCAGTGAGCGCAGCCGTATCAAGGGGGTCTTCATCATGGACATGATCGGCTACAAGAGCGCCGCGTACCCCCTCAACGTTCTGCTGGAAAGCCGCAGCAGCGTGCCCGGCGCGGTGGGCCTGGTGACGACCCTCAGCCAGAACGCGCAGACCTACACCACGCTCAACGTCACCACGTCGTACTATGCGTGGGGCAGCGATCATGTTCCCTTCCTGGATGTCAACCTGCCGGCGGTTCTGCTGATCGAACAGGAGTACGACAGTTACAGTTGCTATCACCGCACGTGCGATACACCCGACAAGGTAACGCCTGCGCAGGCCGCCGAAGTGCTCAAGATGCTGATTGCCGCGCTCGACGCGACTGCCGGCACCTGCCTGTTGGGCGACATCAACTGCGACGGGCAGGTGACAACCACCGACATCACGATGATTACCGAATTATGGGACACCGGCTACGACCGGCGCGTGGATCTCGATCATAATGGCCACATTGACATTGTGGATGTGATGTTGGCTGCGTGGCAATGGCAGGCATGAGCCGCTGAGGCCGCGGGGCAATGGCGGTCAGGCGCCCTGGCCCCGCAGGGTCGGCGCGGCGTCGGTCTGGAACAAGAAAAGTCGCCACCTTGTCGGTGACGACTTTTCTTGATGCCCCTGGTCCGACTCGAACGGACACGCCCAACCGGGCACAGGCCCTCAACCTGCCGTGTATGCCAATTCCACCACAGGGGCGTAAGACGCTGAGGACATTATACCAGAAAGGAGAAAGTTGTCAACCGTGCTAGTTTTGGTATACTGAGTGCCAGGGGTTCGCAAAAGAATTCGTTTCTGTATTTTGCCGAGAAAACGCTGAGAAACACGGAAGTTATATTTTTACGAACCCCAACCACCGACCGGCGCTGCACTCCGCCCATTTCCTCTGTCTGAGGATTCGACGGCGCCAGATATCCGATGGAAACGCAATTTTTTCCCATAAAGGAAACGAGCATGGTCCGCATTGTTTGTGACTCCAGTAATTCTTTGCCCGATGATTTGATTGCCCGCCTGAACATCGTCGAAGTTCCTGCCCTGTTGAACGTCCCCACTGCGCAGGGCATCAAGAGCTACCTCAACAAAGTTGAGCTATCAATCGAAGCCTTCTATCAGATTCTACTCACCTCCGACAAACTCCCAACCACCTCCCAACCTACCCCACAACAGTTTGCTGCAGCCATTCGCAACCTGCCGGTCGAGGATGACATTCTCTGCATCACCGTCTCGTCCGCGCTGAGTGGCACCTATGCCTCGGCTATGGCGGCCATTGAGCTGGCGCCTGCGCACCGGGTTACCGTCTGGGATGCGAAGGGCGCTTCGATGGACAGCGGCTGGCAAATTGTGGTAGCCGCCGAAATGGCTCAGCAGGGCGCCAGTCTGGCTGACATCATGGCTAAACTGCCGGTGGTCCGCGACAACACGCACACCTTCTTCACGACAGAAACGCTCAAGTATCTCGCCGCCAGCGGCCGGGTGCCGCGCCTGACGGCCGGCATTGGCAACTTGCTCGATGTCAAGCCCATTCTGCGCTTCATGCACGATGGCACCATTCAACCCATTGCACGGGTGCGGGGGCGCAAGCGTTCATTAGAAGATATTCTGACGCGGGCGCACGAAATTTTCGGAGACCGGCCGGTGCGTGTGGCGGTGGTCAACGCCCGTTGCGCACCCGAAGCCGAACGCTTCAACCTGGAGATGCGCCAGCGCCTGCACGTGGTGGAAGTGCAGGTGATCGAGATTGGGCCGGTGCTGGCCGCGTTGGCCGGGCCGGGGGCATTGGGCCTGGCGATCTACGCCTTGTAGGTTGACTTCTTGCATGGAGAGCAAGGACTCCCTCGCCACGCATGGCACGAATTTGCACGAAGGCAAAGGGGCCAATCTGTGAAATTCGTGGCAGAGACCGCCCTGTTTGATCCCGGCTGATCCGGGTTAGGAGAAAGTCGTGAAAATTGCGCTGGATGTCATGGGCGGCGATCACGCGCCGGCCGTGACTGTCGCTGGCGCGGTGCAAGCCGCGCGTGAGTTTGGAATCGAGATCATCCTGGTTGGCCCGGAGGATGTGATCCGGCGCGAGTTGGCTAAACACAAGACGGACGGCCTGGCGCTGCCGCTTGTGCATGCCAGCCAGGTGCTGGAGATGACCGATCATCCGGCGACGGCCGCCCGCAGCAAACGCGATTCGACCATGGCCGTGGGCGCCAACCTGGTGAAGCGCGGCGAGGCGGACGCCTTTGTCACCTGTGGCAACACCGGCGGCGCACTGGCGACGGGCCTGTTCGTCCTCGGTCGCATCAAGGGCATCAAGCGCCCGGCGTTGACGACGCTCTTTCCGAGCGGCGACGGCTTCTGCCTGCTGCTCGACATCGGTGCAAACACCGAGGTGAAGCCTGAATACTTGCATCAGTTCGCGGTCATGGGCAGCCTGTACGCCGAGCGGGTTTTTCACCTTGAGCGCCCGCGCGTCGCGATTGTGTCCAACGGCGAAGAAGAGGGCAAGGGCAGCGAACTGGTCAAAGAGACGGTGCCGCTGCTCAAGGCCGATAGCGGTTTGAACTTTGTGGGCAATGTCGAAGGCAAGGACATCGTGGCCGGCGTCGCCGACGTGGTCATCACCGATGGCTTCACCGGCAATGTCATCATCAAATTCGGCGAGGGCATCGTCAAGCTGCTGCTGACCGCGCTGCGCCGCGAATTACGGGCCAACTTGGCGCGCAATGCGGCGCTTGGACTCTTGCCCACCGTGGCGTTGGCCGCGCTCACCGCGCAGGGCGTCCCTGATTTTCTGCTGCGCCTGCTGCTCGGACTGGCGGCGGCGCTGGCCTTGCCCGCGGCCCTGCTGTTGCCGGGGCTGCGCAAGGTCGCGCGCCGGCTCGATTATACCGAGTATGGATCGGCGCCGCTGCTTGGGTTGGACGGCTTGCTGCTGGTCGGGCATGGTCGTTCGAACGCCAAGGCGGTGCGCGGCGCCCTGCGGACAGCCAAACAGGCGGTTGAAAACAACACCCTGGAAGCCATCCGCGCCGGTGTCCAGGCGCGAAGCCTGGGCGATGATTGATCCCAGGAAACAGGTTCTCGTTTTTGAGAGTGCTGAGTGAGTGCTGAGAAAGAGCTAAGAAAGAGCTGAGAAAGAGCTAAGAAAGAGCTAAGGATAGAAGGAAAACCGATGACTTCGATGTTGCGTCAACAAGTGAACCGCCTTCCCACACCCGTGCGCGCGGCGCTTCTGCGGTTACTGGCCGATGATCTGACCAGCGATCAGTTGCACGATCAACCCCCCATGGATGACAAGACCCTGCAGGACGCGCTCGTCTCCCTGGGTGAACAACCAGAAGTGCGCCCGCGCGTGGTCGTCACCGGCCTCGGCGCGCTGACACCGTTGGGCCATTCGGCGCCCGCCTCCTGGGAAGCCATGGTGGCCGGCCGCTCCGGTGTGGGCCGCGTGACCCAGTTCGATGCCAGCGCCTACCCGTGCCAGATTGCGGCCGAGATCAAGGACTTCGATCCCATCGCGGCCGGGGTGCCGGCGAAAGATGCCAGGCGCATGGCGCGCTGTTCGCAGATTACGCTGGCAGCCGGCGCCGAAGCCCTGCGCGACGCCAACATTCAGTGGGATGATGAGCAGGCGGCGCGCGTGGGTGTCTGCATGGGCACCGGTCTGGGTGGTTTCGACATCGCGGAGAATCTGATCCGTCAGCTAATCACCCACGGCCCCGGCCGCATGAAGCCACACATGGTGACCGCCGCCCTGCCCAATATGCCGGCCTTTCACCTGAGCCAGACCTTCAACTGCAAAGGCCCGCTCGCCACGGTGGTCACAGCCTGCGCGGCCGGCACGCAAGCCATCGGCGAAGCGATGGAGATGATTCGCCGCGGCGCGGCCGATGTGATGCTGGCGGGCGGCGTGGAGGCCCTGATCGGCCACATCTTCTTCAGCGGCTTCACGGCTATGCGCGCCATCTCACTGCGCAACGATGAACCGGAGCGCGCCAGCCGGCCGTTCGACATCCAGCGCGATGGCTTTGTCATCGGTGAAGGCGTGGGTATCATGGTGCTCGAGCGCCTGGAGCATGCCCTCGAACGAGGCGCACGCATCTACGCGGAGGTGCTGGGGCAATCGGCCAGCGCAGACGCCTATCACGTGGCGGCCCCACAGCCAGAAGGCGCCGGCGCGGCGCGTGCCATGGCCGCAGCCCTGGCCGATGCCGGTCTCAGCCCGCGTGACGTGGATTACATCAACGCGCATGGCACCTCCACCCCCATCGGCGACCCCACCGAGACGCGGGCGATCAAGCAGGTGTTTGGCGAGCACGCCTACGACCTGGCGATCAGCTCGACCAAATCTATGATCGGTCACACGTTTGGCGCCGCCGGGGCGATCGAGTTCATGGCGTGTGTCTACAGCGTGGTCAACAACCTCATTCACCCCACCATCAACCTGGAAAGACCTGACCCCCTGTGCGACCTGGACTATGTCCCCAACGTGGCCCGTCTACGCCCCGTGCGCGTGGCGATGTCGAACTCGTTCGGATTGGGCGGGCAAAATGCCTGCCTGGTTGTCGGCAAGTACGCCGCTTGACCCAGTTATCTGATTTCAAACCAATCGGCGCAGGCCGCCCTCGTCCTCGTGACTGCGATTGCAGCCGGGGACGCGGACGCCTGCGCCTTTACAACCAAACAAGGATCTGACGACCTGATGCAAATTTACCTGAATGCAAAGTACATCCAGCGCCGCGCGATCATTGGCAAATGGACTACCGGCCTTTCACTGGCAGTCCTGCTGGCCGGCAGTATCATCTCCTTCATGAGCAACGTCAACCTGCTGCCCTATGCGATGGGCTGTCTGCTGCTCGGTTTTGTGGGCGCCAACATCGGTTCTTTCTACATGCGGCGTTTCGTGCGCAAACCACGGCCGGATGAGGTCATTGCCACCAGTCTGAAGGGCCTGGACGATCGCTACGAATTCTTCGCCTGGCAATTGCCCGCATCCAACGTGCTGCTGAGTCCGGTCGGCCTCTTTGTCTTTATCACGCGCGACCAGGAGGGCAAGATCACGATCACAAAGAACAGTTGGCGCCAACCGTTCAATTTGCTGCGGTTTTTCACCGCCTTCTCGCAAGAGGCCCTGGGTAATCCGGCGCGTGAGGCGCAGGAAGATGTCGCGCGTCTCAAGCAGTGGATCGTACAGAACGGGCCGGAGTTCGAGGTTGAGCCACAACCGGTGGTGGTCTTCGTGGCCAACAAAGTTGTTTTGACCGTCAACGATGCGACCATGCCGGTTGTGCATGCGAGAGACCTGAAGGAGTTCATACGCAAGCAATCGCAGGCCAAGAACGGCCGCCTCAGCGACACGGTGCGCAAGCAGTTGAGCCGGTTGTTTACTACAACATGATAGTGGAGTGAGCTTCTTACGGTTGAATCGTGGCGGCAAAATCACCCGTGCCGAGCACGACATACACGATGACTGAGCTGCCAGGCAGCACCCCGGCCAGGGCTGCCAGGGCCGTCACCTCCGCCTGCTGGGTGCGAGGATTGACGGTGGTGGTTTGGTCCGTGACGTAGAAAGCGTAGCCATCCGTGGTGGTTTGCGCGGCCAGGTTGAGCCTGGCCAACGCAGGGAAGGTGCGCTTGACCAGGTCCAGCGCCGCGGCGGCGTCGCCCGGATAGCCCGCGCTACTCTGCAGGCTGAAGGCGCCAAGCGATGCCGCTTCGATGTCCGCGGTCAAATCACCCGACACCTGACCGGAGCCATAAGCCACCACGCCAACGCCGCCGCTCAGGCGACCGGCATAGGCAGCCATCGCCAGGTGTACGGCGGCCTGCATACTCTGACTGCCGGCGGTTGACAGCGTCGGCGCCACGGTCAACGGCCCGCTGACCCCACGGGCCTGGGTCACCTGTACACTGATGCCGAGCATCTCCTGGGCGTAGGTCTGGATGACGACGGCGGCATCGCTGGCCGGTACTGCGGTCAGGTTGGGCGCCGGCGCCCCGGTGGCACGCGAACCGGGGCGGCCGGCAGCACCGGCTTGACCTGCGCCCGCCCCCCGCGGCGTGGCCAGGTCGTTGCCCGGCCCCGTCCGGCCGCCGCCAGGTAATGTCCGCTCGCCGGCCGGCGGTTCACCCGGCGCGCGGGAACTTCCTGCCGCGGGCGCGCCGGCTGAACCGCAAGCCGTCAGCATCACCACCAACAACGCACACAACTCCATCGTCCGCATCGTTCTTGCCATCCTTGCCTCCGTCTGTGCCCTGATCTTGATCCCCGTCTGGTATCCTCTCAATTTGCAGCCGGGCGATCCCTTGCGGTCGCCCGGCGGGCAGGCGCAAGGCCGTGCCCCTACTTTGCGCTCTTCAGAATCCCAGGCCACGCTCCTTCATACTGACAAAGCGCTGATGCCCGATCACCACATGATCGAGCACGTCAATATCGAGCAGTTTACCCGCTTCCACAATGCTGCGCGTGACGCGCACATCCTCCGGCGACGGCGCCGGGTCACCGCTGGGGTGATTATGCGCAACGATCATGGCCGCGGCATTGGCCTTGATGGCATGGCGAAACATCTCGCCCACACGTATAGCCGCGCTGTTGAGCGAGCCTTGATAGATGATGGGGATGCCAATGACCGTGTTGCGCGTATCCAGGAGGATCGTGCGCAGTTGCTCCTGCTCCAGCAGGCCCATCTCTGCCATCAGCAGTTCGGCGGCCTCGGCCGGCGAACGCACCTGCGGCCGGTCGAGGGGCGATGAGACGAGCAAGCGTTTGCCCAGTTCCAGCGCCGCCTTGATCTGCGTCACCTTGGCCGGGCCTAGTGCTTTTTCCTGGCACAGTTCATCGAAGCTGGCGCGTGCCAGGCCAGGCAGACCGCCATATTTGCTGAGCAGGCGCTGCGCGACGTGCAGAACACTTTCGCCTTCGGTGCCCACGCGCAGCAGGATGGCGATCAGTTCGGAGGAGGCAAGCGCCCCGGCGCCGTAGTACTGCAGGCGCTCGCGGGGGCGTTCATTGGTCGGCATGTTGCGGATCAAGAGCGTGTACTCGACTCCGGCAGATTCGGACATGGGCAGGTTTTTCCTTTCGCAGTGGGAGAGATGTCATGTCATGCGTGAATGTTACAACGAAACTGACTCCCTTGCATTCGCGCCTGCAACCATTACCGCTCTCACAGCGTTACAATAAGAAGCAGTTTGCGGCCGGGCTTTGCTCTATCGCTTGGAATCGGGTATAATCGGCCGGTTACATGAAATTACTACAGGAGACTCTTGCATGTCGTCTGATCTGTTGAATACAATCGGGACTGCCCTGCAGACCGTGGTGGCCGTGTTTGGCGCCTTGTTGGTGGCCTTCTGGATCGCCCTCGTCATCTGGACATTTCGTGATATGCGCGCCCGCACCCGTGATATTCTAGCCACGCTGCTGGCATCGCTCCTGGTTCTGCTCTTTGGGCCGGTCGGCCTGGGGCTGTACCTGCTTCTGCGGCCACGTGATACCCTGGCTGAGCGGTACGAGCGCATGCTCGAAGAAGAAGCCCTGCTGCGCGACATGGAAGAGCAGCCTGTCTGCAGCAGCTGCCAACACAAGATACAGCCGGACTGGATGCTGTGCCCGCATTGCACCGCCCAACTGCGTCGCCCCTGCGCCTCTTGTGGCCGGCTGCTCGACATGAGCTGGCAGATTTGTCCGTACTGCGCACAGGTGCCCACCGTGGCCCCCATGCAAACCCTGCCTGCATCCCCGGCGGCAGACGACGGACGCTGGGCCAAGCCGACGGCCATTCCCGCCCAGGCGCCGCGTTAAGAAAAAGAGGTAAATAGATAACCATGAGCAAAAGCAAAGTAGCCATTCTCACCACCACGCCCGCCACGGTTCTGGACGATTATCATCGCCTGATGAACCTGGCCGGCTACCAGGATGTGATCGCAAAGGACGCCGACACCGCGCTCAAGGTCAACATCTCCTGGCATGTCTTCTACCCCGGCAGTTCCACAACCCCCTGGCAGTTGGAAGGCGTCATCCGTGCCATGAAACAGGACGGCTACGATCCCAACCTGATTCATGCCTGCCACAATCGCACGGTCGTCATTGATGCGCACCTGGGCGAGCGTGAGAACAAGCAGCTCAACGTCGTGGAAGCCCACGGCCTGCGCAACGTGCATCTGTACGAAGGCGAAGAATGGATCAACGTCCGCGACGCGGTCGGCGACCTTGCCAACAAGTTCCTGGTGCTCAACCAGGTCTACCCGCAGGGCTTCAACATTCCCAAACGCTTCATCGGCGAAAACATCATCCATCTACCCACGGTCAAGACCCACGTCTTCACCACGACGACCGGCGCCATGAAGAACGCGTTCGGCGGTCTGCTCAACGAGCGTCGGCACTGGACGCATCCGGTCATTCATGAAACGCTGGTGGACCTGCTGATGATTCAGCAGAAGATTCACCGCGGTATCTTTGCCGTCATGGACGGCACCTTTGTCGGCGACGGCCCCGGCCCGCGCTGCATGATCCCGTACACCAAGAACGTCATCCTGGCGAGCAGCGACCAGGTGGCGATTGACGCCATTGCCGCCAAGCTGATGGGCATTGACCCGCTCTCCATCAAGTTCATCCGCCTGGCGCATGAACTGGGTTTGGGCTGCGGCGATCCGCGCGAGATCGAGATCGTGGGCGATCTGGCCGCCGCGCAGCAGAACTGGCATTTCGACGGGCCGTTCAAGAACATGACTTTCGCCTCACGCATGCAGCACAAGATCTACTGGGGCCCGCTCAAGCGCCCCATAGAATGGTCACTGAAGACGTTCCTGGCGCCCTGGGCGTACATGGCCTCGGTCATCTACCACGACTCCATCTGGTATCCCCTCCTCGGTAAGAAGAAGATGGCTGTTTTTTGCCAGAGTTCTTGCCACGAATTTCACGAATTGACACGAAAGACAGAGAGCAATTCGTGAAAATTAGTGAAATTCGTGGCAGAGAAAGCTAATGTCTTGTCTGGGTTCCTGTGCAGGTCTGGTTGAAGTGACCTGCCACGTACTGCACATCCCAGATGTCAATCAGGCCGTCGCTGTTCATGTCGTGGCGAGCGACGTAGCCGGGCTGACCGCTGGCCGTGCCCCAACTGCCGGCCACTAACATCACATCCAGCAGATCAATCAGACCGTTGTCGTCAATGTCAGCCAGGCAGGGGACGGGCGGCGCGGCCAGGGCCACGTTGGACATGGCGCTCAGGTTGTCCTGCGCGTCGAAGCTGAAAATGGCCGCGTAGACCGGAGTGGTGGCGCCGGTGGCGATGGTCCACATCTGGCGCTGCCCAGGCGTGGCCGTCAGCGTGGGGCCGACTGCGTTGGCGGCCCACCAGTTCATCACCGCGGGCGACAGTGAGTTCGGCTCGACGAGCGGCCGGTCACTCCAAACGATGTGATAGCGCACCGCGTCGGTGGGCGCAGTCCACAGCAGGCGCACCGTGCCGGTCAGACTCTGGGCCACCAGGTCGCCGATGGCCGGCGGCGGCGTGCTATCCGGTCGCACGGTGTGCTTGACAAACAGGTAGTAGCGGCTCTCGAACTGCCCGCTCCAGGCGTTGAATTCGCCGTAGGGCGGCTCCCCGCCGTTGATGCCGCCGGTGACGTACTGGTTCAGATGCGTCAGGATGGGCTGCCGGCCGCTGTGCCAGTAATACCAGGCCACCGGGTCCACCAGGGTCAGGCTGGTGCCGTTGGAAAAGCCCACCCCGCCGCCGCGGGCATCGAAATAGTAGGGGAAGTTGCCGAAGTTGTAGTTCCACGCCACCAACCCGCTGAGATAGCTGAACCCCTCCGCGTAGGCCTGCCAGTCCCCGCGGGCGCGCATCTCTTCCAGGTAGTCAACCACCATGCGCATCAGATAGCCGGTCTGAAAACCGCCGCCAGATTCGCCCGTTTCCGGCCGTTGATCGCCGTAGAAGCGGTCCTGATCCGGGCGCAGGGTGGTCAGCAGGTGGGTGCGCAGGCGGTCGAGCTGGGTGACATCGCCGGCGACGCGGGCAGCCTGCACCACTTGGTTGAGCGAATGGCCGCGCGCACGGCTGTTATTGTCTGGGAAGGGGTCCAACTGCGCCAGGCGCACGCGGCGGAACTCGGCCACGAAGCGATACCAGTCGCGTATCCAGGGATTGCCGGTGAGCCAGTAGGCGTCGGCCACATGGTAGGTCCAGCCGTGCTGATCGTCGCGTGCCCTGTAAACCGGATAATCGCCGACGGTGTCGGGTAAGGGGGGCGCGGCCAGGGGCGACACAGAGCCTTCATAGATGCGCCAGCGTCCGCCGCAGTAGGGATTTTCTGAAAGCTGCAACTGCGGCCAATCTGCGTCGTGCGTGTAACCGGTGAGCCATTCGGGCCGCAGATTCAGCTCGCTCTGTCCGTGCTCCGCAGCCTCGAAGAAATCGGCGGGATTGCCGGTGGCGATCAGATGGGTGGCGGCGTAGGGCCAGCCGCCGGCCGTGCAGGCCACCGAACGGTAGCCCGGCTCCGGATCCCAGAAGTTGATCCAGCCTGCGCCATAGTAGGCGCTCTGGGGATCGTACCAGTCTTCTGGATCATAGCCAGGCGTGTTGTAGAAGGGCAGGCGGCGGTCGTCGGCCGGTGGAATGGCGACGGCCGGCGGGATGACGCCGCCCAGGTCGGCCGTGGCGTGGGTTTGGCGATACCAGTCGGTGGGAACGACGGTCACCGGCGGAAACTGCCAGGTGCGCGCCAATCCCAGCAGCGTGGCGTTGGCGGCGCCGGGGCCATGAAACCAAAACTGCGTTTCCTTGAGGTAGTGCTGCATGTCGTCCAGCCAGTAGAGGCCGCTGGAGCTGAAGCCGCTCTGGGCATTCTGCGTGTACAGGAACGACAGCCAATGCGCGCTCCAGGCCGGCCACAATTCCAGGCTGAGACGATTTTGCCCATCTACAGCCAGGCCATTGGGCCAGGTCTGCCAGAAGTTGCGGATGGCCGCGGTCACACCGACCTGGCTATCGCTGATGTCCAGGAAGCCCTCTGGCCCCGTGCCAGCCGGCAGGGTGGCGGAATAGACCTGCGTCGGGCCGGGCTGGCTGTAGATGGCGAAGCGATCGTGCATCTCCTGGGCCAGGTACGCGCCGCTGCCGCGGCTGCGGGTGTGAACGCTGCCGTTGCCCAGGCCAAAGCGCAGGGTGGGGTTGCCCTGCAGGGCCAGGCGCAGATCGAGCCGCTGCGACTCGAAGTAGAGCGGCCAGGAGCGCACCACGGTCTTGTCCGAATTCTGCAGTTGATAATCCACTTTGAGCATCGCCTGGCCCGCGTAGGCGTAGATGCGCGCGGCAAAACCGTGCAGATGATTGGTGGTGGAGACGAAGCGCGCCGGCGCCTCCACGCGCACCACGACCACCAGCGGCCCGCTCTGCTCGATCGTCACGGCCAGGTCATTGCGGCCGGCGTCGTACTGCACTGCGCCGGCGCCCGCGCGCGGGGTGAAGACGCCGCCGTTCTGCCCGTGCGGCGCCACGATCTGCTCACCCGCCTCGTAGATGCGATTGCCATTGGCGTCGAACCAGACCGCATCGAACAGATTGAAGGCGGCGGTGTTCAGGCGCAGCCGCAGCGGCCCGGTGGTGATCGTCAACGCCGCGCCGGCCTGGATCAGGCTGACCGGCTCGGCCGGCGCGAGCGGCCCGCCGTCGCCAAAATGGTAGACGACAGCGCCATTGGCGGGAACAGTAGCCTGAAAATGAACCTGTACATGGCGCAGGCTGTGGTCGCCGGGCCAGTGTTCCAGCACCTCCACCTGGGATGGGACGCCGGCCATGCCCAGTTGCAGCGGGTTGGTATACGCGCCCTGCGGCAGCGGGATCACCGCGCTGACCGGGTAGTTGGCGATGGCAACGCCGACGTTTTCTTTGACAGTGAGGGGAACATCGAGCAGGGTGGGTGAAGGGGGCGCGGCGGCAGCCGGCCGCGCCATCCACGCGCAGAGCAGGGCGGTCAGCAGGAGCCATGCGGTCGCCAGCAGGCGGCGGCGCCTGGAATGCGGCCGCACCGCGCGCGGCGCGGCGAGATCAGGCGCGGGGAGCGGAATCCAGAAGCGGTGAAGACGCAACACCATGACAACCTCCCCAGGGAGAAACGGCTCAAGACACATTCGGCAGCCTGAATGTGTTCATTCGGTTCATGGGGTTATCAGTCAGTCATTGCCCTCGTCAGGCAACAGGCAGGGCGCCAAGCGGGCGAATCTTACCGTTTCTTAATCCGGCAGGAGAGCTTTCATCTTACTGAACATGAACTGCGTGGCCCAGCGGGGGTTGAGCCGGTACAGCAGGTCCATCATGCGGGCGTCCTGACCGATGAACACCTGGAATTTGTTGCGCACCATGCCGTTGATGATGGTTTCTGCGGCCACAGCGGCCGTCGTTGCGGAGAACTTGTGCGCCTGCTCATTACCGAGGCCGGCGATCACCACGCCGGAGTTCTGCGCAATGTTGGTGGCAATGGCGCCCGGGAAGACCACCGTGACATGGACGTTGGTTCCGATCATCTCGGCGTAGAGGCCCTCGGTCAGCAGCTTCACGGCCGCCTTCGAGGCGCCGTACATGGTCTGGCCCGGCACCGGGAAGAAGCCACCCATGCTGGAGATGTTGACGATGTGCGCCTCCGGGCGTGCGAGCAGGTGGGGCAGGAACGCCTTGATCATGTGAATCTGTCCGTACAGGTTGACATCCATGACCCGCTTGATGGCATCGAACTCCAGGTCCTTGATTCGCACAAAGGGCTGGATGATGCCGGCGCAGTTGATGAGGCCATCCACCACGCCATGCGCGGCGATGACTTTCTCCGGCAGCGCGTTGACCGTCTCGCGCTCGGTCACATTGACCACATGCAGGCTGATATGGCCCTTGTGCGGCCCGGCCAGGCCCTGCGTTTCTTGCAGGGTATTCTCGTGAATGTCAATGGCAGCCACATGCGCCCCGGCATTCACCAGCCGCAGGGTCAGCGCCCTTCCGATCCCACTCCCCCCGCCGGTAACCACAATCACCTTGTTCTGAGTTTGCACGTTGCACCTCACTCCTTCAGAAGATTGTCGAGCACATGTCGTTCGAGAAACGGTAGTATCCGGCTACAGAAAAATGGGCTTCTAAGCGATGTCATCTCTGGTTTTACTCCTTCTTGCAAATCTGTTTGGTATTGCATATAATACTGACTAGATCGGAATTGTCTTTACGCAGCGATGAAGACTCATTCGATTGGTAGCCACACAACAAGTATGGACAGCTAACGTGACGATACCACAGATCGTGTTGAATCTACGCCTACCGACCTCCATGCATCAGCAGTTACGCGTCCTGGCAGAGCAGGAAGGCGTTTCGATCAATCAATTTGTCACGCTTGCCATCTCGGAGAAGATAGCGATAATCAACACCCAGACCTATCTGCAAGAGCGCGCCAGGCGCGGCAGCCGGGCGCGGTTGCTGGCCATACTTGCCCAGGCGCCTGATGTAGAGCCAGACGCCGCCGATCAATGGCCGGCACGTCATTGATTCCCTGCTTCATCTTGTTGGACTCCGTTGAGAAATGTGACCAGCAGGCGCCTCTCTTCGAGGGGGGTCGCCGATCTTATTCTTGGAGCATTCATCTCATTACTCCAATCCAGGCAGTCGCTTGAACTCATTACTCTCCCACATCCGCAACAGGTCCTGTTGATATTGTGCGCCCCGCTCCTTGATCAGTCTTTGGGCTCGCATGGGTAAATCGCCCTCAAGCATTAGGTGTCTGTTTTTTCCTTTTATTTCGAACCTCAGTCAAGGAGCTGGCCTTATAATCCAGATCGTACAGGTAGTTCAACAGGTCTTCGCAAATTTCAATTGCCAATCGCAACTCGTCTCGTGCAGGAGCGCTTAATTCATGTGCGGCTTCATTCCCCATAAATCGGATGCTGTGAAGGTTCGATACAATGTTCTTGGGAAGTAGTCCCGAGAGGCTTTCTATCTTTTTCTCCAGATTACCGTTCTCTATTTCTCGATCCGCAACAATACCCTCAATAAGCGCACGTATTCCAATAGCGCACAACACTCCCATGTCATTGTTGAATGCTCTGAGCACTTCCCGATATATTCCATCTAGTTTGGGTGGAAGTCGTTTGAACTGTTTTGTCTCAATCTGCAAGTAACCACGATCTGGATAATATCTTGCTTCATACTCGATAGTATCAGCGAGGACCTCGCCGTCTTCATCCAGTGGATAAATAGCGAAATACTCTTCTAATGTTCCGTTTTCACATCCAGCACAAATTAGAAGTCGGAAACCCGTTACCTCACCTTCTTCAGGTATATCATCGTCTTGGTCAACGTGATAGTGATCAGCTATGCATATGTGGTTCGTTTCTCGCTTGCACGAATTGCAGAAAATGCTCTTGGTTTTAGGGAGCAAAGTGGATCGTGTCATATCCAGTGTCCTTTCTTTTCCCCGTATGGGTCACTAACGCCGAGATGACATCAGGTCGCCATGCTTATCCAAACCTGTATGGCAGTTCGAAAATTCCGACGCCACCGGTTGGATGCGCACCATCAATTTGACGGCTGAAAGTGGTTGATCACCGCCACAGAGGCTTTTCGATTAATCGATCGAAATCTTGAGGAGATACCATGTCTCATTACTATGTCTATACTCCATCACACATACGTAATCAGAGCGAATGATTGCGCCAAATGCATTTTGTGCATCAACCTTGCCGACCACAACCCAAACACCATGGCCAAGCACCCGTGACGAATCTATGTCAAGCAATTTGAACGCAGCGCCATCTTTTCCTACAAATATTGCAGTATCCCAGTCATCGAAGAAACCGCCGAATTTTGCCGAGGCTGGGGACAATAACCTTTCCGTGACAAATTGCTCACACATGAGTTCTGCGAAAGATTCGTTACTAATATCAGGTGTATTTGTCGGTCTCGGAGTCACGGTAGGTGTTATTGTCGGCGTATTTGTCGGACGTGGCGTGTTGGTGGGTGTTGGAGGTACAGTCTCGCTTTCAGGTATTTCTATACCGGATTTGAGTGAAATCAGGCTTGCACTGACCCACTCTCTTCCATTCCAGTTTATGAGATACCAATTCTTACCCGCTTTGGCGTAAATCGGTAATTCACCACCTGATAGCGTTTTACCCACGACATCATAAAACTCACCTGGCCCACCAAAAATTTTTCCGTCTACAATGACCGAAGCTAATGTTACTGGGGTAGGCGTTGCAGTACTGGTAGGTGTGTTTGTAGGTGTAGGTGTAGCTGTTGCAGTGTAGGTTGGAGTAAATGTGTTGGTACTTGTAGGAACGATGGTCGGCGTTACTGCGATTACCTTTTCTACAATGAATGCGGCCATATCTCCCAAGGATATGTTTCTATTAGAGGTCTCGAGTTGTAGGCCTTGAGTCTGCGGTGAGACATCAAATACCAAAAACGTTCCTACGCTTTCATCTGGTTCAAGACATTGTCCTCTAGTACTTGGATAGCCCAGGCCATCTAGGTAGGTTTTGCTTAAATGAGAGGCGGCATCTGTATCAATAGTATAGTTCTTTTTATTAGTGTTATTGGCGAGAACATATTCCTGAGCTTCAGTACATGCCGTTTCATTACTCGGATTAGTCAAGGAACCATGAATGATCAAATAGTAATATCTAGGATTGTCTCCTTCTAACTCAGACAATACTTCAATCTTCTCAATCACAAAATCCAGGTTGTTCTTTGTTTGGAAATTTTCGGGTAATGAGATGTCTATCGGTCCAATATTCTCGGGTAACACCCGTTCTTTACGCACGCTTGTTTGTGCCCAAATACTACAACCGCAACACAGAAGGATCAGTACTGCGATGCTCCCGAGTAGGAAGTTCTTCTTCTGCGATGCTTGTTTGTTTCTGGCTCGTTGTTCTTCGGGAGTTAATGACACCAATTTCTCAGCCCTTATGCGCTCCTTTTCTTCCCGGTCCTTTTTTCTTTGTTCGGATCTGGTTCTTGCTTCTTGTTCCCTTCTAGCTCTATCTTCACCTTCTTTCTTCCGACGTTCCTCTGCTAATTTCCATTGTTCTTCTGACCTGATTGCGTCTTGCTCACGTTTCTTCTCATCTTCCAAGACCTTGCGGCGCGTGCTCTGCTTTCGGAGCAACTCTGCTTTGATTTGGGCATCTTCAAGCTGCATTTGAGCAAGCAGGGCATTCGTTTTTGGTCTCAATCTCGCAAGATTGCTTTCGGCCAATTCAATCTTCCATTTTGCCCGAAATCCACTAGCGTTGGCAATTATTACTTCTTGATCTGCTATTTCCTTCTGCAACTCAGCTATTTTGAGATTGTCCCTAGCACGTTTTAGTTGATATTCCGTATTTTCGAACTTTGACATTGTATTGAATCCTGCGTAATGAATTAGCCACAGAGATCAGGAATGCGAACGAATTGAGCAATACCTGCGCCGCATATGAGGTACTCAAAGCGCCATTAACCTTGGCAACGTTGGATTGGAGATGAGCATGCAGGCTTTGGGTGATGGCGGCTTAACCATCCCGTAAACTCGGTTACTCACATACCCAAACCTTCATTGGCACAGTAAATTCGGGAATCACCCAATCACTTCTTGTTCCTCATTTGCTTTAGTTCATCTTTCACCTTGTGAATGTCTCTGCGAGGGAACACCTGCTCAACGAGCAGGTAAGTAAACTCAACGATCTTCTGGGCCTGCGACAGTTCTATTCCTTGATCGTCTTTGCCGGGGTGTGCGCCGATATTTCTCCACTCCTTGACTTCGCTCATGGCGTTGAACAGATCTTCGCTAACCAGTTTTCTGTCCTTCAGTTCGCCGAGCATCGCGCCTAACATCATTGTTTTGTCTGGCTTGATCCCGAAATCAGCCGCGAGTCTCTCGATTGCTCGACCGCACATTACTGCTGCTGCGTTCGATGCTCCCACTGCAAGACAGTCTCCAGCCTCCTCCAAATCGTACCGTATGGTAACCGGTACGTCTCTGCTCAACTTGAATCCGTGAGGATATTGCCCCATTAACTCTATCCACATTGGGGCAATTGATCCTTCTTCTTCGCTAAAACCAGGAGAAAGAACATGAGGGTGTTCAGCGAGAAATGGTTCCAATTCTGATTCTTCCATTGAACCGCCGAAATCTTCTTCCTTCACAGAGAACACAAGCAGATTGAGCATTCTGCAATTTCGACATTTGAGTACAGCAATTGCCTTACCTTCCAACAAGTCCCCATATACGTGGCGTGTCTCTGAGTGATCAGCAAATACGATGTCATACCCTGATTGTGCAAAGCAATAGCCACACATAAAGCCGCGAGCCATACTTTTGATGTTTTCTTGCATGGAACCGATATCTCTTTAGTCGTGAATAGCGAATACTCAAGAAGCATGACCGATAACAACGGTGAGAAGAAGAGCTTACAAGAACCTCCGTGAGTTTCGCACATCCGTGGTTGAAACTCGGTTGGGCAAATCACAGCGATTCAACCGCCCATTCATCTGAAAAATCATTGAGACCGTGACAGTTCCGCACTTGCGTTGCAAATCGTTCAGGAAACCCGCCGGTAACCACAATTACCCAGAATACATCCATTTCTTACATCTGTCAAACACGTTTTTGCGGGCATGCTTCGGCGCATTAACGCCTGTATTAACGCTTTCATCGCCAATTCATTAACACCCCGCGGCTATCATAGTTGCGCCAACACGGCTTGTTTCGCCAACATCGGGTTCTCCTTCATCCAGGGGTGGTTCGCGTGTCAGCCAACGGTCACTCGCCCAACTCAGCGCCGCGGCGCATCATGCAGGTTGATCAGATCACGCTCAACTTCGGCGGCGTGCGCGCCATCTCTGGCGTCAGTGTGGATGCCTTCGAGGGTGAAATCCTCGCCATCATCGGCCCCAACGGCGCCGGCAAAACCTCCATGCTCAACTGCATCAGCGGCCTCTATCACCCGCAGGCGGGCCACATCCGTTTCTTCGACCAGGCCGGCCGCCAGCATGAAATCACGCACCTGCGTCCCGCGCAGATCGCCCGCCTGGGCATTGCGCGTTCTTTTCAGAACATCGAGCTTTTTCGCCACATGACCGTGCTCGACAACCTGATGCTGGGACGTCACGTTCACATGAAAAGCGGTGTGCTCAGCGGCGGCCTCTACTGGGGCTTTGCCCAAAAAGAAGAGATCCGTCATCGCCAGGTGATCGAAGACATCATTGACTTTCTCGAAATCGAGCACATCCGCAAGAAGACCGTGGGCACCCTGTCCTACGGCCTGCAAAAGCGCGTGGAGTTGGGGCGCGCCCTGGCCGTCGAACCGACCATCCTGCTGCTCGACGAGCCGATGGCCGGCATGAATATCGAAGAAAAAGAGGACATGGCCCGCTTCATCCTCGACATCAACGAGGAGCGGGGCATCACCACCATCCTGATCGAGCACGATATGGGCGTGGTGATGGACATCAGCGACCGCGTTGCGGTGTTGGAATTCGGCATGAAGCTGGCCGAAGGCACGCCCGACACGGTCAAAGCCAACCCCGAAGTCATCCGTGCCTACCTGGGCCAGGATCACAATATGCGCCCGCACCTGTAACCACCGATCTCCGGTCCCAATCATGAACCATCAGCAAACGACACCGAACCTTGCATCTACTCCCCAAACTTTCCCGCAGTTGCTGCTGGCGCGGGCCAGCCAGTATGGCGAGCGCAAGGTGGCCCTGCGCGAGAAGGAGTTCGGCATCTGGCAGGCCACGACCTGGGCGCAGTATGCGCGCCATGTCAAGTATTTTTGCCTGGGGTTGCTCAGCCTGGGCATGCAGCCGCGTGACGTGGTGGCGATTGTGGGCGACAACCGCCCGGAATGGCTTTTCGCTGAACTGGCCGCGCAGGCCGTGGGCGGCTTCAGCATCGGCATCTACCAGGACGCCATTGTCGAGGAGATGGCGTACGTCATCGCCTTTGCTGAAACGCGCTTTGTCGTGGTCGAAGACCAGGAGCAGGTGGACAAGCTGCTGGAGATGTGGGATCAGCTCAAAGATCACGTCCACAAGGTGATTTACTACGACCCGCGCGGTTTGCGTAACTACACCGAGCCGTTCTTGCTCTACTTTCCCGATGTGGAAAAACTGGGCGAGGCCTACGAGCAGGATCACCCCGGCGCGTTCGAGGAACGCGTGGCCGCGGGCCGCAGCGAGGACATTGCCATCCTCTGCACCACCTCTGGCACCACCAGCAAGCCCAAGCTCGCCATGCTCACCCATCGCAGCATGATCAGCATGGGGCGCAACCTGATGTCGGTTGATCCCCTGCACGAAACGGACGAGTTCATCAGCTTCCTGCCCCTGGCCTGGATCGGCGAGCAGATGATGGCGCTGAGCTGTGGCCTGACCATCGGCTTTACGATCAACTTCCCCGAAGAACCGGAGACGGTGCAAGAGAACATCCGCGAGATCGGCCCCAGCGTGGTCTTCTCGCCGCCGCGTATCTGGGAAAACATGCTCAGCCAGGTGCAGGTCAAGATCGAGGACAGCACGCGCTTGAAGCAGGCGGTGTACCGTTGGGCCTTAGGCGTTGGCTACACCATGGCCGATGCCCGGTTCCGCAAGCAAACGCCGGGCGCCGGCCTGCGCCTGCGCTATCGCCTGGCCGACGCCCTGGTCTTCAAGATGATCACCGATAAACTGGGCTTGCGCCGCACCCGGCGTTGCTACACCGGCGGCGCTGCGCTGGGGCCGGATGTCTTCCGCTTCTTCCATGCCCTGGGCGTCAACCTGAAGCAGATCTACGGCCAGACAGAGATCAACGGCATCGCGGTGGTGCATCGCGACGGCGACATCAAATTCCAGACGGTCGGCCATCCGATCCCCGAAACCGACGTGCGCATTGATGCCAGCGGCGAAATTCTGGCCCGCGGCCCGGCCGTGGCCGAAGGCTACTTCAATAATCCCGTGGCCACGGCTGAGAGCTTCCGCGATGGCTGGCTGCACACCGGTGATGCCGGTTATTTCGACGACGACGGCCATTTGATCGTGATTGACCGGGCCAGGGATGTGATGACCCTGCACGACGGCACCAAATTCAGCCCGCAGTTCATCGAGAACAAACTCAAGTTCAGCCAGTACATCAAGGAAGCCGTGGTCTTTGGCGGCGACTGGCCGTTCATCACCGCGATGGTCAACATTGACTTTGCCAATGTGGGCAAATGGGCCGAGAAGCGCGCCGTCACCTACACCACCTACACCGACCTGGCGCAGAAACCGGAAGTCTACCGGCTTATCCGCCAGCATATCGAGCAATCCAACACCGATCTGCCGCCCGCGGCGCGCATCAAGCGCTTTCTCTTGCTGCACAAGGAACTGGACGCCGACGATGCCGAGCTGACCCGCACACGCAAGGTGCGTCGCAGCTACGTGGCCCAGCGCTACGAAGACATCATCAGCGCCCTCTACAGTCAGAACGATCACCTGGACATGGAGACGACCATCACCTACCAGGATGGGCGCACCGCCCGCCTGCGCACTCGCCTGCGCATCGAAACGCTATAATTCTCGATCTCTGATCTCGATCCGATCTCTGACGAAAGGCCAACATGGATCAATTCATTCAGCTCTTGTTCACCGGCTTGACCAACGGCGCGATCTATGCGTTGGTGGCATTGGGCTTCGTGTTGATCTACAAGTCCACCGAAGTCATCAACTTTGCCCAGGGTGAGCTGCTCCTGGTCGGCGCCTATCTGACTTTCGGCCTGATGGCGGACTTTGGCCTCGCCTGGCCCCTGGGCGTGCTCATCACCCTGGTCCTGGCGGCCGTCCTGGGGGTCATCATCGAGCGCCTGGTGTTGCGCCCCCTCATCGGTGAGCCGATCATCTCGGTCATCATGGTGACGATTGGCCTTTCCAGCCTGCTGCGCGCCTTCGTCAGCGGTATTTGGGGCACGGCGCCGCGCAGTTTTCCGGCCTTCATCCCCAGCACCACGCTGCGCATCCTGGGCGCGGCCGTGCCTGGCGACCGCCTGGTGGCGATCGGCCTGGCGGTGCTCTTGCTCACCGCCCTGACGCTGTTCTTCCGCCGTTCCAGTGACGGCATCGCCATGCGCGCGGTGGCCGATGATCAGCAGGCCGCGCTGAGCATGGGTATCAGCGTCAAGCGCATCTTCGCCATCGCCTGGTCCATTGCCGCGGTCACGGCCGCCATCGCCGGCATCCTGGTGGCCAACATCGTCGGCGTCAGCGGCGCGGTCAGTGGTATCGGCCTGCGCGTCTTTCCCGTCGTCATCCTCGGCGGGCTGGACAGCATCCCCGGCGCGATCGTGGGCGGTGTCATCATCGGCCTGCTCGAATCGTTCGCCGGCGGCTATCTCACCTCTGGTCTGGGCGAGGTGGCGCCATTTGTCGTCCTGGTGCTGATCCTGATGGTGCGGCCCTACGGCCTGTTCGGCGAAGTCCGCATCGAGCGCGTGTAGTTCTGCGGAGAGAAGGAAAAACAGCGTGGAATCTGGCATTTTTCATACCACCTACCAACAAGACCTGACCTTGCGCCGGACCCCCGCGCAGAAGGTGCGGCTGGGGCTGTTCATCGCCTTTGTGCTGATCTTTCCCTTCTTCGCCGACAATTATTATCTGACGATCGCCAATCAGATTGCCATTGCCGCGGTCGGCGCCGTGGGGTTGAACATCCTCGTTGGCTTTACCGGGCAAATCTCACTGGGGCAGGGCGCGTTCATGGCGGTGGGAGCCTATACGGCCAGTTTTCTCACACTGCGCCTGGGGCTACCGTTCTGGCTGACGATCCCGCTGGCCGCGTCGGTCACCGCCGTCGTTGGCGCCGTCTTCGGCGTGCCCTCCCTGCGCCTGAAGGGTCTCTACCTGGCGATCGCCACCCTGGCCGCGCAACAGATCATCGAGTGGGTCATCACGCACTGGGACGCAGTGACCGGCGGTGTGGAGGCGCTGGTGATCCCCGCGCCGATGCTGTTCGGCCTGGCTCTGAATACCCAGTTTCGTTTCTACTGGGTTTCGGTCACGGTCGCGGCCATCACGGTGCTCTTTACCATCAATCTGTTTCGCACGCGCGTGGGCCGCGCGTTCGTTGCCATCCGCGATCAGGACATCGCCGCCGAAGTGATGGGCGTGGATATCTTCCGTTTCAAGGTGTTGGCCTTTGCCGTCTCCTCTTTCTTTGTGGGCACGGCCGGCGCCCTCACCGCGCACTACACCACCATCATCTCCTGGGAGCGCTTCACCATCGAGACGTCCATTCTCTACCTGGCGATGATCATCATCGGCGGGCTGGGGTCTGTGTCTGGTTCTGTCTACGGCGCCGCGTTCATGACCCTGCTGCCCGCGGTGATCTCGAACCTGGGCCGCGCACTTGGTGGTGTGCTGCCCAGCCTGGGGCAGATCCTGCCCTTCATTCAGCAGGCCATCTTTGGCCTGACCATCATCCTCTTCCTCGTCTTCGAGCCAGAGGGCATCGCCAAGCTGTGGCGTGATGTCAAAGATTACTTCCGCTTGTGGCCGTTTAGTTACTGAGAGGGGAGGATAGCCATGTTGGTGCAAGAGCGGATGACCGGTAATCCGATTACGGCAACGGTCAATACGTCGCATAGTGAGGCGGTGGGGCTGATGCGGCAGCACAGGATTCGGCGCCTGCCGGTGCTTGATCTGGCGGGGCGTCTGGTGGGCATTGTGGTGGAGAAGGACATCTTGTCAACGGCGCCCTCACCGGCTACGGTCCTGAGCATCTACGAAGTTCATGCGCTGCTCAGCAAGCTGCGCCTGGCCGACATCATGACGACGCCGGTGCTGACGGTGACTGAAGATTGTCCGGTGGAAGAGGCGGCGCGGATCATGATTCAGCACCGCATCGGCTGCCTGCCGGTGATGCGGGGCGCCACCCTGGTTGGCGTCATCACTGAAACGGACATCTTCAAGACCCTGGCCGAGGCGCTAGGCGCCGGGGAGCCAGGCGTGCGCATCACCGTGCGCACCCAGCGCCAGCGCGGGGTGCTGCATCACCTGACCGGACATGTGGCCGACGCCGGCGGCGCCATCGCCAGCATGCTCACCATCAATGAACCGGATGGGGAGCACAAGCGCGTGACGCTCAAGGTGCTGGGCGCGCGTCCCGATCAACTGCAAGCCGCGCTCAGCGCCTATGCCGATCTCGACCTGACCGACCTGCGCCTGATCGAGAAACCGTTCGAGCCATTGCCGCTGGGCGTCTGAATGGCCGCCGGCTCTGCTTTCTCGCCCCCCTGGCCCCCAACCGATGAATCTGCACGGTGTACAATTTGGCCTGCCCGCCCAGGCTTACCGGAGGTGTTAGCGCATATCACAACGATCCGTTTTTTAGTTCACGTCCCCAGTGTCGCTTGCCGCGAATCCTGGGTACACTTAGCAGGACGACTTGCAATGACTGCCTGCAATGACTGCTTGAAATGGTAACTGCTCAGCCTGCCTGGAATTCAGACAGGATTCACAGGATTGACAGGATATTCGAACTCCCGTGGCGGGTTTTGTTCCCCCGGGAGAAAAACCCCCCTCTTCCCCTTTTTCCTCCCCCCGAGGGGGGGGCCAGAGGTGAGCAGTTACTTGAAATGACTGTTTGAAATGGAGGAGATACGATGAAGACACGTGCCTTGAGTCTGTTGACTGTTCTGATCGTCCTCAGCCTGCTGCTGAGCGCCTGCGGCGCTGCGCCGCAAAGCGGCGAGCCGATCAAAGTGGGTGGTATTTTTGACCTGACCGGCGCAACGGCCGATGTAGGCGTGCCGTATGCGGATGGCTTGAAGGGTTATGTGGATTGGATCAACGCGAAGGGCGGCATCAAGGGGCGCAAGATCGAGCTGATCGGCAATGACTACGCGTACAAGGTGCCCAACGCCGAGCAGTTGTACTCGCAGTATGTGACCCAGGACAAGGTGGTGGCGATCCAGGGCTGGGGCACCGGCGACACGGAGGCGCTGCGCACCAAAATCGCCACCGACAAACTGCCCTTCATGTCGGCTTCTTACTCGGCCAACCTGGTCGTCATGGCCGACGCACCCTACAACTTTCTGATCGGCACCACCTACTCCGATCAGATGGTCATCGGTTTACGCTGGGCGCTGCAGGACTGGCAGGCCAAGGGCGGCAGTGGCAAGGCCAAAGTCGCCTTTTTCTACAACGATAGCCCCTTTGGCAAATCGCCGCTGCCGGCCGGCAACGAATTTGCCGCGGCCAACGGCATGGAAGTGTTGGAAGTGGCGATGCCCCGCGGCGCCACCGACCTGACGCCGCAGCTGTCCCAGGTACAGGCCTTCAGCGCCAATTACATCATCATCCAGAACACGTCCGGCCCTGGCTCGTTGGCGGCCAAGAACGCCAAGGGGCTGGGCCTGAATGCGCAGATCATCTGCCTGAACTGGTGCGCGGACGAAAACCTGATCAAGCTGGCGGGCGCTGCGGCCGAAGGCGTGGTTGGTACGATTCACTTTGCCCCGCCTGGCACTGGTGTGGCCGGCGTCAAGGACATCGTGGATTACACCAAGAGCAAGAGCATCAACCTGGAGGAGAAGGGGCTGCATTACGTCCAGGGTTGGTGGACCATGGCCGTCATGGCAGAGGGGATCAAGCGCGTGCTGGACAGCAACAAGCCAATCACCGGTGAGAACCTCAAGGCCGCCCTGGAGACGATCAGTAACTTCGAAACCGGCGGCGTCACCTCGCCCCTGACGTTCACCGCGACCGATCATGCCGGCAACAAGGCCCTGCGCCTGTATCAGGTCAAGGCCGGTAAGTGGGAATCCATCAGCGACTTCATTGGCGCCAAATAACGCCGCCGCCGAGTGAATTTGCGGCGAAGGGGCGTGCCGCCGCCAGGTTGGCCTGCGCCGACCGGCATCGCGTCCACGCAGGTGATTGGACACGGATCAACGCGGGTTTACACGGATCGTTATCACATCCGCGTTGATCTGGGTTGATCCGTGTACCAATCCTATCGGGCCATGTGAGGTGAGGAAGCGCGCTATGCTCGTACTCAATAACATCGAAGTCATCTACAATGATGTAATTCTTGTGCTCAAGGGCATGTCGGTGCAGGTGCCGGAAGGGCGCATCGTTGCGCTGCTCGGCTCCAACGGCGCTGGCAAGACGACCACCCTCAAGGCGATTTCGGGCCTGCTCAAGCCGGAGGATGGCGCGGTGACCGATGGCAGCATCGAGTTTTTGGGCACACGTATTGATAAGCTGGACGCGGCCGACATTGTGCGCCGGGGCATCTTCCAGGTGATGGAAGGTCGCCGCGTCTTTCCACATCTGACCGTGCAGGAGAACCTGCTGGCCGGCGCGTACACGCGCCGTGACCGCAGCCAGGTACCGGCAGATATCGAGGCGGTCTACGCCTATTTTCCGCCCCTCAAGGAGCGTCGCGCCAAGACGTCGGGCTACCTCTCCGGCGGTGAACAGCAGATGCTGGCCATCGGCCGCGCCCTGATGGCACGCCCGCGCCTGATGTTATTGGATGAACCGAGCCTGGGCCTGGCGCCGCTACTGGTGGCCGAAATCTTCGACATCGTCAAGCGCATCAACCAGGAGCAGCGGACCACGATTCTACTGGTTGAGCAGAACGCACGCCTGGCCCTGAGCATCGCCGATTATGCCTACATCATGGAGAACGGGCGCATCGTCCTGGAAGGCGACCCGGCCGCGCTGCGCGACAACGCCGATGTGCGTGAATTCTACCTGGGCCTGACCGACGTCGGTCAGCGCAAGAGCTATCGGGAGATCAAGCACTACAAACGGCGCAAACGCTGGCTGAGCTGATTCAAACCGCGACGCTTTCCGGCATGGGCCTTGAGGTTTTCCTGGTACTCTGCTATAATGCGGCCATGACCGAGGATGCACAATCCTCCGAGACGTCTGCTTGCCCCAGCCCTCCCCATTGATGCAAGAGTGGAAGCCAATGCCGCAACAAGATGTGCTGACCAACCTTTCCGCAGGCCTCGAAGCCAACCTGCGCCGTCTCAATCCGTGGTGGCGAGGATTACCCCAGGCGCCGCTGCCGCCAGTGAAACGATGGGCGTTTCCGATTGCGCTTGGACGCCTCAAGCATGGCCCGACGAAAGTGACGGTAGTGAGCGGTCCTCGCCAGGTGGGCAAGAGTACGCTGGTGCTGCAACTCATCCAAGCCCTTCTCGCTGAAGGCGTCTCACCAGATCACATCTTCTACATCCAGTTCGACGACCTGCCCGAACTGCGGCGGCTCCAGGAACCAATCCTGCGGTTGGCCGACTGGTTCGAACAGGCCGTTCTGCAGCAGACGTTCAACCAGGCTGCGCAAGAAGGGCAGCCCGCCTTTCTTTTTCTCGATGAAGTTCAGAACCTGGACGCCTGGGCGCCCCAACTGAAGTTCCTGGTTGACACCAGCGCTGTGCGCGTCCTGGCCACAGGCAGCTCGGCGCTGCGCATCGAACTTGGCCGCGACAGCCTGGCCGGTCGCCTCAGCACATTGGACATGGGGCCGCTCCTTCTGCGCGAAATCCTGGAGATACGCGGGGAAGGGCACATCGCCCCTTTTCTGCCGTTCAACGGGCTGGCTCCGCTCAAAGACAAGAACTTCTGGCTCGCCCTGCGCCAGCATGGCATGAAGCACCGCATCTTGCGCGATCGAGCCTTTCAGGCATTTTCCGAACGCGGCGCGTACCCGATTGCTCATGCAGCCGCCGAGTTGCCGTGGGATGACCTGGCTGACCTGCTCAATGAAACGGTCATTCGCCGCGCCATTCAGCACGATCTGCGCGTCGGTCCGCGGGGCGCCCGACGAGATGCACAGCTCCTGGAAGAAGTCTTTCGCCTCTCGTGCCGCTACATCGGTCAATCGCCCAAGCAGTCTCTCTACCTGGACGAGATTCGGCGCACCCTGGCCGCCAACATCGGCTGGCAGCGCATCCTGGCCTACCTCAAATTCCTGGATGGCACCCTGCTGATCCGCCTGATCGAACCGCTGGAGTTGCGCCTGAAGCGCGCCCGCGGGCCGGCGAAACTGTGCCTGTGTGACCATGCGCTGCGCGCAAGCTGGCTGCAGGAGGTCGTTCCCTTGCATCCAGGCGGACTGGAGCAGCAGCCGCATCTGCGCGACCTGGCCGGGCGCATCGCCGAAAGCACAACCGGCTATTTTCTCAGGTCCATCACCGGCCTGGATGTCGCCCACTTTCCTGAGCGCGCCAGCGAGCCAGAGGTAGACTTCGTTCTGACCCTGGGCGAGCAGCGCATCCCCCTGGAAGTCAAGTATCGCTCTACCATTCGCTGGGAAGACAGCCGCGGTTTGCGCAGTTTCGTCGAGAAATCGGTCTACAACGCACCGTTTGGCCTGCTGTTGACGCTCACGGATGAACCGGCCAGCGACGACCCGCGCATCGTTAGTTTGCCCCTCTCCACCCTGCTGCTCCTGCGCTGAGAGGCGAGTCCCTGCTTTTTGTCCTTTGTTCATCCTATGCTACAATCTTTGCTGTAATGCCGCCAGAATCAACGACTGGCATCGAAGGAGTCACATCGTCGCGTGCTGAAGACATTTTGGGAAAACTTCAAGTCCGTCATGCGCGCTATCGGCAATTTCCAGGCGCGCGTTTTTTTGAGCCTCCTGTACCTGGTGCTTGTCCTGCCCACCGGCGCACTGTTGCGCCTGTTTTCGGACCCGCTTGATCTCAAAGCCCCTGACCACGCTGGCCCGGTGGATACCACAACCTTCTGGAAAATACGTGAGCCGTTGAATGAAACCCTGGACGGCGCCCGCCTCCAGTCGTGACGGTACACGGCGCCAGCCACGCTGACCGGCGCCCGTGGCGCTCCGTACCGAATCAAATCAAATCTGAACAGACCAAACAACGCATGTACATACTTGGTGTTTCTTGTTTCTATCATGATGCCGCGGCCGCGCTGCTGCACAACGGTCACCTGGTGGCCGCGGCCGAGGAAGAGCGCTTTTCGCGCATCAAACACGACTTTGGCTTTCCCACGCAGGCGATCGAGTTCTGCTTGCGCACGGCCGGCATCACGGCCGCTGATCTCGATTACGTTGTTTTCTATGAAAAGCCGCTGCCCAAACTCGAGCGCATCCTCCTCAGCGTCCTGCAGACCGTGCCCCGCTCCTACGTCGTCTTTCGTGAGGCCATGATTGCCTGGTTCAACGAGAAGCTGTGGGTCAAAGGCATCCTCGTCAGCAAACTCGACCTGCCGACCGACAAGATCCTCTTTGTGGATCATCATCTCTCGCACGCGGCCAGCGCCTTCTTCTGCTCACCGTTCAAAGAAGCCGCGATCCTGACCGTGGACGGCGTCGGCGAATGGACCACGGCCACCCTGGGTCGCGCCACGGCGCAGTGGGACGGCGTCGGCGAAAATCACATCTGGCTCGACCAGGAGGTTCGCTTTCCGCACTCCCTGGGCCTGCTCTACTCCGCGTTCACCGCCTGGCTCGGCTTCCAGGTCAACGAAGGGGAGTACAAAGTGATGGGCATGGCGCCCTACGGTCAGCCCAAATACAACGATCGCGTCGAGAAGCTCATCCAGGTGGCGCCTGACGGCTCCTTCCACCTGGATATGAGCTACTTCACCTTTCATCATTCGACCGTCAGCACGTTTGGTCAGCGCTTCGTGGACCTGTTCGGCGAGCCGCGCGACCCCCATGCGTTGTTTGTCACCGACCTGACTCATCCTGGTGGCGACCACAGCCGTGAGCTGAAGGCGCAGAATCAATACTACGCCGATGTGGCGGCCAGCATTCAGCAGGTGACAGAAGAGACGCTGCTCAAGATGGCGCACAGTCTCTACCGCACGACCGGCCTGAAGAACCTGTGCTACGCCGGCGGCGTGGCTCTCAACAGCGTGGCCAACGGGCGCATCTTGCGTGAGACGCCGTTCGAGTCCATCTATGTGCAGCCGGCCGCGGGCGATTCCGGGGGCGCGTTGGGCGCCGCGCTCTACGCCTGGCACGTCCTCCTGAACAAGCCGCGCGAGTTCACCCTGGAGCACTGCTACTGGGGCGCGGAGTATGGCGAGGCCGAGATCGAAACCTTCCTGCGCAGCCAGGATGTCCCCTTCCAGGTGCTGCCCGATGACAAGCTGCGCGCGACCCTGGTGGATGATCTGCTGGCCGGCCGCGTCATCGGCTGGTTTCAGGGGCGTTTCGAGTGGGGCCCGCGCGCGTTGGGCAATCGCAGCATCCTCGCCGATCCGCGCCGCGCCGAGATGAAGGAAATCGTCAACGAGAAGATCAAATTCCGCGAACCGTTCCGCCCCTTCGCCCCTGTGGTGACCGAAGAGGCCGCGGCGCGTTACTTCGACATGGACTCACCGGCCGCGCATTATCCGGCGCGCTTCATGCTGCTGGTCGAACCGATCTTCGAGAACCGTCAGCACGAGATCCCCGCCGTCACCCATGTGGGCGGCAGTGGGCGACTCCAGACGGTGCGTCGCGTCTGGAATCCCCGCTATTACGACCTGGTGGAGGCTTTTGGTCAAGCCACCGGCACCCCGGTTCTGCTGAACACGTCGTTCAACCTGCGCGGCGAACCGATCGTCACCACGCCGGCCAATGCCTTCGCCACTTTCAGCAAGAGTGAGATTGACACCCTGGTGCTTGGCAATTATCTGGTCCGCAAAGACCAGATGGGGAAGCGATCATCGTGATGCGCGTGCTGCGAGCTGCGTTGCGCGGGCTGGGCCTGGTTCTGGCCGGCATCCTGGCAGCCGTCCTGCTGCTGGAAATAACCGTGCGCGTCCTCAACCTGGCGCCGCCGGCCGCCAGCCCTGGCTGGTTTTGGAAGGCGCCGGATGAGCAGTATGGCTGGCAGCATCTGGCCGGCGCGACGGGGCGGTGGTTCAACCCGTACAATGAGTACAACGTCGAAATCACCATCAACAGCAAGGGCCTGCGCGATGTGGAGACCGACTATGGCAAGGCGGCGGATGAGTTTCGCATCCTGGTGTTGGGCGACTCCTACGTGGAAGGCATGCGGGTGCCGTTGGAGCAGACCTTCAGCAAAGTGCTTGAGCAGCGTCTGAACTCGGTTGACTCACCTATCGTCTTTCGCGTCATCAACGCCGGCGTCAGCGCGTGGGGCAGCGATCAGGCGCTGCTCTGGTATCGCAACGAAGGGGTCAAGTATGAGCCTGACCTGGTGATTCTGGGCTTCTTCCCCGGCAACGATTTCCTGAACAACTCCGAAGCCCTGGAGGTCGAGAACTTTGGCGGTGTTCGCAAGCCGTTCTTTCATTTGGACGGCGAACAACTGACGCTGCGCTACTACCCCTTCGACCCCGCGGACGTGCCCAAACCGGTAACGCCGGTGACCGTGCCGTCAACCGCGGTGATCACCGGCGAGTCGCCAAGCGCTGCGCCCTTGCAGACCTGGCGGCCCTGGCTGAATCGTTTCTCTGCGCTCTACCGTTATGCCACGCCGATGCTGCGTGATGCAGTGCCGCCGGTGGCCCGCTGGTTGGTGCGTTGGGGGCTGATGGAACCGGGCCAGGAGGAGATTGACGCTGCACTCCCGGCCGGGTATATTCCCGCCTCCTACGGCGTCTACCGTCGGCCTCCCACCGAGCAGTGGCAAGACGCCTTCACCCTGACCAATACCCTGCTGCGTGCCCTCGATAAGGATGTCACAGCCTCGGGCGCACGCCTGGCCGTGGCTATTCTCACCGCACAGGAGCAGGTCTACCCTGAGTTGTGGGATAGCCTTCTGTTGCACTACCCTGCCATGCAGGACAAAGATTGGGATTTGGAGCAGCCAAACCGAGTGCTGTACGGCATTCTGGACGGTAGCAACATACCGTACATTGATTTGTTGCCTGTTTTTCGCGAGCACGTAGCCGCCTCGCGTACGCTGCTGCACCTGCGCCACGATGGGCATTGGACACCGGCTGCGGAGCGCCTGGCCGGCGCAGCAATCTATGGGTTTTTGGTACAAAACCGCTTGGTGCCTGTGGCTGGCGCGGCCGAAACCGACGCCACCCCGACACCGTAGCGGGCGATCACCGTGATCGCCCTCCACCGGGCGTCGTCACACAGGAGTTGTCAGATGGATATCAAGCGCACGAGTCGTGACGCAGCGACGCGGGTTGGCCTGGTGGGTGAGATGCTCGGATACCTGGCGAAGCGCCGGCTGTGGTTCATCATTCCCATGGTGACGGTGCTGTTGCTGTGCGGTCTGCTGATGGCCCTGGCCCAGGCCACTGCCATCGGCCCCCTCATCTACACACTCTTCTGACCGCGCCCGTATCGGAGAATCAACATGGACGAACAACTGATCACGATTTCGATTGACGAGCCGTTCGAGCCGCTGGTGGCTGAGGAGATGCTGCGCAGCGTTGTGCAGCGCACGCTGCTTCTGGAAGGTTGGCCCAGCGCCGAACTGACGGTGCTGGTGACCGATGACGAGACCGTGTGCCAGTTGAACCGCGACTACCGCGGGCTGGATGAGCCAACGGACGTGCTGTCATTCTCTGCGCAAGAGATGCAGCCCGATGCAACCACCTTCGTCAGCGCGCCGGAAATGGTGAACTATCTGGGCGATGTGATCATTGCCTACCCGGTTGCGGCCGCACAGGCCCCCACCTTTGGGCGGTCGGTGGTGGAGGAACTTGCCTTGCTCGCCGTGCATGGCGCCTTGCACCTGCTCGGCTATGACCACGGCACCCCGGGCGAGGAGGAAGTGATGTGGGCCAAACAGGCCGCCATTCTCAACCTGGCATGAGGTCCAGGCAGCGTTTCCTGGACGTGTTTCGCGTGGCGTTTGCCGGCATCCGCTACATGCTGCGCACGCAGCGCAACGCCCGCATCTACCTCGTGATTATCGTTTTGGTCGTTGCCCTGGGCGCCTGGTTGCGACTACCGGCCGCGCACTGGGCGCTGCTGGTGCTGACGTTTAGCCTGGTGCTGGCTGCGGAAGCAGGCAACAGCGCCATCGAGATCCTGGGCGATGCCATTACCACCGAGTGGCATCCCCTGATCGGAACAGCCAAAGACATCGCCGCCGGCGCGGTGCTGATCGGCGCGATCGGCGCCATCATCATCGGTTTCATCATTCTTGGCCCGCCGCTCTGGCAGCGCCTGGCGCCATAGCGCCGCCGAATGAATTGGAATGAATTCAGGGCAACAAAAAAAGGCGCTCGATCCTATGCGGATCGAAGCGCCTCATGCTGCACAGCGCCCTTACTGTGGCATTTGCAGGAGCATTGTGATGCTGCTGTTTGTTGAAAGTAATAGCCCTTCGGTACTGAAATAGCAGATCGAGCCGTAGGTCATCGGGTGGTTAGCGAGCATAGCGCTGCGCCACCAGGTCTGGCAAGTCGAACACCGCACGCTCGTGCCATGAGCGCCACAACACCAGGTATTCGGCATGGGTCCACACCAGGGGCGTGGCCGAACCGGTGCCTTCGCCTGTATCTTCCCACACCTGTTCGCTGAACATGCCGCCCTCGTTGGCAAAACCTTCCAGGGCTTGCAGCAAAGCCGCAGCCGTCGTTTCATCGCCGGCCGCCATCGCGTACACGCCGCGCTCACCCGTCAGCAGGGGCCAGGGACGACCCTGTGCCAGCGTCAAACTGGTGCGATCCTGCTCGCCGTACGCGTCGCCGGGATAGCGGTACCAACTGGGGCCTTTGGGCGTCACCACCTGCAGGGCCGCGTCAACCTCTGGCAGCGTGGCGATCACGCCGGCATCCTGCGGCGCCAGCACCCCTAATCGCACCAACTCCAGAAAGCTGGCGTCCACCAGCGTGCGTTGATCCACAACCTGCCCGCCGATGCGCAGGGTGGCATCCGTGTTCGGGTCGCCCCGCGGCGCCAGGCGCAGGAAATAACGCCCATCGCCCAATGGCCCGCTGCTGGTGAATGTCCAATCCTTCACCTGACGCTGCCAGGTGTCGGCCAGCGTCAGCCAGGCCGCGGCCGACGCGTCATCCCCGCTCTTCTGCGCCAGATCGGCCGCGGCCACCAGCCCCGCAATCTGTGCCGCTAACGTGGCCGGCGAATAGCCGCCGATCTCCTCCCAACGCTCCTGGGGCGTGGTGGGGCCGCGCGCCGCAATGTAAGCCGCCGCCGGCTTGACCAGGCTGGCATAGCGTTCGACTGCGCCCAGGCGCCAGGCCAGCAGGATGGGCGCGGCCACTTCATCCAACTGGGTGGATGTCCAGTACATGCGGCCATCCACGTAACTGTTCTGGGGAAAGGAGCCGTCGGCGAGCTGCTGCGCCTCATCCAGGAAGGCCAGCACCTGACGCGGCGTGACTTCGTCGCCGGCCGCCAGCAGGCCGGACGCGGCGTGATACAGATCGCGCGCCCACACGCGCCGGTAACCGCCCTTGTCCGCGCTGTCCGGCGTGCGGTCGCCCCACGGCACCGCGCTGGAGGCGATGATCGCGCCGCGGGTGGTCTTGTCCTCGTGCGCCTTGATGACGGCCGCGCTCAGGTAGAACAGATCGGGCGCTTGATCGTCCGGTTGGGTCAGGCTGTCCAGGTAGCGCTGCCAGCCGTCCAGGTAAGCCTGCGCGTTGGCGTCCCAGCCCTGGGCAATCGCCCGGGCGGCCTCGTCACGCGCTTTGCTCTCACTGCCGCCAAAGCCAAGCGCCAGCAGCCAGGGAGAGACGGGCGGCAGCCAGATCGTCAAGGCCGGCCGTCCCTGGTCCCCGGCCCGATCGAAGGCCTGGTCCAGACGGTAGTCGGCCAGATCGGTCAGGCCATCGCTGTTGCGCACATAGCCCGCCGACGCGGTGACCCAGGGGCCGTCGCCGGTGAGCACCGCAAACGTGGGGCTTGAGGCCAGGCTCGTGTTCAGGCTGTCGCTGAAGACCGCCACCCCTTCCCCCAGGTTGAGCTTGATCTGGTCGTCCTGACCCGAATTGGCCAGGTGCGGCAGCGCGTACAGATAGACCTGGTAGTCGCCCGGCTGTCCCTGCAGGGCCTGGAAGGTGGCCTTGATCAAAATGGCGTCCGCGTTGGGCGCGGCCACCGCCTCTTCGACAAGCTGGTAACGCTGCGCCTTGTCGGTCAGGGTGACGCGCCAGAACGGCAAGCGGGGCGATGGGCGCTCCGTCCTGATGTCTGCATCATGCCACAGATCGTGTACGAAGGTCTTGCCATCGCTGACCAGGAAGCGCAGGGAGTGAAAATTGGCCTGATCAATTCGCGGCCAGAAGAGGTCGGTCACCGCGCCGTCGTCCAGGGTGAACCAGACGCGTGACGGGTTGGTCTGGCTGATCGGCGCATCATAGGTGAAGGCGGTGCCAATGCCCTGGCGCGAGCCGCTGCTCCAGTTACCGGGCGCGCGCGCCCTGGATTCCGGTTCAGGCGCGGGGCCGGTGGGGCGGGGCACGGCCGACGTGGGGGCTGGCGCCGGTGTGTTGCGCGAGGGAATGACCAGGACAGGTGTTGCCGGCGCCAGGGTTATCATGGGCGTGAGGGCCGCGGCCGGTGTGGGAATCGGTGTTGGTCCCTGGCAGGCCGTCAGCCAGAACGCCAGCAGCAGGACCGGGAGCAGTTTTGGACTGCGAAAGTACGGCAGACCCCGTAAGCCGTGCCTGGTAGTTTTTTCTATGCACATTGCAGCACCGCCGCGCCGGTAATTTGGCTGCGCTTGAGGCGGCGCAGCACCTGGTTGGCTTCGAGCAAGGTAAATACCTCGATATCAGTCTGCAAAGGAATTTCTGTCGCCAGCGCCAACAGTTCTTCGGCGTCCTGGCGCGTCGCGTTGGTCACGCTGCGCAGTTGGCGTTCGCCGTAGAGCAGGCGGTAATCGAATTCGGGAATGGGGCTGCTGTGGATGCCAGCCAGGACCGCGGTGCCGCCGCGCTCCAGCACACGCAAGATGTCGAGGGTGATGGCGCCGGAGGGCGTAAAGTTGATGGCCGCGTCCAGCGGCTGCGGCGGCGTTTCCTGTGGTGCGCCGGTCCACACTGCGCCAAGCGCGGCCGCGTGCGCCTGGTGCGCCGCGCTGCGCGTGAAAACGAAAACTTCGCATCCCAGGTGGCGCGCGACCTGAATGGTGATGTGCGCGCTGGCGCCAAATCCAAACAGCCCCAGGCGTTGCCCCGGCTGCACCTGGCTCAGACGCAGCGCGCGATAGCCGATGACGCCCGCGCACAACAGCGGCGCGGCCTGCTCATCCGCAAAGCCAGCGGGCAGCGCAAAGGCGAAGTCGGCCTGGGCCAGCATGGCACCCGCATAGCCGCCGTGGTTGTGCAAACCGGTGAACCGCGCCTCTGCGCACAGGTTTTCCTGGCCGTTGCGACAGAACCGGCAGACGCCGCAGGTGGCATGAACCCACGCTACCCCGACACGGTCGCCGACCTGGAAACGTGTGACGCCCGCGCCCAGGGCTTTGATCACCCCCACCACCTGGTGACCGGGCACCAGCGGCAGGCGGGGCAGCGATAAATCGCCTTCCACCGTATGCAGGTCGGTATGACAGACGCCGCAGGCCCGCACCGTCAGCAGAATCTGACCCGGCCCTGGCTCAGGCTCCGGCAGTTCGGACACCACGAGTGGATCGTCATGATCCACGGGCCAGGGCGCCAGTAATTGCATGGCTAACATGATGGACTCAACTCCTTTGCCAGGCTGGGAACCCCGTGTATGCTGCCTGGCAAGACGGCACTATACCATAGCCGCGGCGCCCGGTCAACTCATTCTGACCGCGCCCGGGGTGCATTTCAGTCCTGGGGCACAGCCCACGCAGGTGGCTTCGCAGTCGTTGCAGCGACTTGCAGTCGCCCGGCCACGCTTGACCGCTGACGACTCCATGTGGTAACATACCATTGTTGCAGAGTCAAGCCGTCACTGTGGCTCGATCTACTGTGAGGCCGCACCCAGGGGGCGAGCGCAGGGCCGTGACAACGACACCCGTGCTTATGCCATAGACCTCGTCCCGCACCTGGAACATCACGGCGACTCTGACAGAAAGGACAACATGAAGGGCAACGCAAAACTACTAGTCGTACTCAACCAACTCCTCGCGGACGAGCTGACCGCCATCAACCAATACATGGTGCATTCCGAGATGTGCGATAATTGGGGATACGGGAAGCTGCACAAGGCCATCGAGGGACAAGCCGTTGATGAAATGCACCACGCTGAGTGGCTGATCCGCCGCATTCTCTTCTTGCAGGGCACACCGACGGTTTCCAATCTCAACGCGATCCATATCGGCAGCGCGATCGTTGATATCATCTCGGGCGACGAAGAGGCTGAGGTGGCTGCTGTGACCGCCTACAACAACGCCATCGCCCTGGCGCGCGAGGTCAAAGATCAGGCTACCGCGGATCTCCTGACCAAGATTCTCGCGATGGAAGAGGCGCACGTGGAATGGGCAGAAGTGCAGCGCGCCCAGATCGAGCAGATGGGTCTGCAAGGTTATCTGGCCAATCAAGCCGCAGATTAACGTGCGTGCGGGTTGACGAACAGGGCGCGGATCAACCTTTGTTGCAAGCGTCAGCCCCAGCCCCCAAGCGTCAGCCCCCAGGCGTTAGACCCCAAAACGAAAAACAGTGCGTGCAATCCCGGTTGCACGCACTTTTGACCACATGGCCTCCGCTCTCCGCGCTGATTTCCGCTACCGTCTACTTGTCGCTATAATGGCGCTTTCCCGTCCATCTTTGTGCGTAGGAGGCCTTCATGCAGGTTGATGTCGAACTGTATCGCAGCGATGTGCGCGTGCAGGACAAGCCGCCGGTGGCGCTGAGTGTCATCGAGATTGCGCCGGAGCAGCCCAAGCGCACCATGCTTTTCATTCACGGCTTTGGCGGTCAGGCCAGCCAATGGACGCGCCAACTGAGCCACTTCAGCCGTGAGGCGCGCGTCATCGCCTATGACCTGCGCGGCCACGGTCAGTCGGACAAGCCCAACTCGCAGTACACCATGGAGGAGATTCAGCACGATCTCGAAACCCTGGTTGCGCGCCTGCGCCTGCCGGAGCGTTTCATCCTCTTGAGCCATTCCTTCGGCGGCGCGATTGCGGCCCAGTATGCGGCTAACCATCCCGAACGCCTGGAGCGCTTGGTATTGATTGGCACCGCTTCCGAGTTTCGACTCAACCGCTGGGCGCAGCTGCCGTTCAAGTTGCCCGCCGCCTGGCTGGCGCCCCTCTGGCGTGTGGCGAGGCGCACACTGTCGGCGCCGCCGCATGTGGCCAAGACCCTCTACCACAACGCGCTCACCGCCTGGAACGGAGCGACGGTCTTTCCCAAGATCCAAACGCTCACGCTGGTTGTCACCGGCTACCGTGACCGCCTGTTCCCCACAGCCGCGTTCGAAGATGTCCCTGCGCTGATCCCCGGCGCGCAACAGATCAAAGTACCGGTGTCCGCGCACATGGTGATGATCGAACGCGCCGAGGCTGTCAACCGCGCCATCGAGCGCTTCCTGGTCGAACCGACGGCCAGTCAGGTCGGTCAGCCGGCTGCGCGCATCAGCGCCCGGCCCATGTCCAGCACGCGGGGTCGTTATCCCACCCGGCCCTGGCTGCGCTTCTACGATGAAGGGGTTCCTTACACCGTTTCCCTGCCGGAGCGCCCCCTGTTCCGCTTCCTGGAACGGGCCGCGCGGCGCTTTCCTTTGAAGACGGCTGTGCGCTTCCCGCTGGGCGGCGCCAATCTAACCTACCGACGCCTGGAGCGTCACGCCAACCGCTGCGCCACCGCCCTGCGCAAACTGGGCGTGCAGCGCGGCGACCGCGTGATGATCCTGCTGCCCAATGTGCCGCAGGCTGTCATCGCCTTCTATGGCGCGCTGAAGGCCGGCGCGGTGGTGGTGGCCTGCAATCCACTGTTCGATCAGGAGGAATTGCTGCGCCAGGCCCGCGACAGCGGCGCCCGCGTCCTGATCAGCCTGGACCGCCTGCGCAGCGTGGCTGCTTACCTGGCCGCCGAGGGCCAAATCGAGCGCGTGATCGAGACGCGCACGGATGACTACTTCAGCCCGTGGCGCAAGGCCCTCTATGCTGTGCGCTTTCGTCCGGTCAGCAACGAGGCGCCGGAAACGTTCCTGCTTTGGGGAAATTTGATGCGCGAGACGTCACCCCAGCGCACTGAGATTACCGTGGAACCGCACGACCTGGCCGTCATTCAGTACACCGGCGGCACGACCTCCAAGCCGAAGGGCGTCATGCTCACGCACGCCAACCTGGTGGCTAACACGCTGCAGACGCGTCACTGGCTCAGCGATATGCGCGATGGTAAGGAATCGTTCCTGTGCGTGCTGCCCTTCTCGCACATCTATGGCATGACCACCGCGATGCATGTGCCGATCGCGTTGGGCGCCACTCTGATTTTGCTACCCACGTTCGAGGTCAACCAGGTGCTGAAGGCGATCAAGCGTTATCGTCCCTCGGCATTTCCTGGCGTGCCGGCGATGTACGTGGCGATCAACAACGCACCCAATGTACGCCGCTACAATATCTCCTCGGTGAAATTTTGCATCAGCGGCGCCGCACCTCTGCCGGTGGAAGTGGCCGAGGAGTTTGAAAAGCTGACCAAAGGGCGCCTGATCGAAGGCTATGGGCTGACCGAGGCCGCGCCGGTGACGCACGCCAACCCGTTCAAGGGTCAGCGCCGTGTGGGTACGATTGGCGTGCCCTTGCCCAACACCGAGGCGCGCATCACCGACCTGCAAACCGGCGAGGATTTGCCGCCCGGTGAGGTGGGCGAACTGCTGGTACGCGGGCCGCAGGTGATGGCCGGCTATTGGAACCTACCGCAAGCCACCCTGGAAACGCTGACGACCGACGGCGCGGGCATGACCTGGTTGCGCACCGGCGACCTGGCGCGCATGGATGACGACGGTTACTTCGAGATCGTCAACCGTCGCCAGGAGATTTGGTACGCCGACGAGGCCATGCGCAACCCTATCTTCCCGCGTGAGATCGAAGAAGTGCTCTACGAGCATCCCAAGATCAAGGAGGTCGTCGTGGTGCCGATCGGACGCACGCCCAAGGCATTCATCGTTCTGCGTGAGGGCGAAACCGCGTCGGTGGAGGAAGTCATCGCCTATTGCCGCGCGCGCATGGAGGAAGCCATGGTGCCCGCGTTGATCGAATTTCGCCAGGACCTGCCTAAGAGTTTCGTGGGCAAAGTCCTGCGACGTCTGTTGGTGGATCAGGTGGAGTAGGGCGGGGGGTTTGGAGCACGAAGGGTTTGGTGCAAAGTGAAGGTTTGGAGCACGAGACGGAGACCGAAGGGCACGAAGTGCAAAGCACGAAGCGCGAAGGCACGAAGCGCGAAGGCACGAAGCATGGAGCACGAAGGGACGAAAGGGGGAAAGGGGGAAAGGTGGTGCTGCTTGACAGTCTCTGACATGCGCGCTACAATGGGGTCAGTTGTTCGTCACTCTCCTCGATGAAGCGCCGGCCCTGGATTCTGTGTGAGCCTGACCGTCATGTGCAGGACTGGCGTAGTGCAGTTAGCGGATTCTCTGTTCTTATGGCGTTGGCCGCGGCACAAGCGGGCCCGTGACTTCTCCCCTGGAAAGGAGGCATAGAGCCAGATAAGAGCGTGTCATTTCTTTCTTTCCGACCATCCTCGTTCAACAGAAACCTCGTCATGGTTGGAGTCTGTTGACCAGGGTCCACTGGTTGCTTGTCCCTATGTCGTTCGACCACAACTTAAGTAGGAAGGATTGTGTACAATGCGTAAGGTA
This sequence comes from Candidatus Amarolinea dominans, assembly GCF_016704685.1. NCBI lineage: Bacteria > Bacillati > Chloroflexota > Caldilineae > Caldilineales > Candidatus Amarolineaceae > Candidatus Amarolinea > Candidatus Amarolinea dominans. Next base: position 76,452 of record NZ_JADIZS010000013.1, read on the forward strand.
ATCCTGTATGTTCTCCTGGTAGCTATTCTTTCTCTGGGCCTGGTGCTGGCTGTATCGGCCAGTAAGGCCGAGCCGCCGACCGCCAATGGTCTCTCTTTCAGCACCGCGCTCCTGCCGGCGCATCTGGCGGTCGTCGAGCGCTCGCCTGTCAATCCCAGCGCGCTGGTCAATGACGGCAGCTTTGAAAACGGCCCACCGCCAGGGTCCGCCTGGACCGAAACCACCAATTCTACCTGTGAGTGGATTGGCGATTGGAGCGGTGTTTGGGGCGCGGCTGCGTTCGATGGCTCGATGGACTTCTGGGCTGGCGGCTACTGCGGCGGCATACCGACCACAAGCTCCGTCTTCCAGGCCAGCATCGCCGTTCCGGCTGCAGACAACATGCTGCATTTCCACTATATGGCCTATCGCCCCGATCCAGATGATCCGACACCGGACGACTACGCCTATCTGAAGGTAAACGGCACGACGGTTTGGACGCTCGACTTGACGCAGGCCAACAATACGTACCCGAACTGGGCCGAGGCAACCTACTCGCTGGCCGCCTATGCCAGCACGAACGTCACGTTGGAGTTTGCTGGCGTGTCAACGGGAGCCTCGACCGGTAACATTCGCTATGACTACATCCTGATTGGCGAGCCCCCGCCGCCGCCCCTGCGCTGCGATGCGGGCTACCATGAGGTTACGGTCATGACCGAAGGCTTCGAGGGCGCGTTCCCGCCGGCCGGTTGGGCTGTGGCCAACAACGGCGGCAGTTGCACCAATGCCAGCGCGTCGCCTGTCTGGACGAACGTTGACGGCGGAGGGCGCGGTAATTTGAGTGGCGGTACGGGCGCTTTTGCCGTGGCCGACAGCGACTACTGCGGCAGCGGCAGCTTCATGGACACCGAGATGTGGACGCCGAACGTTGACCTGACCGGCTTGACGGCCCCTCACGTCGCCTTCAATCTCGACTACTATGCCCTGGGTGACTATGCTGCCGTGGACGCCAGCACCGATGGGGGCGCCACCTGGACCAACGTGAAGACTTGGACAGCCAGTGCACGCGGCCCGCGTCTCTACGACACCGTCATTCCCGGCGACGGACAAAACGATGTCAAGGTCCGCTGGCACCTCGGCAACGCCAACTGGGCCTGGTGGTGGGAAGTGGACAGCGTGGCGGTCACAGCCTGCGAACCTGACCAGCCGACGGCCATCAACCTGACCGGCGTCACCGCCAACCCGGCTGCGCCGCTGGCCGCTCTGCCCTGGGCCATTCCGACTGCGATCGCCGCAGTTGCCGGCCTGGCTTGGGTTGCCCGCAAGCGCACGCATTAAGCAGGCGCTTGACCTCGCGGCAACGAATGCCTGGCCCTCTGACGGACTGAGGTCAACGTCCAGCATGGTTCACCCTCGTGGATTTTGCGACGACGTTCAGTAATGAGCAAGACCCGTTTTCGAGTATCGAAGACGGGTCTTGTTATTGGCGGACAGCTCTGAGCATTCCTCATTCAGCGTTTTGCGTTTTCCACTAGCCTCTCGAAGTGTGCCAGGTAGCGGCGGGCCAGGTGTTGCCACGCGAACTCTTGCTCGATGCGTTGGCGGCTGCGCGCGCCCAGGGCCAGGCGCAGGGCAGGTTGTTCCACCAGGCGGGTGACGGCGGCGGCCAGGCTGCCGGGCGAGCGCTCTTGCACCAGGAAGCCGTTTTCGCCATCTGTCACCACCAGGGGATTGCCGGCGACCACCGTGGCGACGATCGGCTTGGCGCAGGCCATGGCGTCGAGCACACAGACATTCAGCCCGTCCACCGGTTGTGTCACCGACGGCATGACGAACACGTCGGCCAGATTGTAGAATGCGCCCATCTGATCGTAGGGCACGCTGCCCACAAAATGGACATTGGCCTCGACGCCCAGCGCACGCGCCAGCGCTTCCCACGTGGCGCGCGTGTCGCCATCACCCACCAGCACCAGGTCAACCCGCTGCGGCAAGGGCGTATCGCCATGCGCGCCGCTGAACAACGGCATGGCCTGGATGATCGAATCGAAACCTTTCTTGGGCACCATGCGCCCCACGCCCAGCAGAACGAAACTGTCGGCCGCCAGGCCCAGGCGCTGACGCAGGGCCGCGCCAGCTTCTGGATCGGGACGCAGCGCCTGCGGGTCAACGCCGTAGATGATCAGCTCGAATTTGGCCGGGTCTGCGCCCAGGTCGCGCACCGCCACCTCACGCAGATCTGCGCTGTTGGCGGTGATCAGGCCGGCCGTGGCAAAGGCCTGGCGCGCCATGCGCTTGAAGAGCGGATTTTGCCCGGCCACCAGGGCGTCCGAGCCGGGGATGGAGACGACCAGCGGGATGCCGCGGCGGGCTGCCGCGCCCGCGGCCAGATAGCCGTTGGGCAGCACCCAATGCGCGTGCAGCACGTCCGGCTGCGCCTGTGCGATCCAGCGCTCCACCGCGGCCTTGCCCAGTGTGAAGAGCAGCGCGCCCAGCAGATAGGCTTCGCCTTTCATTGCCAGGTCGGCCCGCATCGTGCGCATGTAGCCCAGGCGGTGCGCGGAGTCCGGCCAGACGTAGCGATAGGTGTGGAGCCGCACGCCGCCCAGATCAGCCGCGGCGCGCCGATACGCGGGATCGAACGGCGCCACCACGGTCACTTCCGCGCCCTGGCGCACGTACTCGCGACAGAGGGCTTCGACGAACGAGCCGCTGAAGTCGCCCGCAAAGCGCGGGTAGTTGTGGGTGAGAACGCCGATCTTCATGGTGACGTGGATGCCGGGTCTGCCGCGGCTGCAGAGGCGCTGCTCGATGGTTGGCCGGGGGAGAAACCCGGTTTCTGCCTGTAACCGGACTCTGCCATGAACGTGTCGAGACGCCACTCCATCTCTTTGATCTGCTCAGCCTGGCTGACGATCAACTCGGCAATGAAGCCGACCAGGATCAGGAGCAGACCGGCCAGGGCGAGTCCGCCGGCGGCCCAGAAGATCGGGCGCTGCTGGGTTTGCGTCAGCAGATAAAGCAGGAGCAGATAAACCGCCGTGATCCCGCTCAAGCTCAGCGCGGCCAGGCCCAATCCGCCGAAGAAACGCATGGGCGCCTGGCTGAAGGCGAGCAGAAATTTGACCACGAGGACATCGAGCAGGCTGATGGGGATGCGGCTGAAGCCATACTTGGAACGCCCGGCGCGGCGCGGGTACCAGTGGGTGGCGACCTCGCCGATGCGATAGCCCTGCTGGGCGGCGATCATGAGCAGGAAGCGGTGCCAGTCTGAGCGCAGGGGCGGCAGGGTCAACAGCACCTCACGGCGAAAGGCCTTGATCCAGTTCATGTCGTGCGCCTGCACCTTGAACAGACGCCGCGAGACCGTGTTGTAGATGCCAGAGGCGAAGGTCTTGCCGTCGGCGCGACCCTGACGCCAGCCGGCCACCACGTCGTACCCTTCGGCCAATTTGTGCAGCAGCTTGGGAATATCCTCCTCCGGGTCCGACTCCAGGTCAGCCGGCAGGAAGATGATCAGGTCGCCGGTGACTGCGCGAAAACCACTGCGCAGCGCGGCGGTGAGACCCAGGTTGCGGCGATGACGGATCAGGCGCAGGAAAGGATAGGCGATGGCCTGGCTGGCGGCCACATCGCCTGTGCCGTCGGTCGAGCCATCGTCAATCAACACCAGTTCGGCGCGACCGTCCAGCCCCAGCGCGTCGAAGGCTTTGGCGACCTTCGCCAGCAAGATCGGGATATTCTCGGCTTCATTGCGCGCCGGCACCAGCACCGAAACCGTTGGACTCAGAGTCTGTGAAAATATCTCTGGGGTGCGTGACACCCCTTCAATGGCATACTGCATGTGGTAGTTTCCAAACACCGAAGCCACTACGGGTTGTGGTCATGACGCTACCTCCGAACTGCCGTCGGGATATTTTCACAGACTCTCAGTTCACCCGCCAACGAACGCTCTCACCGTCATCGTGACCCGTTCGATCTGCGCGTCGGTCAGTTCGGGATACATGGGCAGGGAGATGACTTGCTGACTGCAGGCTTCACTGACCGGCAGACTGCCCGCGCGGTAGCCCAGGTCGCGGTAGGCCGGCTGCAAGTGCAGCGGCAGGGGGTAATGAATGACCGCGCCGATGCCGGCCTCGGTCAAATGGGCCGCCAGTTCATCGCGGCGCGGTGTGCGTACGACGTAGCAGTGGTAGACATGGCGATTGTAGGGACGCGCAATCGGTGTGACGATGTCACTGCCGGCGAGCAGTTCGTTGTAGTGGGCCGCGTGACTGCGCCGAGCCTCGGTCCAGGCTTCCAGGTGCGGCAGCTTGGCGCCCAGGATGGCGGCTTGCAGCGCGTCCAGGCGATAGCCCCAACCCAATTCATCGTGCTCGTACTTGCTCATGCGCCCGTGATCGCGCAGCTTGCGCACGCGCTTGATGAGGGTCTCATCGCTGCCGGTGACCAGACCGCCATCGCCGTAGCAACCCAGGTTTTTGCTCGGATAAAAACTAAAGCAGGCCAGGTCGCCCATGCTGCCGGCGCGGCGTCCACGGTACTCCGCGGCATGGGCCTGCGCGGCATCCTCGATCACGCGCAGATTGCTGCGCCGGGCGATGGCGAGAATCTCATCCATCTCGGCCACCTGCCCATACAGATGGACGGGCATGATCGCCTTCGTGCGCGGGGTGATGGCGCGCTCTACCTGCTCCGGGTCCAGGTTGTAGGTGTCGGGCTGCACGTCCACAAAGACCGGGGTGGCGCCGGTCTGTGAAATGGCTTCACCGGTGGCGAAGAAGGTGAACGGGGTCGTGATGACCTCATCCCCGCGGCCGATGCCGCAGGCCAGCAGGGCCAGGTGCAGCGCCGCTGTACCGGAGGCCACGCCTACGCTGTAGCTTGCGCCGGCCATAGGGCTGAAGGCTTGTTCGAAACCGGTCACCTCAGGCCCCATGATGAAACTTGTGTTGCTGACCACCCGCTGAATGGCGGCATCAATTTCGGGTTTGATTGTACTGTACTGTGCTTTCAGGTCCACCATGGCAATGGCGTCCTGCTGTGTCACGGATCCATAGAATCTTATTTTTCTCTTGTATCTGCTCTTCTCAATTGCACTGTTAATAGGTACTTCTGCTCGGCGCAGCCGTGAACGCGGTATGCGGGCTGGCCAGGCCGTCGGCCAGGTTGGACAATTGATCTTCCAGGCGGGCGATGTCGCGTTTTGTCTGATTGATGCCGTTGATGAGGCTCAACGGCACTTGGATCCCATACTGAATGCGCTGCATCTCCAGTTCTGCCAGGTTACTGCGCAGCACCGCCAGTTGATCCTGCAGCATACGCATTTCCTCACGACGCCCGGCTTCCAGCAGGCGTTGGCTGCTGTTGTCAGAGATCGCGCTGCTGATCTGTTGTTCCAGCCGCGCGAAGTTCTGTTGAATCCAGGTGTCGAGCAACTGATTGCCCACGGCCAACTGGTTGTAGACCACGCGCAGATAGCCGAGTTTGATCAGACCGAAAACAAAGCCTACTGTTTCCGACTCCGAGAGGCCGGTCGCCTCGCGCACTGCGTTTTCACTCAGCACGCCAGCCCGACTAACCGCCAGCAAAATGCGCCGCTCGCCAGCAGACAAATACTTGTAGTCATGTTCGAAGAATCCGGCCAACATGTCATCCACAATCAAATCGGCTGACGTCAGCTCGCGCAGGCTGTTGTCCTCTTGCCACAGCCGTTGGCAAATCATCTGCATGAGAAAGGGGTGATCTCCGGCCTCGTCACGGATACAATTAATGACCTGTTCGCTGGCGGTCACCGGCGCCGCCGATTGTGATTGACGGATCAACATCGCGGCGGCCACCGGATCGAGGGCGGTTAAATTGCGCGGCGCAAAGCCGTTCAGGAACGGCGACGTGTTCCAGTCAGCCGCCTGTTCGTTGAGCTGCAGCAGAATTTTCGTGGACACCATGATCACACGGATGCCGCTGCCGGCCAGGAAAATTTTGCGCAGGCGCTGTAGGAGCGCCGGGTCAGGCTGCCCAATGCTGATCAGGGCCTCAGCCTCGTCAATGAGCAGCAGGAGTGTCCGCTCCACGGCCAGCAGTTGGCGTCGCAGGGTGCGCAGGAGGCCAAGCTCATCCTCCTGGGCCAGGGCAGCGGCGTCAATACCCTGGGCGTCGAAGCGCGCGGCCACTTCATCCAGGGCATAGTGCAACTCCTGATTGAACTCTGCACGAGTGCTGATGCCCTGCAAATCCACATACAACGGCACGTACTGTGGATGCGTGAGGGTCAAGGCTTCGATCTGGCGTAGCAACGAGGTCTTGCCGACACGGCGGGTGCCCACCACCCACAGCGCGTGGTTCGGCCCCTCGAGCAGGTGCGAGATCAAACCACGGCGGCCATAGTGCAACGCACCGCTGACCCAACCACCGACGATATACGGATTACTCACTGTAGCGCCTTTCCTGGACGTTGCGATGATGAACGCTCATGAAGGCAAGCCCGCGTCGGCGGCGCAGGGCAACCTGTCTGAATGACATCACGTGCTTCTATTATAATCAATCTCGAACGGCGGGCAATTTTTCCGACCAGCTCGAAACAACGAATCATGCCGTCGCCTGCGCCATCATGCGCGGACCGGTGGGCGGCGTCAGCGGCCAGTGCAGCGCCAGGTAATCCTCGAGCATCTCGGCCATGATCGTCGGAACCTCGAAGGCGACGCGCGCCTCGTCAATCACCACGTAGCCAATCATCTCTGAGAATTCCAGGTCGGTCGTTGCCACCGCGACCTGGCGATCGGGTGCCAGTGGCTCACCGCCCACGCTGACGGTGAGCGAATCGGGCTGCGCTGGATCGTAGAACACCTGGGCGCCGGCCACGTGCGGCAGTCCGCAGGCCCGATCGCGCAGGGCATGCAGCTTGCGAGCGGCGTTTGCGGGCTGTACGGCGCTCGCCAGCCAGCGGTGAATTTCGTCGCCGCTCAACATGACGCGGCCTGGATTGGTTGACAGGCGCATGGCGCTGTTCAACCCACCGTAGGACACCTGGCCGGCCGGCAGACCATGCGTCCATTGACCGGCCAGCGCCAGCGCCAGTTCGACATCTGGCAGCCGCGCGAGCAGGGCATCGGCCAGCAGATTGCCCGCGCTGCACTCCCGATCGTCCACCAGCTCCAGCGGCGCCAGCAGTTCGCCAACCGGTCGCGCCGCCTGCGCCTTGACCTCGGCCTGCACGGCCAGCCAGGCCTGCTCGAAGTCGGGATCGGGTGGCAGCGCATCGGAGATCGGGAGCAGGCGACCCGTATGTGAGACGATGCGGCCGCTGTGACGATCCAGGGCCAGGTCGAGCCGGCCCAAGAAGCGGCCATAATCGCCGGCCTGGGCAATGAGCGTGCCGTTGACCAGCAGCGGCGGATCGAGCGCCACATGATCGTGAGCGCCGATGATGAGATCAAGGCCGGGGATGGTTTCGGCCAACTGTTGATCTGCCTTCGAGCCGAGATGGGAGAGGAGCACGATGGTTTGCGCGCCGGCCGCGCGGACCTGCGCGATCAGATCGGGCAGTACATCCTGCGGTTGCCGCGGCTCCAGGTCGAAGACGGTGTAGACGGGGATCGGCGCACTGAGACCAATCACGCCGATGCGCACATCGCCGCAGGGTACGATGGTGTATGGCGTCAGTCCGGCCGGCAGGTTGCCGCTGCTGCGTTCCACCAGGTTGGCGCACAGCAGCGGGCGGCCAAAGCGGGCGCGATGTTCGGGCAGGATGCGCGGCCCATAGCGCAAGATCGAAGCATTGCCGAGCGCCTGAAGCTCGTAGCCGGCTGCTGCCAGTAAACTCATGACTGCCGCGCCCCGCGTCAGGCTGCTTTCGAGCAGGATCGTATCCTCGGCATCGCCGGCATCCCACAGGACGCACGCGCTCCCCTGGCTGGTCACCTCCTGACGAATTTGACGAGCCAGGGTGACGATCCTGGACAGCGCGGCCACGCGGCCATGCATGTCGTTGGTGTGCAGAATGGTCAATGTGGATGTCTGTATCATGGTCTCGATCACGGTCTCCCGGTCTTACGTTTCCGCCATGCGTTGAATGGCCTCATGCGCCCCTTCGACATCGGCCAGTTGGATGGTCGTGCGATTGCCTTCGAACATGCGGTTGACTGACTCCAGGCCATATTGCTGGATGCGATAGGGACGGCCGTTGGCATGGGCAACAATGAACTCCAGCGCGTCCTGATCCCACCGGTAGACACCCTTGACCGGTTCCTGCAGCAGAGCCAGCGCATCCTCGCGGCCGAAGGGCATCAGTTCGATTTCGTTGAACAGGTTGTACCAGGGGCTTTCCAGCCGGTCCCAGGCTTTGCTGATACGCACGCCGGCCACCACCGCTCCCAGGTTCTGCGCAAACTGCTCCATGAAGATGCGTCGCAACTGCTGCTGGGTCAATTGATCGTAATCATTCATCACATCAACCTCATCCAGCAGGAGAATCAGGCGCACCGTCTTCGTCGCCTGCTCCTGCAGATGGGCGATGATCAGGCGCAGGTCGCGGCGCATATCGCGGGCCGTGTATTCGGTGGCTGACGGACGATAGGCCAGCTCCAGTTTGGCCCTCTCATCCGCCGGCAGCACTTCTACGATGGCTTCCATCAAACGATGGAAAAACTCGGTTTCGGGCGTGCCCTCCAGATCAACCAGCACCGGGACGAACACGCAGTCAGGATCGCTCGCCTCGCGCAGGCGATCGGCCAGTTGGAACAGCAGGCTGGTCTTGCCGATGCGCCGCTCGCCGTGGATCATCACGCTGTTGCGATGCAGAACGGTCAGGATACGCTTGAGTTGTTCGTGACGGCCGAAGAAGAGATCATCGCGGCGCACCGGTTCCCCGGAAACATAGGGATTGAACTTACGCTGCAGCGCCTGCCGTGGACGACGACGCCCGCGCAACCAGGCGGTCAGCCCCAGGCTACCCGTGCCCACGGCGATGGCCATCATCAGGACGCCGAAAACCAAACTGGAGAGCGAGACGCTGCCCACGATGGGCAACACCACGACAGCCGGCGGTCGCGTCACGGTCAACGCCGCTTGCGTGACCGGGGAATAGTTCATGGCCTCGTCGCGTACGCGAATCTCGAAGGTATACGCGCCAGGCGTCAGCGCGCCAAAACGCACGCGCGGGTTACGCGTCGTTTGCCAGGCCTCAGCCACGGGCAGCAAGCGGTACTGGTAGAGCAGTGCCGTTTGTACCGTTTCCTGATCGCCGCCGCTGAAGTCAATCGTCACCTGGTCGGCGCTCGTCAGTTGCAGCGGACTGCCGTTGAGTATCCTGGAATTGATGGACGTCACACGTACCCACGGCTGCCGCGCCTCCGGCTGGTAGCGCCGCATGCCGCCCACGGTGGCCAGCCAGTAGATGCCCTGGCGATCCTGAAACATGGTGGTGACGATGCCGCCGGCCAGGCCATCGGCCTCCTGGTAGCTTTGCCAGGTGCTGCCATCGAAGCGGCTGATGCCGCCCTCGGTGCCGATCAAGATGGCGTCGTCCTGGTCGCGTAGCAGGGCCACGACGCCGTTGGAGACCAGACCATCGGCCACGGTCAGGACCTGCCATTGCTCCGTTTCTGGATTCAGGCGGCCAATGCCGCTGGCCCAGGTGCCGACCCAAATGCTGCCATCGCTGGTTTCCACCAGGGAACGGATGTCGTTGGCCGGCAGTGCTGAGTTTTCTTTGGAGTAGGTGCGCCAGCCGCTACCGTTGAAAACTCCCATGCCGCTATCGGTGCCCACCCAGAGCCGGTCATGGCTGTCCACAAGCAGGGCTTGAATGCGTTGCCCAGGCAATCCGTCTGTGGCGCCGAACATGCGCCAGAAGTCAGCGTCACTACCTGCGCCGGCGCGGCGCTGCACCAGGCCGCCGAAGGTCCCAAACCAAAGGGTGCCATCTTTTTGCTCTGTGATGGCGATGACGGTGGCGCCGGTGAAGATAGCCGTCTCTGTGATCGGTCGCCACTGATCTTCCTCGCGCACGAACAGCCCGTTGCCATTGGTACCCACCCACATGCGCCCCTCGTGATCGAAGCGCAGAGACGAAACGAAATCGGCCGGCTGGGCAGGGTCGTCGCTCAGGCCCACCGACAGCCAGCGCTCGTCATCGCGGACAAACAGCCCGCTGCTGTCGGTGCCTGCCCACAGACGGCCCTCATCGTCCTCGGTCAGGGCAAATACGCGGGTGGGGGAGCCGGTGTCACCCGGCAGACTGCTGTGCCACTGGCGCCAATCGTAGCGATTCAAACCGGCGGTGGTGGCAAACCACAGACTGCCGCTGGTGGGGTCTTCCCAGATGGCACGCACCGAATTGGCAATCAGGCCACTGTTCGAGACCGTGAAGAGCGACCATTGTTCGTCTTCCGGGTTGGTCGGGACAAAGTGCGCTACGCCGCCAAAGTTGGCGCCAAACCAATAGTCGCCCTGCACGTCCTGCCAGATAGACCAGACGTTGTTGTCCGGCAGGCCGTCCGCCGCCGTGTAGTGCCGCCAACTGCCTTCTGCCTGAGACAATTGCATGACGCCGCCGCCTTCCGTGGCGAACCAGATGTCACCGGCACGGTCCTGCAGAATCGCATTGATGCGCGCCAGGGCCAAGCCCTCGCTTGGGATCACGTCGCTCCAACGTTGTCCATCGAAGCGTGCCACCCCGGCCGTAGTCCCCGCCCAGATGGCGCCATTCGTGTCTTGCAGCAGCGCAGTGACCTGACCAGGCGCCAAGCCGTCGTCGGCGGTGACCTGCGCCCAACTGATGGAGTTGTCGGCTTGAATGGTCAAGACCGAAATCCCATCAGCCGTGCCAAACCACAGTGAGCCATCTTGCGCTTCCATGACGGCGCGGACGGAGTTGTTCAAGAGGCCGCTGGCTGCATCGAACGATTGCCACGATTCCGTGCCGTCGCTGGCGGTTGTCAAGCGACTGACGCCATCCAGGGTGGCAATCCAGATCGAGCGCATATCGCGGCTCTGTGTGATGGCCCGCACCCGGTTGGAGATCAGGCCACTGGCGATGGTGTAGGTGCGCCAGCGGCCATTGAAACGGTTGACGCCGGCAGCGGTTGCCAGCCACATGTCGCCGGTTTTGTCCTGAAAGAGGGCATAGACCTCATTGGTAGCCAAGCCATCGTCGGTGGTGAAGGTGCGCCATGGGATATAGGTGGTCTGTGATGCAGCCGGCAGCACAGGCACCGCGGCCATAACGAGGATCACGACGCAAACAAGGATGAGCGCATGTGGTTGGCGCAACATAATGCCTCCTGACACTGGCTAGACGGGACTTCGATGGCGGTCACGAGTCAAAACGGGGTGATGACAACAGGTAATACAGCAAATCAAGGCAAAATGCGTACTTGATGCCTATTGCACTTGGTATAACAAAAGAGTGACAATTGTTCAGAACAAAAAAGCCCTAACGTCATTCATGACGTCGAACTACAACAATACCTAGATTCGATTTGAGGAAGAGGCCACAAAATGGTTAAGTCAAAGTTCATCGTACGATTGATCCTGGTCGTTGGATTGTTGTTCGTCGTCGTGGCTTATGCTCCGGCTGCACAAGCGTCAGCCCGGGAGGATCGGGTGATCACTCACGTGGTACACAAAGGTGAAACCCTGACCTCCATCGCTTCGAAATACGGCATCACGGCAAAGGCCATTGCGAAATACAACAGAATATCGGTCTCCACCAAACTGCAAACCAACACCCGGCTCAAGATTCCGCTCCCGGGCGCCAAGGCGACTCCGACGCCGACCCTGCAACCCCTGCCTGCGCTTCCCCCCATTCTGCCGACGACAAGACCCCAGAATGACGGTTAGGAGCGCGGCAGACAGCCACCGCTGACAGCTACCGATTGAAATCGGTGGCTGTCGCGTTTACCGGGCATTCGAGGGGTTCGGGCGGCGGTGGACGCATGATCATCTGTTCATGCCACGGCGACGCTCAGGCCGCCGGCCGCTAACGATGCCTGGGCCGCTGCCAGCACCCTCACCACCTGCAAGCCGTTGACGCCGTCTGTCAGCGGCGTTCGTCCCTCCCGGATGCAATCCACGTAGTGTTGACATTCCAACTGTAAAGGCTCGGTCATGTCCAGGCGCGGAATGGTGATGTCGCCTGAGTGTACCTTGACCTGAAACTCGCCGTAGCCCGGCTCGTTCTTGCGGTAGACGCCTTTGTCGTATATTTTTACCTTGCCTTCGGACGCGACATCGTCATACACCACCATGCGCCGGCTGCCCACCACCGTCAACTGCCGCGTTTTGCTGGGGTCAAGCCAACTGGCGTGAATGTGCCCGATCACACCGCCGGCAAATTCAAGGTTGACGAACACCACATCTTCCACACTGCCGCTGAGAAACGCCTGGCCGTGCGCGCTGACGCGCAGGGGCAGACCGCCCACCAGGTGCAGCATGATTGCAATGTCGTGCGGGGCGATGCTCCACAGCGCGTTGATGTCTGCCTGGACTCGCCCCAGGTTTACCCGCGTGCTGTACAGGTAGTATAAATCACCAAGCTCACCTTTGTCTAATAGCTGTTTGATATGGCGCAGCGCCGGGTGATATTCGAACACGTGCCCCACCATCAAGACACGGCTGCCGGCCTGCGCGGCAGCCACCATCTGCTCGGCGTCGGCCACGCTCAGCGCCAGGGGTTTTTCCACAAAGACATGCTTGCCGGCCGCCAGCGCCTCCAGGGCCAAACCTGCATGGGTGCGCGCGGGCGTCGCCAACACCACCGCGTCTATGTCTGATCGCTGCAGGACCGCGGCGCTGTCGGTCGTCATCTCAACCTGCGGATACTGCCGTTCCATGCGCGCCAACGCCTGCGCATCGGTATCGGTGCATACCATCAGGCGCCCACCGTTGACCTGGCTCAAGTTACGCGCCAGGTTCGGCCCCCAATAGCCGCAGCCAACCAAAGCAATTCGTACCGTTGATTCGTCCATGCGCTCCCTTGTTGAATTCAAGGCGCCAGCCACCCCACGCGCCGCACGGCCGCGGCCACCTGAGGGCTGCGCCAGGCGCCGCCAACCGCCGCACCAACCGGCTGCAGGGCGCCCAGCGCCTCGAGCGCCTGGCCCGGCGCCGCGCCTGCGACGCCAATGATCGCGTGGCCCCAGCGAAAATGGCCCATCAAATCGCCCGCGGCGCCGATGTCGCGTAACGCGGCCACCGCGTCCGCGCCCAACGCCAGCGAGGCTTCGTCGGCCGCAGCCACGGCCACGATGCGACCGGCCGGCAGTCCCTGGATAAAAGCAGCCAGCGCGCTCGACGCGGTCGGGTCGGCCAGGGTGTCGAAGCGACGCACAGCTTCCAGCGCGCCCTGCAGCGGTTCGATGACCGCCACGACATAGCCCGGCTCAGCGGGCGTGGTGACGACATCGCGGCCATTGACCCAGATATGAGCGAAATCGCCGCTCTCTTCGCCGGCGCTCTCGACAAAAATCGGGACGGGCGCGCGCTGGCCGGTTGCGCCAATCGCCCATGTTTCATCTGATTCTAACGGTAGTGGGTAGAGTTTGCCAAATTCCAGAATGACATCATTCAGGCCCGCACTCACGGCCCGGGCAGGAATCTCGACCGTCACCATTTGCCAGGTGGGCGCCAGCGCCTGCACGGGCGAGCGCCAGCCGTTGACGCGCACGCGCAGGGTCTGCCCTGGCCCGGCCGCTTTGGCTTCCAGGGTCAGGCGCGCCCCGGTCTCCGCCAGCGGCAGCAGCAGCCGGCTTTGCGTCCGCTCGGCCCACACCGCGTCCGGCGTCTCGCCATGCCAGACCCCGCCGAGAACCGGCGGCTGCAGCCAGCCGTTCCAGCCTTCGCCCAGGTAGAGCGTGCCCGCGGCAGCGGTCAAATCTACGTCGGTCGGTGATGGCGCCGCGATGTCCGTCACCGCGTAAAGGCGGATGCCCTCACGCACGGTCAGCAGGCGCACCGGCAGCACCGACTCGACATAAGTAACGAGATTGGGCGGCGCAGCGGCCTCGTGGATCGTGATGAGGCGAATGTCGAACTGGCGCAGCACAGCGGGCGCGGCGCGGCGATCGTGCTCCAGCAGTTGCTGCCAGGCAGTCGGATCGGCCAGCAGGCTGCGCAGGCGCTCATGCGGGGGCTGGTCGGCCGCGTTGGTCAGCGCCAGCAGGGTACTGAGCACAGGCGCCTGGCTGAAGTATTGAAACTTGAGAGTCGGATTGCGCGAGGTATTGCCGCCCAGCAGCCGTTTGTGATGCAGGGTCTGGTACCACTGCTGCTGCATGATGAGCGGGTCTTGTTTGCCCAGGACGCGTGCGCCGTTGCGCCAGCCCAGTGGCAGTTCCAGCAGCGTGAAATCGCCAGGCGTGGCTGCCACATCCTGGTAAACAGCCGGGACTTGGGCCAGGTTGTTCAACGGCAATGGCACGGAGAGATGTTCGAACAGAATCAGCAGCAGGCTGACCGCGGCGAGTGCGCTGCCGGCCGGCGCGGAAAACGGGCGCCCGCCGAATGAATTCGGGGCGCAAGGGCGTTCCGCCGCAAGGTCGGCCTGCGCCGACCGCTTACGAAAAATCTCCCTGCTGTGCCCAGCCAACACGGCCAGCCCCTCGGCCGCCAGCACGGCCAGGCTGAGCATCAGCATGACACTGAAGCGGCTGGGGTAGCGGTTGCCGTTGAAGAAGGGCAGCCGCGCCAGCAGGCAAAGGGGCCAGGAATGCCGGTATCCTGGCCGGCGATGCGCAGGGTGGGGCCGAGCGCCAGCAGGAAGAAGGCGAGCGCGGCCAGCGTCCAGAAGCGGCCGTCACCCCGACCGCGCCCCGCCCAGGCGCCCAGCAGCGCCAGCGCCAGCACAGAAAAACCGGGGTAGAGATGCTGCCCTTTGTCGTGCGGGAATGGCGCCGCCCGTGCCGCGGCGCCCAGCAGCGGGTGCAACTGCGTCGGCTGGGCAAAGCCGGCCAGATCGGCCGAGAAGAGGTCGGCAAAGCCACCTCCGCGGCTGAAGAAATCGCCCTCGGCCTGCAGATCGGGCAGCATGGCGGCCAGCAGGGGCAGCGCGGCCAGGGCGACTACCACGGCCATTGCCGCCAGGCCAAGCAGCCGCGGCGTCAGCCCGGCGCGCCGCGGGGAGATCAGCGCGGTAATCAACCAACGGATGCTGAACAGCCCGACCAGGATGAAGAGGAAACTGGCAAAGGTCATCTCCGCCCAAAGTTGCAGGGCCAGGAAAAGGCCGGCCAGCGCACCCTCGCGCAGCGCCTGGCGCAGCGTGACCGCCCGCCCCAGGCGCACCAGGTAGAGGGCGCAGAAGGGAATCCACTGCGAACTGGCGATGTTGGCCTGACCGAGCGCGGCGTAGAAGAGCTTGCTGGAGGCGAAGGCGTAGACGATCCCCGCGCCGAACGCCGGCCAGAAATCGGCCTGCGGGCGACGCAGCACCGTGCGCGCCAGCAAGAAGGCGCCGTAGCCGCTGAGCACGAAGGACGCGAGGATCAGGGCGTTGTTGGCAACGATGACGGAGGCGGCCGTTTGCAGTGGAACGGAGAGCAAGCCATTGAGCACCGTCAGCGTGTAGAACGCCAGGTTGATGCCGATCGGATAGAACATCCAGCGGCAGTCGAACAGATTGAGCTGGCGATCCACCGCGGCAAACTTGACCCACCATAGGTTCCAGGCCAGCGCGGGGTCATCAATGCCGTCGCCGGGGACATGGGTCGTGCCGTGCAGAATCAGCGGCCAGGTCAGCAGCAGGCTCAGCAGCAGGAAGCCGGCGAGCGCGACCAAGTGAGGATGGCGCCGATGATGAGATCGAAACCCGGTTTCTCGCAGAAGCCCGGTTTCTTCTTTTCTTGTCTCAACCGCTCGTTGCACGGTTTGCCTTTCGTGCCCGCTAGAGTACAATAGCGCCGCCATGAATGACAACCATCCAGCCTATCTCGACGCCCTGCACACCATCTTCGGCCGCGTTAATTTCGAGCGCCAGCCGCGCTTTGACTATTCCGCCACCACGCTCAACCTGGAGCGCATGCGGGCTTTGCTGGCCGACCTGGGGAATCCACAGCAGCATTTTCATATTGTACACGTCGCGGGCACCAAAGGCAAAGGCTCTGTCTGCGCCTTCATGGAGTCCATCCTGCGCGCGGCCGGCTACTGCACCGGTCTGTACACCTCGCCGCATCTGCACACGTTTCGTGAACGCATGCGCGTCAATGGTGCGCTCATCAGTCGCGCCGAGTTGGTGACGTTGGTTGCCCACTGCCGCCCGGCCAGCGAGCGCCTGCCTGGCGTGACCACCTTCGAGCTGATTACCGCGCTGGCCCTGACCCATTTTGCGCAGCAGGGGGTGCAATGGGCCGTGCTTGAAGTGGGATTGGGCGGCCGCCTCGATTCCACGAACGTGGTGCAGCCGGACATCACGGCCATCACCTCGCTGAGCTACGACCACATGGCGGTGCTCGGCGACACCCTGACGCAGATTGCCCACGAGAAAGCCGGCATCATCAAACCAGGGGTGCCGTTGGTCTGCGCACCGCAGGCGCCGGAAGCCCTGGCCGTCATCGAAGCCACCTGCCAGGAACGGCAGGCGCCCCTGCTGCTGCTGGATCGCGATACGGCAGTCGCCGCGGCCGTGGCCGGTTTCGACATCAGCCTGGTCGGCGCCCACCAGGCGGTCAACGCGGCGCTGGCCGTGGTGATGGCGCGGATGCTGCGCGGCCAGGGGCTGGCGCTCGCTGAAGCTGCCATTGCTGGCGGCCTGGCGCAGACGCGTTGGCCGGCGCGGTTCGAGACGTTGACAGTGGGAGGAGATTGGAGACCGGAGATTGGAGATTGGCCGGCGATCATTGCGGATGGTGCGCACAATGTGGACTCCGCGCAAAAGCTGGCCGCGCTGTTGGATTCGGTCAAACGTGCGCGGGGCGGTCGCCTGGCGTTGATCTTGGGCGCGTCGCTGGACAAGGACATCGCCGGTATGTTGACCGTGCTGGCGCCGGTGACCGACTTGCTCATCTGCACACACGCGCAGCACCCGCGCGCGGTTGCCCCGCAGAGCCTGGCGGAGATGGCGGCTGAGATCATGCACGGCGTGACCACGGCGGCGCCCACCGTGGACGCGGCGCTGGCGCTGGCGCTGGATTGGGCGTCACCCGCCGACGTGATCTGTCTTGCCGGCTCGCTCTTCATCGCCGCCGAAGGTCGCGAAGCCTGGGCGCGGCGCCATCCCGATCATTTTGCGCCCGATGATTGGGTCTTCGAAGCCGAGGCGTTGGAGTTGTGAACCGATGACCGCTTCTGCTCTCATCATGCGTCGTCCGGCCAGCCATACCGTGGCCGCGGCCGAAGCGCTGCTGCGGCGCGAGCCGGCCGATGACCTGGCCCTGTTCCATGAGGCGCCGGACGCGGCGCAGTTGGCTGCGACGTTAGCGGCCCTGGCCAACGCTCATGGCGGCGCGGTTGTGCTGGCGCCGACCAACGCCTTGCCCGACGCGCTGGCCGACCTGACGCAAAGCGCCTGCCTGCTGGCGCAGCCGCCGTTGATCCTGCCGCTGCCGGAGCTGCTGACGCTGCCTGGCGGCCTGGTCGCAATGATCAATGTGCCGTCGGGCTTGCCGCACGTCTACAGCGTGTATGGCGTCTACTGGACGCGCATGGCCGCCCAGAATCGGCCGCTGACCACCGAGGAACTGCGCCGCTTGCTCATGCAGCGCGATCCGGGCAGCGCCGGTTTCGAATCCACAGCCGTGCCTGGCAGCCGGCTCGATGATCTCGATCCGTCGCGCGTGCGCGCGTATGTGCAAGCGTTGTCGGGGCTGGCCGCGGACACGGTGGAAGAAGTGCTGCTCAGCCGCGGCTGCCTGACCGACACCGGCGGTGCGCTGGCGCCGACGGTGGCCGGCATTCTGCTCTTTGGCCGCGATCCGCAGCGTTTCTTGCGCTCGGCCGAGGTGATTGCCGTGCGCTACCAGGGCGCGGACATGAGCGATGAGTTCGTGCGCCAGGACATTCGCGGCGCGCTGCCGCAGCAGGTGCGCCTGGCCGAGGCTTTCGTGGCCGACCACATGCGGCGCACGAACCGCATCCGCGGCCTGGCGCGCGAGGAGGTTCCGGAGTATCCGATCTCCGTGGTGCGTGAGGCGCTGGTCAACGCGGTGGCGCACCGCGACTACGCCGCGCGGGGCGAGGGCATCCGACTGCTGATGTTCAGCGACCGCCTGCAGGTCTACTCACCGGGGCGCCTGCCAGGGCATGTGACGCTGGACAACCTGCTGGCGGAACGTTACAGCCGCAACGAGGCCATCGTGCAGATTTTGTCGGACATGGGTTTCAGCGAGCGCCTGGGCTATGGCATGGATCGCATGGTGCGCGTGATGAGCGAACATGGTCTGCCGCCGCCGCAGTTCACGGAGACCGCGGCCGGTTTCCAGGTGACGCTGCGCAACGGCGGGGAGATGATCGCCGCGTCCGCGCCGGCGTCGGCCGCCGGGGAAGCGCCGGCCCTGCGCTGGCGCGGCCTCAATCTGAATCCACGGCAGGAGAGCGCGCTGCAATTTCTAGCGCAGCGCGGGCGCATCACCAACAGCGATTACCAGGCACTGCAGCCGGAGGTCAGCGCGGAAACCCTGCGCCGCGACCTGGCCGACCTGGTGGATCAAGGCATTCTGCTGCGCGTGGGCGAGAAGCGCGCCACGTATTACATTCTCAAGTGACCGTGCCAGCAAGAAGCCCGGTCTCTACAAGAAACCCGGCTTCTGCCAGAAGCCGGATTTCTTACAATCCCACGTTATCCCACACGTATCCCACGAAATCCCACACGTATCCCACGCTGGTGCGGGTCTCGTGTGTTGTCACCTGGCCGTATGAAGAGGCGCCAATCATGTTATTTACCAGTGCAATCAGATCTGATCAAATCATCTCGCGTACACAAGGCTCCTCAAGCTGCGCGCCTCATCAATCTGGCAGCTCGCCGGGATAACGATAACACCGCGTAGGTGCCAGCAATACCAGTGGCCGGCGCATCGCCCAAATGCTGGATCTACAGGAGGCAAGTCTCCATGCAATTCGTCAGTCGCGTTCTGGGGACAGGCGGCCCGTTCTAACAAGAGCCAGGTTTTCTCCGCTGTCTGTCTGGGCATGAAAGCAAACCGCATCGAGTTGGGACACTTGCGCCGATAGTCGCGGTGCGCCGTGTTGTAGTCACCTTCCGCCTTCTCAATCGATGTCGTCAGTTCGTTCAAACCAGCACCTTGCCACTGGCTCGTGATTTCGGTCAAGAATGAGGTCGTCAATGGTCTGAATCGAAGGCGTATCCACGTCAGGTCTAATCGATGTGTTACTCAACGCCTGGCGGATGCCCGACGGCTTGCTGCGTACGCTTCAGGGATCTGACTCATGATCACAGGTAAATCCGCTGTTCGCTTTCCGGCGTGGGGCTACCGTGAACCTGAAGCTCATTTGAATTACCTTTTCCGGTTGGAATTTGTCCGCCACTTGCCGCACGACTGCGTCAATTGCCGGCTCAGGATGCGACGACATTCGGCTTCGAGCAATAAACGTTTACACTAGACACCATATTGAAACCTTGGCAGACCAAGATCGTCTGCTGGCATCCTGCGCCTCAACGCTATCAGACAGGGTGGATTCATGGCACTCATCAGTGCACCTCCTGGTGTTCAGGGTGCGGATCAGATTATACTCGAACCACAGCCGCCTGCCAACATAGACCGGTCAATCGGTATCAAGCCGGTTTGGAATGGCCTGTCGCAGGGCTTTGGCAGGCTGACCGATTTCAGTTATAATGCAGCCTGACAGCACATGCTGAGGGGGTGTGACCATGACGCTGGACGATATCATGCAAGATATTTACGCTCTGGAAGACGACATGCGCACTTATGAGCGCAAATATGGCGTCTTGTCCGAAACCTTCTATGAAGCCTACGCGAACGGTGAAGAACCGCCGGACGACGCATGGGTTCGTGATTGGACAGCCTGGGCCAGCGCGTACCGACTCTGGCTGCGACGGCGCGATCAGTATCAGGCAAGCTTCATTCCTTTCTGGCCGAAACCCAGTCCACCTGACGTAGCTCAGAGAGAACAGCGCGCCATGAACCCATTCCGGTCCTTGCGTGATTACGAACTCTACATCTATTCGCTGCAGCGAAGCGAATCTCAGATCACTCGCTCGACGTTGGTCGTGGCCCAGCGGGGTCGTCTGTTCGCCGAACTCACCGGCGATGTAACCTTCACAGGCGGCTATCGCCTTGCCGTATACGAACGCCTCACCTGGGACGCCAACACTGTCATCATCGAAGCCTACAGCTACGAAGTATGGCTTGGCGGCGAAAAACTCTACTGGTACGACTCGCAGCCGCATCCCAATGATCCCACCCTGGCCAGCACCCATCCGCACCACAAACACCTGCCGCCGGACATCAAGCATCACCGCGTGCCCGCGCCTGGCCTCAGCTTCTCACAGCCCAACCTGCCCTTTCTGATCGCCGAGATCCTGGAGTTCCTATTGTCAGCGGAGTCTGCAACCCGGTCGAGGTCGGTGTAACTCTGGGCGCGGTGGCCGAGACAGCCGGTTTACCACTTCACTAACCATCCATCCCAGATGCTTCCACTGCTTCGGTCATCGTCGTCGGAATTGTCATCGCTCCTCGTATCGGGGTAGCTTGAGTACGGGTCATAGTCTGGACGGTTGTCGCTGAATTCGCCAGATGTTGCATGCTCTGGATGGCCCAACAGAGGATAGGGCGGTGACGGCACGTAGTCAGGGCCAGGCAGTAGTGCCAGGAAGATGGCATAAACGATGGCGAGTATCGCGAAGACTATGATACCGCCGAAAATGCTCACTGCGGTGAGCACCAAAAAGACAATTCCTATCGTAGTCTGCACTGGCTCCAAATTGACGAAATTCTGAAGCAACTCCCGTGGAGAAGTTGAGCTATCGGGGTCAGCCAGTTGCAGCAAGCCGGACAGGATTGTGACGAACCAGCCGATCGGAAGAAGCAGAACCGTCACAAGGATGCAGTGCATGACCCAACGCCAACGCCTGCCAGCCGCCATCAACGCGAGTGCAGCGACCCACAGGCCTAGGCCACCCAAGACAGTATTGCGGCGGGTGGGATCGCCCAATAGCCAATCTAAGCAAGCGAGCGGAGAGTCAAAGCTGCATTCTAATGAATGAGCGCGCCCAACGCTGCCAATACCCGTGCCGGTCGTTCCCCCGGTGGGCGTCCGTGTCGCCACCGCTGGTGTAGACACTGCTCCTGATGCTGCTGGATTATCCGCTGCCACTGGCACCCTCGGCATACTATTGAGTAAATTGCCAAATATCCACGTCCCGTTGGCAGTCTGATACCAAGTGCCAGTTGAGTTTCGCCCAATGATGGTCAGCGTTTGTCCAGATTTGGCGACACCTACGCTGGGATAGTTAGTCCCAGGGCCAGTCCGCAGGTTGGCGTTGGTTTTCACCTTAACCACCACCTGCGGCGGATCGTCCGCGGCCTTGGTGGATGGCGGGCTCGTTGCTGGCGCGACTGAGGCTGGATTCGGTGTAGCGGTCGGTGGCGCGGGAATATTCATGGCTTCCGGGACGTCGGGCGCGCCGTCCACCAAGTTGCCGAAGATCCAAGCACCACTCGCTAGTTGGTACCAGTCTCCTGTGTGGTTGCGGGCTACGATCTCGATAGTCTGGCCAGCCTTGACGCTGCCAATTCGAGGGTAGTTTGTGCCCGGCCCGGAGCGCAAGTTGGCGTTGACCTTCACAGAGGCGGATGATCTTGCGGACGGGCTTTGGGTGACCGGAGTCGGCGGGGTTTGCGCTGGCCGCGCCGATTGCGCGGCTGACGGCGCGGCTAGCAGAGCAAAAAGAATGCCAAACCACATACAAATCCAGAATGGCACACTGCGACTGTGGCTCATCTTGCTGCTCCGGATACGTCGTTGCCACCCTCATTGGTGTACCTTTTGGCGATCATCCGAGTAGATTATACTCAAACCACAGCCACCTGCCAACACAGACTGTCCAACCAGCACCAACTACTTGTCGGGAGGAGAGTGAATAACGGGGGACCGAAGACGGCGAAGATCGCGCGGCGGGGGGTGCTTCGCGATCTTTGTGCTTCGCGATCTTCGTGTCACTTCGCGCCTTCGTGATCCAAACGCTACCGTCGCCGCGCGACATACGGCAGATACACGCCGCCTCCTGCGACGATACTGCGCTCTGCCCCGGTCGCGGTGTTCCCGCTCAAGTCCGCGCTGCGCACACGCAGGAAATACGTTGTTCCACCGCGCAGACCGGTCAGATTGATTTCATGCTGCCTCTCGAAGAGAGGATTCGTCACCGACTGCGGGTAGCTGCCCGTTTGCATCCCGTACAGCACCGTGCTGTTGGCAAACTCATTGGTGTTCCAGGTGACGCGGATGCTGGCGCCCACGCGCGTCACCACGACGTTGCTGATCTGCGGCGGCGCCGTGTCGCCAATGATCTCACGCGGAAAGGTGAGGGTCTCCCGCCGCCCGGCGTTGGCCGATTGCAGGATGATGCGGTTGGCGACCTGGGCAGAGCGCCTGCAGTGAGCCATCGGGCGCAGCCAGGCTGGCGTGCCGCAGGGCATTGGCCGCCTGTACGACGATGCGCCGGCCCACCTGCACGAACAACGAGTTCAGGGCGGACGGCAGTGCGCCGATGGCTTCATGCCGCCCCGCGTTGGCTGCCTGGAGATGCGGGCGGCAACCGCATCGGATTGGATATGGACTGGCGCCGGTTTCGCGCACCGCATCGGCGTTGTTGACAATGATGCCGCTCTGGCTGCGCACAGGCAGGGCGAACGGCAGCGCCAACAGGCCGAGCAGGATCAGGAAAATCAGATAGCGCGCGTTCATCATGGCACCCGGTAGACGAGGGCGAGGCCGGCGTAGGCCAATAGGTCGTTCCATTCCATACTTCAAATGTGTGATAGCGGCAGTGAGACGCCGTTAACGTGCCATCAGCATAGCCGGCCGTAGCCGCGATTTCAACGCCATCAAGCTTCAAGTGTGCGTCTTGCTCTCCGGCGCGTCGAAGCGACCAACTTCGTTCGTAGTAAGCGTAGCTGCCGGGCAGGTTGACCTGGAACTGACTCCCGTTGCGATTATCTTCGGCTGCCAGCAAGAGACGATTGGCATTGGGAAAGCGGAAATCGTAGTAGGTGGCGCCAGGGTACGAGACGCCCGCGGCATTGGCGGCGACGGCCAGGACGTTTTCGAGCAGCGTGGGAATCGACCCGCTGGTGTAGGCATGCCAGTCGAATATCTTGGCGGCCGGGTCCGCCGCCAGGTAGTAGGCCAGGAACCAGCCGCTGCGATGGATGTAGACATGGACATCGAAGCGCTCCGGGTAATTGGCCGGCGGCACCGAGCCGATGATGTAGTCGGATGTCTCCGCTTCGATCACGCGATAGATGCTGCGCACATCGCTCAGGTTGATGGCATTGCTGGCATGGAAATACGCGGAAATGCCGGCCTCGTCCTGGGGAAAGGCAGTCGGCGTATCGCCTTCTTCCTGCGCGTTGGCGATGGCTACGAAAGACGGCGCGGTCAGGCGGATGGCGTTGTCGCCGCTTGCCGGTGCGGCCGAACGGCCACTGAAACTCAAGGTGGCCAGGGTCAAACTCAGGAGAATGACCCAGCTCATGGGACGACGCAACAAATGGAAACTCATGTAATCGCTCCTTCTTCTTGATTCAGAATGAACTGCCAGGAGGCTTTGGCAGGTCGGCGGATTTCGGCTATAATGCAAGCCTGATCGCAGTGTGCTTATGGGGGTGAGATCATGACATTAGACGATATCATGCAAGATATTTATGCTTTGGAAGACGACATGCGCACCTATGAGCGCAAATATGGTGTTTTGTCCGAAACCTTCTATGAAGCCTACGCCAACGGCGAAGAACCGCCGGATGACGCATGGGTTCGTGATTGGACGGCCTGGGCCAGCGCGTACCGGCTGTGGCTGCGACGACGCGACCAATATCAGACAACGCTACACTTCTTTCTGGCCGAGACACGGTCTATCATTGACGTGATTCAGAGAACCGCGCGCCATGAACCCATTCCGGTCCTTGCGTGATTACGAACTCTACACCTATTCGCTGCAGCGAAGCGAATCTCAGATTACTCGCTCGACGTTGGTTGTGGCCCAGCGGGGTCGCCTGTTCGCCGAACTGGCGATGTAACTCTAATGGGAGGATACCGCCTCCGTCTACGAACGCCTCACCTGGGATGCTGGCGCTGTCACCATCGAGCCTACAGCTACGAAGTATGGCTGGCGGTGATAAGCTCTGGGTACGACTCGCAGCCGCATCGCCCACCCTGGCCGGCACCATCCTACCATAAACACCTGCCGCCAGACATCAAGCATCATCGTGTGCCTGCCCCAGGCCTCAACTTCTCGCAACCCAATCTACCCTTTCTGATCGCCGAGATCCTGGCGCTGGCGTCTTAGAGACTCAAAGCCACCACTGTCGGCTTGGGCGGCCTGCAACCGCTATCTAGAGGTGTTTCAGCGCTCCAATCGTTGGAAATGACGACCATAGACTGCCCTTGCTGTCCAGCAGGTTTTATGGCTTTTTCAGGCCAAATGCAGTCATAAACTGCTCATCAGGACGGCTCTTTCCTCGTTCAGCATTTCCCTGGCTTACTCGCACAAATCGAGCACCCTCTCCATCATAGGACCAAGATCCTTCAGCATGCTGAATGGATCCAAGCCTCCTGAGCCACTCGGCGTCTGCGCCAATTCCTGCTGACGCTTGGCCTGAATGCGCTGCAGGCGCTCGGCGCGCTCGCTGGCATAGATATCCACGTACCAGTTGCCGTCCTGGATGCGGCGTACGTCGTGCTGGTCGCAGAAGTTGAGCTCCATCGCGATGATCGGGTAACGCACCATACCGCTGGCCTGCACCAGGGCGTAATCGTCCCGGCTGCTGATCAGGTCCACTTTCAGGTTTTTGACGGTAAAATTCATCAACTTGGACGGGTCAAGGTTGAGAGGCCCGATCCCAAACGAAAAGGCGTCCAGCAGCCCCAGCGGGTAGCCGCCTCGCTGGCGATTCTCGGGCAGGATGGCGTCCATGTACGCGTCACGATCGCCTTTGGACAGGGCGTCGTACATGCGACGCACAACGCCTTGCGCCGGATTAGTTCTGGCGCTGGCGCACGCGCTCAGGATTACAAGAAGGCATACAAACGCAGCCCCTCGGCTAATCCTGGCAATCCAATCCCTCTTCATCATCGCTCACCTCCCATCGCTAAGCTACGATCTTGTGCCTCGCTTGACTTCCTATCCGAGAAAACGGCGGCCGTAGATTACCCACGAGCCGGAATTGAATGAAGATTTCCCAGCGGCAAAATTATGGTTTGACACGAAACAGATCGATGCGGACATCATCGCCGACGCGCGACATCGTTAGCCTGTCTTTTTCGAGTGTGACATCCGTGAACAATACCATAACCGGCCCCAGATCTCCTGAAATGGTCAACTGGATATCCTTGTCCTTCACGGTTTTGAACGTCCCCGCGAAACTGCGACCATCTTGAGTCCAGATCACCGCACCACCATCACGAAACTCGATTGTCAAGTCATCACTGCTGCCAGGCGCCAATTGCCATGTGCCGATCAGATTCGACTCTAAACTCGCGCCACAGGCGGTCAACATGCAGGTGATAAGCACCATGATGGCCCAAGCAAAATATGCACGACGTACCATATTCGAATCTCCCTTGCCTTGAAATCTGCCACGACCAGGCGTGTGATGCCTCCAAAACCTCAACGATTTCGGCGTTAATAACCACGGATAAGTGCACACGAAGCAACCTACGCGCTCAGCAAGCGCGCGTCGCCGAAGAAAGGCATTACCAGCGCCTGCGCAGTCTGCTGGAGCTGCTGCGCGTGGTCCTTTCCTCCCAACTCTTTATCCAATGCCATGAAGCGCGGCAGGTTCACCTTATCCTTGATCTCTTCCATCGTCTTCTTGGCAGCCTTGTATTCGCCGGCATGTTGCCAGATAATAATCGCGACAAACCCGGCGAGCCACACACCAACCCCTACAACAACGCCAATGTTCCAGTCTATTGAAGATCCAAACAGGATAATCGCGGCCGGCAAGCCGACAAACGTATAGCCCAAAGAAAGAGCAGTGTTGAACATGCACCCGTTGCGCGTCTCGTACTTGGCGATAGCAGACGTCGCTTCCATCAATCGCCGCCCTACATCGAAATTACTCACGTAGTAATTGTAATCGGGCAAGCGCGCGGCGGCCGCCGCCACCCGTCCAACTTCGTTCTGCTCATCCGCTGATAGCATTCCCAACAGGCGACGCTTGTTTTCACCGATCAACCGAACCGTATTCTTGGCGTACTCTTTGTCCCCCAGCTCCTGAAAGAGATCGGGCGTGATGCCACTGCTGAGCAGCCGCAACTCGACGACGCTGATGGCGCCGGCGGCGATTGGCCGACTGAGCCTCTTGCCGGCCTCGGTCATTGCTTGAACTCGAAAATCTGTCGAGGTACTGGATGATAGCCTGGATCAGCGCGCCTTCGGCCCTGCTGCGCAGTGTTTCGAGTTGTGACGCATTGTACATGCTGGCGCTCGCTGGCGGCGCCTAGCACTAAGTCCAGCCAACCCATAGTCAATTTCCTCCGATCAAGACTGTGTGATTGAAACTCTGATGAGATAGCCATCATGGCTCATGGTCATTTGTTAGACTTACGACGCCTGGCTTTCACGGCTGTCCGTTGGCGCTTGAACAACCGCAACAACGATGATCGCACTGCTAAAGATGATTGTGAGCCATGCGCCAATCGAAAAGGCTTGCCATGCCAACTCCAATGCGACCTTCATCGCTTCGATGCCTCCTTCGAGACCAACCCTCACGAGGGCGTAGAGAATGGCCCCGAGCGGAATGATGCCGGCAATCGCTCCAATGGCACGATTATCGAGATCAACGAAGCTGAGGCATAGGGCCGTACCAGCCACGATGGGAATGATCCAGGCATAGGTGCCGTACGAACCGAGCTGACCGAGGTTGTACCCGGATACGCCGACGCCAAAAATTTGGACCCAGGGCATGAAAAAGGCCGCAAGCAAGCCAACGGCGCACACGGCAACGGGTGTGGATGGGTTTGTATTCAGGTTCACGATACCCTCCTGTGGTTTTCCCGGCAAACCGACTTGACGTATCTGGTCGAAACAGATAAACTGAGTCTACGCCATCCTTCACAGCGTAACACATCCCACCCCTGGAATGTCGGAAATTTTTCCTGGGAATTCTACCCGACAGGAGGCCCCATGCCTGCTGACTGGAAACGCTTCGGTAACCTGCTGACCAACCTTCTTTGGCAAATCAAAGACGCGGGCGGTCCTCCGCTCGAAGACCTCCAAGAAATCATCGGCCAGACCCTCGGTAAGCGGGGCGGTGATTCGATCGCCAAATGGCGCCGGGGCCAGCCCGTCGCGCGCCAACAGGATGTCGAAGGCCTGGTGCAGGCATTGGCCGCGTGGGCGCAGGAAGTTGAACTGCCGCGGGAATCGTTTCAACTCGATCTGCGCACTCTGCTCACCCTGGCCGGCCATCCACATCCTGTCGCAGTGTTACCCGCGCTCGCTCAGCCGGCGCCGGCGCCGCAGCCGCCCCGTCCGGCCAAGCCCGCCGGCCGCACGGATTGGGGCCGCTCACCGGATGTGGCCGTTCTTCGTGGGGCGTGAGTCAAGAACTGGCGCAGTTGCGTCACGTCTTGCAGACCGACCACAGTCGCTTGGTGGGTATCTTCGGCCTGGGCGGAGTCGGCAAGACATTTCTGACCAAAAAGGCGGCGTTGGACGCGGCGCCGGCGTTCGACGCCACGCTATGGGTGCTGCTGCAGGACGGCCCGCCCCTGGATGAAGTGCTGAGCGATTGCATCCATTTCTTTTCGGACTATCGCGACACTGCTCTGCCCGCCACCACGGCCGGCCGTATTGACCGGCTGCTAACCTACTTCCGCCAACAGCGCTGCCTGCTGATCTTCGACAAGCTCGAGGCCGTCATGCGCCCCGGTGGACCGGCAGGCCATTTTCGTGACGGCTACGCCGCCTACGGCGATCTGATTCAGGCCGTGGCGGAAACCGAGCACCAGGGTTGCCTGGTCGTGGTCAGTCGCGAAAAGCCGCGGGATATGGCGCTGGGAAGGACCGTTGGCGCGCGGTCGAGTCTCTGCCGCTGAAAGGGATCAGCGTCGCTGATGCCCAGGACATTCTGAAGGGCTCGCAGCTCATCGGCAGCGACGCCGACTGGGAAGCCCTGGTCAGGCACTATGCCGGCAATCCCTTGATGCTGCAGCTGGCGGCTGCGCCGATTCGTGATCTGTACGCAGGCCAGCTGGCCGATTTCCTGACCAGCCAGCGCTTCGCGTTCGAAGATGTCAATGACCTGCTCGATGAACACGTCGACCGCCTTTCGGCCAGCGAGCAGGATGTCATGCATTGGCTGGCGCTCGAGCGCACGGCGCTGTCCCCGGACTACCTGGCGGAATATCTGCTGCCTCGCCAACCCATCAACGATGTCTGGACGACCCTCAGCTCCTTACTGCGCCGTCACCTGGTGGACAAGGGCCAGGCCGGCTTCTTCCTGCAGGACATCGTGCTGGAATATGTCACCAATCGCCTGGTACAAACCCTGGGCGAAGAGATCATACAAGGTCGGGCTGACCATTTTCGACGCTTTCCCTTGCTCAACGCTACGGCCAGGGAGTACAAACGTCTCGGCCAGGAACGCTTCATTGCTGCTCCCCTGGCCGAGAGCCTGCGCCAGGCATGGCCGCAACGGGGCATGGCGCGGCGCCTGGTTGACCTCGTAACGATGGAGCGCGGCACGGGCCTGCCTGGCTATACGGCCGGCAACAGCCTCAATCTCCTCCGACACATTGGGGATGATCTCACCGGCGCCGATTTTTCCCAGGTGAGCGTCTGGCGCGCCTTTCTGCAGGGCGTGGATCTGCACGGAGTCAACCTGGCGGGTGCGGACCTGCACGAGACCGTGTTTACGGAGGCTTTTTCTAGCGTGGCGGCCCTCGGGCTCAGCCCGGACGGCGCGTTGTTGGCGGCCGGCGCGGACAGCGGCGACATCTACCTCTGGCGCTGCCGGGACTTCAAGCGCTTGCTCACCCTCAAAGGCCACAGCGATTGGGTGCGCTCGGTAACGTTCGGCCCCGACGGCCGGCTGCTCGCCAGCGCCAGCAGCGATAAAACGGTGCGACTCTGGGATGTTCAGACCGGCCACTGTTTGTGCAGCCTGGCAGGGCATGAAAACCGTGTGCGCTCGGTGGCATTCAGCCCAGACGGCAGCCTGCTCGTCAGCGCCAGCAGCGATCAGACGGTGCGCCTGTGGCGCGTCGCGGATGGCCGGCTCCTGCGCACCCTGGTTGGGCACCAGGATGTGGTCTGGACCGCCCGCTTCAGTGCGAGCGGTCGCTGGCTGGCGAGCTGTAGTTACGACAAGACGATCAGACTGTGGGATGTGGCGACCGGCGCGTGTCTGCGCACCCTGACGGGACATGACGGCTGTGTCTTGCCGCTGGCCTTTCATCCCACCACCGAACACCTCCTGGCCAGCGGGAGCGATGACAAAACAGTGCGGCTGTGGGATGTGCGCGATGGCGCCTGCCTGCATATCTTTGCCGACCATGAGGCTGAGGTGCGCAGCGTGGCCTTCAGCCCGGACGGCGCCTGGCTCGCCAGCGGCAGCCATGACCGCCGCGTACGCATCTGGCGCATGGACGACTATGCGCCGTACCGTCTCTTCGAGGGGCATCGTGATGCCATCGAGGCGCTGGCCTTTGCGCCTGACTCCGATGCGCCCCTGCTCTATGTGGGCAGTCACGACCAATCTATCCACGTGTGGGATGTGCGCGGCCCGCAGCGCGTGCGGACTTTGCAGGGGCATGTGGATCGCGCCTGGACCGTGGATTGGCACCCGCAGCGCCCGTGGCTGGCGACTGGAGGGAGTGATGGGCACATTCGAATTTGGGATCTCGATCAGAGGCGCTGTCTGCACGACTTGACCGGGCACAGTGGCTGGGTTGAAATGATCGCCTTCAGCCCCGATGGCAGCCAACTGGCCAGTGTGGGCAACGACAAGACCGTCCGCGTGTGGGACACGCAGGATGGCCGGCTATTGCTATCTCATCGCCAACACAGCCAGCCGGTTGCGGCGGTCGCTTTTCACCCGAATGGGCGCTTGATTGCCAGTGGCAGTGAAGACAGTAGCGTTTGCCTGTGGAACTTGAACAGCGGTGAATTGGTGACGCTGCCGGAGCACCCCAACTCTGTGCGCGGGCTGGCCTTTTCCGCAGATGGTCACTGGTTAGCCAGTGGCGATGACGACGGCACAGTACGACTGTGGGATATCAAGACGCGGTACATCGCCTACACATGGCAGATGGACGCTGCCGTGTGGGGGCTGGCCTTCGCGAAACCCGGAATACTGGCAAGCGGCAGTCACGACGGGACAATACGGTTATGGGACATTGAGTCGGGAGCATGCATCCTGACTTGGGCCGCGCACAGCGATGTGATTGCGGCCTTGGCCTTGCACCCGTACGCAAGGCTCCTCGCCAGCGCCAGCTATGACACGACGGTCCGCCTGTGGGATGCCGACACTGATGCACTGGTGCGCACGCTGCAGGGTGAAACCCGTGTGCCGGCCATCGCCTTCAGCCCCGATGGGCGCCTGCTGGCCGGCGGCAGTCACACCGAGACGGTGCGCATCTGGGATATCGAGAGCGGTCAAGTTGTTCAGGAGATCCGCAGCCCGCGGCCCTACGATGGGCTGAATATCACCGGTGTGACTGGCTTGACCGATGCCGAAATTCGCATGCTCAAGCAACTGGGCGCGGTAGAATTCGCTGCGTGATCGCCTGCTCAACCTCACTCATGCCAGCGGGCGACTTATCCGGCCTTCCACCATTCGGGGCGCCTAAACCCAGAATCATCGCGACTCGTTCTACGTTCAGCGTTTCGTACTTTGCACTTTGCACTTTGCGCTACTCTCCCTCCTCCTCGAACTCGTCCGGCTGTTTCAGCGCGTCCAGCCGCTGCTGCACGTCGGTCAGCAGGGCAAGGACTTGTGACGCGTTCCAGGCGTGCCCCTGTGCATCGCTCCACCCCTCGCGCCCCGGATTCTTTGCTATGAACGCCTGCGTGCGCGTTTGCCAGGCGCTGATGGTCTGCGCAAGGTCGCCCGGCTCGGCCAGGATGCGCGCGAGCAGTCGTTGTTCCAATTCCCAGGCTGCGTGCAGTTTGTTCTGCAGGCCGCTCACACCGCTGCCCTTGAGCACCGCAGATGTCCCGGTCAAACTCTGCAATGTCTTGAGGCGAGCCTGTAGAAATTCACGATCTGTCATCTCTCCCCTCCCATCCCCTCCAACACCCGCGCCAGCAGCGCCTGCCAGTCCGGCGCGTTCAGCGGCAGCCAGATGGCGTCCCTGATCACGCGCGCGGGCGCGCCCAGCTTTTGCTGCAGCGCCCGGCCGTCTGCATTTTCCAGCCACGGCGTCTTGATGATCAGGCGCTGCTCTTCCACCGCGATGCTGCTGACGCCCGCCTGCGTTGCCAGCGCCTTGACCCGCACCTGGTAGAGCAGATTGTCAACGGCTGGCGGCGGCGCGCCGAAGCGGTCGCTCAGCTCCTGGCGGAAGTCGCTGATGGCGTTGAGATCGCCCAGACTGGCAAGGCGGCGGTAGAGCCGCAGCCGCAGCCCGGCATCGGCGATGTAATCCTCAGGCAGGCGCGCCTCCAGCGGCAGCTCAAGTGTGACGGCCGGCGCCAGGGCAGCGATCAGGGCATGTCGCCGCCCCTGCCCATCGGCCCCCGCTTCCATCTGGCGCTGCGTGCGGGCATCGTCCACCGCCTGCGCCAGCAGCCGCGTGTAGAGATCGAAGCCGACGGCCGTCATGTGACCATGCTGGCGCGCACCCAGGATTTCGCCGGCGCCGCGAATCTCCAGATCATGCATGGCGATGCGGAAGCCGGCGCCCAGTTCGCTGGCCTCCAGAATGGCCTCGATGCGTCGCCGCGCAGTCAGCGACAGCGTTGCGCCGCGGTCATAGAGCAGATAGGCATACGCGCGCACCGCGCTGCGCCCGACCCGCCCGCGCAACTGATAGAGCTGCGCCAGGCCAAAATGATCGGCCCGGTTGATGATGATCGTGTTGACGTTGGGAATGTCAAGGCCGCTCTCGATGATGGTGGTGCAGACCAGCACATCACACTCGCCGTTGGCAAAGTCGAGCATCACCTGCTCCAACTGGCGCTCTGGCATCTGCCCATGACCGATGCCGATGCGGGCTTCGGGTACGATGGTGTGTACCCGCTGCGCCAACTGCTCGATGCCCAGCACGCGGTTATGCACGAAATAGACCTGTCCGCCGCGGTCCATCTCGCGCAGGATGGCCTGGCGGATGAGCTGTTCATCGTACTCGGCCAGGGTCGTCTTGATCGGCAGGCGCTCCTCCGGCGGGGTGTCAATCGTGCTCAGGTCGCGCACGCCGGTCAGGCTCATGTGCAGCGTGCGTGGAATCGGCGTCGCCGTCAGCGTCAGCACATCCACCTCGGTGCGCATTTGTTTCAGGCGCTCCTTATGCGTCACGCCAAAGCGCTGCTCTTCATCAATGATGAGCAATCCCATGTCCTTGAAGATCACATCCTGGCTCAGCAGGCGGTGTGTGCCGACCACCAGGTCAACGCTGCCTTTGAGTAACCCTTCGATGACCTCGTCCTGCCGGCTGCCGGTGAGGAAGCGGCTCAGCATCGCCACGTTGACCGGGTACGAGCGCAGGCGCTGGCTGAAGTTGGTGAAGTGCTGCTGCGCCAGGACGGTCGTCGGCACCAACACCGCCACCTGCTTGCCATCCATGATGGCCTTGAACGCGGCGCGCAGCGCGACTTCGGTCTTGCCGTAGCCCACATCGCCGCAGATGAGGCGATCCATGGGGCGGCTGCGCTCCATGTCATGCTTGACGTCCTCGATCGCGGCCAGTTGATCTTCGGTCTCCACGTACGGGAAGGAGCCTTCGAGTTCATCCTGCCACACGCCGTCCGGGGCAAAGGCATGGCCGGCCACCAGCTCACGCGCCGCGTACAGGTCGAGCAGTTCGTCGGCAATGTCGGCTACGGCGCGGCGCGTGCGCTGCTTGACGTGCTCCCAGTCGGCGGTTCCCAGGCGGTGTAAGACCGGCGCCCCGTCCCCGCCGCCCACATAGCGGCTGAGGCGGTCAGCCTGATGCACCGGCACGTAGAGGCGGTCGCCCTGCGCATAGGAGAGATGCAGGTATTCGCGTGGCACGCCGCCCATGTCCAGGTTGACCAGGCCCTGGAACTGCGCGATGCCGTGCTCCATGTGGACGACAAAATCACCGGCGTGCAGATCGGCAAAGAAGGTCTCTGGCGCCACGGGCCGAGCGCGCATGGCCCGTTTGGGCGCCGGCCGCGCCATGCCAAACAGCTCGGCGTCGGTCAGCACGGTGAGTTGGATGCCGCCTTGATCTTCGTTGCGCAGCACAAAACCTTCGCTGAGGCTGCCGGGCACCAGGTAAACGGCCGGCGGGGGGGCGTCTGCCAGGGTTTCGGTCACGATTGGCGCCTGGCCGGCGGCGCGCATCAGGTCATCCAGGCGCGCCGACTGCCGGGTAATCAACACCGTGCGCTGACCGGCCTTGCGCCAGGCTTCGGCCTCTTCCACCACGCGGCGCACCTTGCTGCCGAAATGAGGCGCCGGCAAGAAGGCGTGTGCCAGGTCTGTGCCTTGCGCGACCGGTCGCCCCATCAGGTCGCCGAAGCCGAGCAGCACGGGCTGTCGCGCTTGCAGGCGCAGGCGCAGGTCATCCACCGCGGCGTAGGGGCGCAGGGCGCCATGGGGAAGCTCGCCGGCGTTGGTCAGGTCGCGCGCCAGTTGCTCGGCCTGCGCCTGCAGGTCGGACAGGGTGGCGGTCAGCTCAGCGCCATCATCCACCAGGAGCAGGCTGTGGGTCGGAAGATAGTCAAGCAGGGTGGCCGGCTGGCTGTAGAGGTAGGGGATGTACCATTCGACGCCGCGGAAGCCGACGCCGCTGAGTAATTGACTGCGCTCGCGCTCGAAGTCATGCTGCGCCGGCGCATGGCACGGCGTCAGGTCGAGCGCCTCCAGGCGCAGTTGGGCGGCCGGGCCGTAGCGCGGCAGGGCCTCGCTGGCCGGGCCGAGGAGAACTTCGGACACGCGGCCGCCCTGCTCGGCGGGCAGGGTGCGCTGCGTGCTCGGATCGAAGAAGCGCAGGCTGTCAATCTCGTTGCCGAACAGCTCCAGGCGCAGAGGCCAGGGCAGGTTGGGCGCCCACACGTCCACGATACCCCCGCGGCGGCTGAACGCGCCCGGCTCTTCCACCACGGTCGCCGGTTGATAGCCCCAGCCGAGCCATTTTTCGAGCAGCCCGGCCATCTCGGTCATCTGACCGCTGCGCAGCGGGCGCAGGGCCAGGGCCAGCTCACGCCGGGGTAGGGTCAACAGAGCCAGGGCGCGGGCCGAGGCCACGATCACCGGCGGTTGGCTGGGCGCATCGCCAGCGCGTGGCGTTTGGGTCAGGGCGACAAGCGTACCCAGGCGCTGCTGCCGGGTCTCACGTGACCAGGTGATGCGTTCATAGGGCAGGGCGTCAGGATCGGCGAAGAGATGGACGCGGGCCGGCTCTGGCAGCCAGGCGCGCAGCGTGTCGGCCCACTGGTACGCCTGTTCGCTGCGCGCGGTCAGGATGAGGGTGGGGCGCGCCAGATCGCGGCTTAGCGCGGCCGCCAGAAACGGCCGCGCTGAGTGTACCAGCGCCAGCGGCGGCAGCGCGGCCCCTTCTTCGGCGCGTTGACGCAGCGCAGCATAGGCTGGAATATCCTGGACGAGTGACAGCAGGCCTGCAAGTTGCATGAGCGTTCTCTCTGGCCAATGGCGCCTGGGGCAAGAAGTCCGATTTCTCGCAGGAGGCAGGCTTCTGTGGGCGAAAAGCCCGCTTTCTGATTCAGACTGCGTTATACTTGTTCATGGCGGCGACGATGCCCTCGCGCAGCCAAATTTCGATACCGTCGGCGGCGCGGGGACGGCAAAAGGCCATCTCGAATTCCTGGTCACTGCTGAAATCCTGCAGCACATAGGCGGCCGGGTCCATCTTGCCGGGCGGGCGGTCAATGCCGATGCGCAGGCGCGCAAAAGCCTGGGTGCCCAGGCTATCCGTCAGCGATTTCATGCCGTTGTGGCCCCCGGAGCCGCCTTCGGACCGGAAGCGCAGCCGTCCCAGGGGCAGATCAAGCTCATCGTAGAGCACCAGGATCTGGGGGATGGGGATTTTGTAGAAGCGCGCCAATGGCGCCACGGCCTGACCGGCCAGGTTCATGAAGGTTTGCGGCTTGGCCAACAGCACACGGCGCTCGCCGATCGTGCCGCTGGCCGCGGCCGCGCGAAACTCGGCGCGCTGAAACGCCAAGTGATGCCGCTGTGCCAGCAAATCTACGACCTGGAAACCAACGTTGTGACGATGGCGGGCAAAACGTGGGCCGGGATTGCCCAGACCCACGATCAGGAAGAGGTCTTCGTTCATCAATGTCTCAGAAACCCGGTTTCTCCCAGAAACTGGGTTTCTTCTAAAAACCGGGTTTCTTATGGCCGGTGGGCTAATAGCCAACGGATCAGCCACTTGAGTACGACATACGCAGCCAGGAAGGCGAATGCGGCCAGGGTGAGGCGGACGCCGCGCAAGAATGCTGCACCGAGACTGCTGCCGCTGAGGGTGCTGGGCATCTCACCCAGGTTGAACAGGTCGCCGAGAAGGTTGCCGCCGTCGGTTGCGCCGGCAGCGGATGCGCCGCTGTCAGGGGTGCCGCCCGGTGTCACTGTGCCGCTGGCGACCGTAGCCGTCACCGCCACGGTGACCCGTGGGGTGGGGGTGGCAATTTGCGGCTGCTGTACCGTCACCGGCGTCGGCGTAAAGAGGGCGGTTGGGGTGGCGGTGGGTGCGGCCGGCTCGGGCACAGTGGGCGTGGCGTCTGGCGTTGGCGTATCAATGGGGCGTGTGTTGACCACGAGCAGGCCGTTGATCTCCTTTTCGTCATAGTTGCCATCCAGCCGCACCACGCGCAGGCGCAAGGCGTAGGTGCCATCAGGCACGCCGCGCGTGTCCCAGGTGCCAAGCAGGCCGTTGGCTACCTGGTTGATTTGCTCGAACATGAAGTGCCATTCGTCAGGCACACTCTCGGA
The DNA here is from genome assembly GCF_016704685.1 of Candidatus Amarolinea dominans. Taxonomy (NCBI): domain Bacteria; kingdom Bacillati; phylum Chloroflexota; class Caldilineae; order Caldilineales; family Candidatus Amarolineaceae; genus Candidatus Amarolinea; species Candidatus Amarolinea dominans. The sequence goes on from NZ_JADIZS010000013.1 coordinate 112,703, forward strand.
GCGGAAGTACAACTGGAAACGCTGAAAGCTCGGATGGGTGGCCGTGCCGTTGATGGAAATAACGCCGCGCAGGGTTGAAAACGGCTGCGGTGAGCTGATGGTGACCTGACCACCCTGCCAGGCCAGCGCCAAATCAGGCGCCAGGAGGGCGCCGATCAACAGGAGTCGGGCAATGGCGTGTGTCCAGGCCAACCGTGACCGGGTTCGAGTCATAAGGGTTCCCCTTCAGCAAATCAACAAATCAGGTGAATTCGGGGTCATCTTGGTTAGTGTAGCACAAGCCTAACCGAGGCGCAAACCGGCAGCGTGATTTAGGAAAGTTCCCAAAGTGGTTGGCAACGGGTCTGGCCTGCGTTGACCTGCGCTCTGCGCAGAAATTTCTTGAGCTGTCACGCCAATGCAAACGAACCGGGCGCCGCCGCGGTTCCAAGCGCCGGGCCAGCTGCCGGTCTGACTGTGGTAGTTGACCAGCCGCAGGGTATCGGCTACAATCGTTCTATTCAGAAGACGTAGCAGAAGACGTGGCCGGGTGCGAGAGCGAAGTTGCCTTTGACGCAGCGCGCAACTTTGGGCAACGTTCGGTGTTCTAGCCGGTGCAAATGGGTTAGGGCTTCCGGGCGTAGCTGGCGCTCTCGACCTTCGGACACGTGCCGAGGAGAGAAGTCACTGGTGGCGCGAACAACCGAAAGCGAATTGAGCCTGATTGAACAAGCGAAGACTAATCCTGAAGCCTTCGGCCAACTGTATGAGATCTACGTTGATCGCATCTACAGTTACATCTACTATCGGACGGGTAGCCAGGCCGACGCCGAAGACTTGACAGCCCGCACCTTTTTTCGTGCGCTGGACAGTATTGGGCGTTACGTCCATCGGGGGCTACCATTCTCGGCCTGGCTTTACCGTATTGCCCATAACCTTGTGGCCAATTGGCATCGTGATCGCGGCCGGCGCAAGTTCGTGTCGCTGGAAGATGTGACCGCCATCGGGCCGCGCGGTAAAAGCCCTGATGTGCATGCCGAAGACAACGAGCGCCGTGGGGAACTGGTGGCCGCTGTCCGCCGCCTGCCCGAAGACCGCCAGCAGCTCATCTTGCTGAAATTTGTGGAACGGCTGCCGAATGCGGAAATTGGCGAGATGATGGGACGCACGGAAGGTGCGATCAAGTCGCTCTACCATCGCACGCTGATCGCGCTGCGCGAAGACCTGGCGACGCGCAGCTTTCACTGGTGAGGGCAGAGCGCTCGGCGCCAGGCCTGCCGGATCGTTTCGGCCTCCCCAGAAAACTGGATGTTTGATCTATGCTGCAATTGGTGACTGATTCAACCTGCGACTTACCGCCCGCCCTGCTGGCACAGCTTTCCATGCATGTGGCGCCGATCACCATTCGTTTCGGCGCGGACGCCTATCTGGAAGGTGAGACGATTGACGAAGTGACCTTCTATGAAAAGATCCACACGTTGGGTATGATTCCCAAAACATCGCAGCCCGCGCCCGGCCTGCTGGCCGACATTTACCGTGCGGCGGGCAAGGGCGGAGACCCGGTCCTGTCGCTGCATATTACCAGCAAACTGAGCGGCACCGTCAATTCGGCTGAACTAGCCAAAGCGATGGTGCAAGACGAGGTGCAGGTTGAGGTTTTCGATAGCATGGCAGGTTCGGCGGGACTTGGGTTCATGGTCTGGGAGGCCTGGCAGATGAGTCAGGCTGGCGCCGGCCTGACAGAAATCCTGGCCCGCATGCGCGTGATCCGCCAGGGCATGCTGATTTTCCTGACGCTTCAAGATCTGCGGTTCGCGCAAATGAGCGGGCGCGTCAGCGCCTTGCAGTTTGCCCTGGCATCTCTGCTGGATGTCAAGCCGATCATTGGCCTGCATGAAGGCTCGCTTGACGTGCAGGGGCGCGTGCGCACGCGCAAGCGCGCTTTGCAGCATCTGCTCGACCTGGTTGTGGAGAAGGTGGGCAAGGCGCCGATCAACCTGGCGGTGATCCATGCCCGCGCACCAGATGAAGCCGCCAGCCTGATGCAGCGGGCCGAGCAAATCCTGACTCTGAAACAGGCTTTTATTGCGCCCTTGTGTACATCCATTGCCGCCAACCTGGGGCCTGGTACGCTTGGCATCGTGGCCTATCCGATCTAGGCTTCTACCAGTTCATTTTCTTGCCACGAATGGCACGAAAGCAAAGGGCTTAATTCGTGGCAGAGTTACGTGGCACAGTTACAAGGAGGGGGATCATGATGATTGAAGACACCACCGTCGCCAACCTGCTGTCGTCACATGCTGATCGTCTGCTGATCGGTGATGACCATGCGCAGGACTACCTCGCCTTGTTTGCAGAGGTGCGCTATGACATTGCGCCGCTGCTGCGCCTGGCGCGTGATCTGGCGGCCTGGCTGCGGCCGGTCAAGCCGCGCGCGGCCTTCCGTCAGGACCTACACCGGTCATTGGTCGCCAGCGGGTACCGCCAGCTCTCCCATTCGCTGGCGTTGGAGCCACTGGATCACGACACGCGTCGCGATTGGATGTTGAGCGCGGCGGCGATTGGCTCCGCCGTGTCGGTTGTCGGTGTTCTGGCTTATCTCTGGCGCAGCCGCAGCGGCAATGGGGCGCCGCCTTTGCCGATACAATAGAAACCAGAAACCGGGTTTCTCGCAGAAACCCGGTTTCTTTTTTATTCCCTGCTCCCTACTTCGCCCACGCACGTGCCAGCTCAACCAGCGTACGCATCGGATTGGCCGACGCGCCGCGTGGCTGATAAGGCTTGTGATCTTCTTGCCAGGCTGTGCCGGCGATGTCCATGTGTGCCCAGGGCGTATTCTCCGGCACAAACTCCTGCAGGAACAACGCAGCCGTAATGGCGCCCGCGTAACGCGTCCCGGTGCTGCCTTTCATGTCGGCTACATCGCTGTTGATACGCTCACGATAGGGTTTCCAGATCGGCATGCGCCACACCGGTTCGCCGGCCGCATCCGCCGCCTTCTGAATCCGCGTGAACAGCGGATCGTCGTTGGCGAAGACGCCGCTCATGTCCGACGAAAGCGCCATGACGATCGAACCGGTCAGGGTGGCGCAGTCAATCACGGCCGCGGGCTGATAACGGGCGCTGTAACAAAGCCCATCCGCCAGCACCATGCGGCCCTCGGCATCGGTGCTCATGTACTCAACCGACTTACCGTTCATGGCCTTGACCACATCGCCGGGCTTGATGGCGTCCGGCCCGGGCATATTCTCGGCCGCGCACACCAGGCCCACCACGCGCACCGGCAGCTTGAGCTGAGCGATGCTGCGCAGCGCGCCGATGACGGCCGCGCCGCCCGCCATGTCGCACTTCATCTCCCACATACCGTCGTTGGGCTTCAGCGAAATGCCGCCCGTGTCGAACGTGATCGCCTTTCCGATCAGCACCAGGGTATCGGCGCCCGCAGCGGCCGGGAAGTATTCAAGCACCATGAACTGCGCCTCTTGCGCGCTGCCACGGCTGACGCTCAGGAAGGACTCCATGCCCATCTCGCGCATGGCTTCTTCGCCGTACACGGTCAGGCTAATACCCATATCCTGCGTCAGGGCCTGGGCCTGGCCGGCCAACACCTTCGGCGTGACATAATTCCCGGATTCGTTGACCAGGTCGCGTACCAGGTTGGCGCTCGTCGCCAGGATCTGGCCGACCTGTGCGCCGGACTCCAGGGCCGACACCATCTCGGCCGCCGGCGCCAACAGGATCAATTCATCGGCATCCACGGTGGGGCGCTGGGTATTTTCCTCACGCTTGTGGGTGATGAAACGATAGAGGCCGAGCAGCGTGCCCTCGACGATGGTCTGCGCCGCGCTGGCCGGCGCGACACCGGCGGCGGTCAGGCCATGCACCACCGTGGCCAGGCGGCGCAGCTTCAGGTCGGCCAGGGTTTGGGCGGCCACGCCGGCTGCCTGGCGGGCGACCGCCAGGGTGAATTCGGCTTGCTTACCCAGCCCTACCAGCAGGATGCGTCGCGTGGCGATGGCGTCGCCGTGGGTGTAGAGCAAGCGTGCCTTGAGCGCTTTGCCTTCGAAGTCGCCGGCGGTGATGACCTGCTCGATCAGGCCGCCCAGGGCCGCGTCGAGCGTGCCGTAGCCCGCTTCTTTGACCGATTGACCTTCGAACAGGCCGATGGCCAGTAAGTCACTGACCACCGCGTCCGGGCTGGAATGTTTGACGATGATATTCATGGTGTTGTGTTGCCGGGGGACGCTCCTCCGTGGGCCGCAGGATCGTCTCCTCGTTTTCTCTCCTCATTTGGTTTGCTTTTCTTGCATTGGGTCTCTACCGCGTGCGTTGTTCATTATACTCATACTGTCAGCAGGCGAAAATTCGCAGGTGCGCGGCCATTCGTTGTCGCCGAGATTCCTCATCGCCGGCGCGGCCGTCGCGTGCAAACAGGGTGTCCGGGAACCACGGGTGATTGACGCGGCACCCTTCGGCGTGCTACAATTGGGCGCGAGAGGACTCTGACGATGCGTTCTATGACTCACTTCACCCACTACTGGCAACGGATGCGCCCACTGCTTTTATCCGCGCTGCTGATCGCCAGCCTGGCGCTGCTGCTGCGTTGGCTGCCGCCGCTGGTAGGGAGCTCGCAGGTGACGCAGTCGGCGCGCAACGCTCTGCCGGAACATGTGCGGCCAACCCCACTGCCGCCAGTGACGCCCGGTACGCTGCGTTTCGCTGTCATTGGCGATTACGGCGGCGGCGGTCAGGCCGAGGCGGCCGTGGCTGCGCTGGTGACCAGTTGGAACCCCGATCTTGTCATCACGTTGGGCGACAACAACTACCCGGCCGGCGAGGCGACGACGATTGACCCCCACATCGGCCAATTCTACCACGATTTCATCTTCCCCTACACCGGCAGCTACGGAGCGGGCGCCACGGAAAACCGATTCTTTCCGGCGACAGGCAACCATGATTGGATGACAGGCGCTCTGCAGCCCTACCTGGACTATTTTACCTTGCCTGGCAATGAGCGCTACTACGATTTTGGTCGCGGAGCCGTACACTTCTTTGCCGTGGACAGCGATTCACAAGAGCCGGATGGGATCACGGACAGCTCGACGCAGGCCCTCTGGCTGCAAAATGCCCTGGCCGCGGCGCCAGAACCGTGGAAACTGATCTATTTTCATCATGCGCCCTATTCATCCGCCGCGCACGGCTCCAACACCACGTTGCAATGGCCTTACGCGGCCTGGGGCGCAACGGCAGTCTTGGCCGGCCATGACCACACCTATGAACGCATCCTGGTGGACGGATTTCTCTATTTCGTCAACGGTTTGGGCGGCTACACCATCTACGCGTTTGGCGTCCCCGTTGCCGGCAGTGAAGTGCGCTTCAATGGCGATTTTGGCGCCATGCTGGTGGAGGCCAGCGATGCGCATCTGACCTTTCAATTCATCACTCAGGCTGGCGTGGTGATTGACACCTTCAGCCTGATCGCGCCCGCTACGCCTACCCCGACCGCGACCGACACGCCAACGGCGACCGACACCCCGACCGCGACCGACACCCCGACCGCGACCGACACCCCGACCGCGACCGACACCCCGACCGCGACCGACATGCCGACGGCGACCGACACCCCGACCGCGACCGACATGCCAACGGCGACCGACACCCCGACCGCGACCGACACGCCAACGGCGACCGACACCCCGACCGCGACCGACACGACCGACACGCCGACGGCGACCGACATGCCGACGGCGACCGACACGCCGACCGCGACCGACATGCCGACGGCGACCGACACGCCGACGGCGACCGACACGCCGACTCCCCTGCCCTGCTGTGATTTCAACGGCGATGGAGAGCAGGACGTGGCCGACATCCAGATTGTGGCCGCGGCCTGGATGTCGCCCGATGCGCGCTACGACTTCAACGGCAATGGCGTGGTGGACATCTACGACATCGGGGTGGTAGTGGCAGCCTGGAAGATGCCATTGACGACTCCAATTGTGAGCCAGGCAGACAAAGCGAACCATAGGAGATATTCTGTATGAAAATTGCGATGGTGGGAGTGGGCGCGGTTGGCGCCAGTGCGGCCTATGCCCTGATGATCAGCGGGCTGGCGGCCGAAATTGTGCTGATTGATGTCAATGAGCGCAAGGCCGAGGGCGAGGCGATGGACCTCATGCACGGCGCACCGTTCGTGCGCCCGGTGACGATCCGCTCGGGCGCCTATGCGGACTGCGTCGGCGCGCGGATCGTGGTGATTACGGCCGGCAGCGCGCAGCGGCCGGGCGAGACCCGCCTTGACCTGGTGAAGCGCAACGCGGATATCTTTGGGCAGATGATCCCACAGATTGTGGCCGCGGCGCCCGATGCCATTCTGCTCATCGTCTCCAATCCGGTAGACATCCTGACCTACGTCAGCCTCAAGCTGTCAGGCTTGCCCGCCAGCCGGGTGATAGGCTCCGGGACTGTCCTGGACACGGCCCGGCTGCGTGCCCTGGTGGGACAGCGCCTGAGCGTTGACCCGCGCAGCGTGCATGGCTACGTTATTGGCGAACATGGCGATAGCGAGGTGGTGGTTTGGAGTCGGGCGACGGTGGCCGGGCTGCCGGTGGAGGATTTCTGTCATCAACGCGGCATCGAATACAGCCCCGCGCTGCGTGCTGACATCAGCACGCAGGTGCGTCGCGCAGCCTATGAGATCATTGCACGCAAGGGCGCCACCTACTACGCCATTGGCCTGGGGATTCGGCACATCGTCGAAGCGATTCTGCGCGACGAGAATACGATTCTGACGGTTTCCACCCTGATGACCGGGCAGTTTGGCATGCAGGATGTGTGCCTCAGCCTGCCAAGCATCGTAGATCTGAGCGGCGTCGAAGGTGTGCTGCTGCCTGATCTCAGCCCCGACGAGCTGATTGCCTTGCAACGTTCGGCCACCGTGTTGCGAGAGGTTGCCGCGTCGGTTGGCCTCTGACGGCACAGGGCTGCATCGGCTGCACGGCTTACAGAGATTGACAAGTGCCTATCGTCATGTTACAATAACGGTAGTGACAAAAGGCACGATGTAACTAAAATACCAATCAGGTGTCATGGTCGTCACCTCACACGCCGTGTGGGGTGATGTTTTGTATAGCCTCTGGCGCGTAGCGTTCAACAATTGAATTTGGGAGGTTGCGTGTCGTTAGACTACATCCCGCTGTTAGTGCTTTTTCTTATCGCTATCCTGTTTTCGGCAATCGCCATCATCGTTCCGTCGGTGCTTGGCCCCCAACGCCCCACAAAAACCAAGCTCGCACCCATCGAGTCGGGCATGATCCCGTTTCATGATGCGCGGCGCCGTTTTCCCGTGCATTATTACGTGGTCGCTGTGCTCTTCATCCTCTTTGATATCGAGGTCATCTTTCTCTACCCCTGGGCAGTGCTGCTCGGTCAACTCGGCCTGTTTGGCCTGATCGAGATGGGGGTCTTTGTCCTTCTCCTCCTGGTTGGCTACGTCTACGTGTGGCGCAAGGGCGCCCTGGACTGGAATTAGGCACATGGGTCTTGAGAATCAACTACCGGACGATTCTGTCATCACCACGACGCTTGAAAAAGCGGTCAATTGGAGTCGCAGCAACTCGGTGTGGCCCCTGCTCTTTGGCTTGGCTTGCTGTGCCCTCGAAATGATCGCCAGCGGCATCTCCCGGCATGACATTGCCCGCTTTGGCTCCGAACTCTTCCGCGCCTCGCCGCGCCAGGCTGACCTGATGATCGTCTCTGGCCGCGTGTCCAACAAGATGGCCCCGGTCATCAAGCACCTGTATGACCAGATGGCCGAACCGAAATGGGTCATCGCCATGGGCATCTGCGCCTCGGCCGGCGGCCCTTTCAACAACTACGCCATCATTCAGGGCGTGGATAAAATTATTCCGGTGGATGTCTATGTCCCCGGCTGCCCCCCTCGCCCCGAAGCCCTCCTCTACGCGCTGACCAAGCTGCAAGAGAAGATCGGTCGTGAGAAGTTGGGACGTTTCCCCAACGCCACTGCAACCCAGCCAGAAATAACCGCCGCCTGATCACCTGATCACCGCGGTGACAGCGACGCGTCAATGAGTCAAGTGAGACTGGATTCAATCATTTATGGACTCTGCTGCAAGCATAACCGTTCGTGTGGAAGAAGTGGAAGAAGCCTTACGTGCCCGTTTTGGGGACGCGATCCTGGATGCTGCCGAGGCCTTTCGCGGCGATCCGTCCGTCACCGTGCGGCCGGACAAGGTGTTCGCGGTGGCGCACGCGCTGCGCGACGAGCACGGCTTCGACCTGATGTCAGACGCCACGGCCATTGACGGCCTGAAGTTGGGCCACAGCCCGCGCTTCACCGCCATCTGGAATCTGTACGACACCACGCACAATCGCAAGCTCCGTCTGCGCACTCCTGCCCCCGGCGGCGATGCGCCCAAGGTGCCCAGCCTGACTCCGCTGTGGGCCGGCGCCGGATGGATGGAACGCGAGGCCTTCGATCTGCTCGGCGTGCGCTACGAGGGACACCCTGATCTGCGCCGCATCCTGCTGCCTGACAACTGGCAGGGCCATCCCTTGCGCAAGGACGCGCCGCTGGGCGGCGAACCGGTGCCTTTTACCGTGACCTGGGGCGAGCCAGAATTTGCCAGCCTGGGTCGCCAGATTCTGCCGGCCGAATCGCTGGCGCCGACCATGCCCGCGGGCATGGACAGCAGCAAGCACATGGTGGTCAACATGGGGCCGCAGCATCCGAGCACGCACGGCGTCCTGCGCCTCATCGTTGAGTTGGACGGTGAAAATGTGGTGCGCGTGGCGCCTGACGTCGGCTATCTGCACTCCGGCTTCGAGAAGTCTGGCGAAAGCAAGCGTTACAAGGATTTTGTCTTTTACACCGACCGCATGGACTACGCGTCGGCCATGCAAAACAACCTGGCCTACTGCGTGGCTGTGGAGCGCATGCTCGACATCGAGATTCCAGCGCGGGCGCAGGTCATCCGTGTCATCATGGCCGAGCTGCAGCGTATCGCCTCGCACCTGCTGTGGCTGGCGACGCATGTGCTCGACCTTTCCGGCACCATCATGTCGCTGCTGATGTACGCGTTTCGCGAGCGCGAGATGATCCTCGATCTGTTCGAGATGGTATGCGGCGCCCGCTTGACCACCTCGTACATCCGCATTGGCGGCGTCTGGCAGGACCTGCCGCCGGCCTTCATGCCGCGGCTGCAGGACTTCCTGGCCCTGATGCCTGCCCATTTGGATGATTACGAGGGCATGTTGACCGACAGCGTGCTGTGGAAAGCCCGCACGCAGGGGATTGGCGTGCTGACCCGCGACCAGGCGCTGGCGCTCAGTTGCACCGGCCCCATGCTGCGCGGCAGCGGCGTCAAGTACGACATTCGCAAGGCGCGGCCGTACTCCGGCTATGAAAACTACGACTTCGAGGTGCCCACCTCTGAATTGGGCGACACCTACGGGCGCTACCTGGTGCGTATGCAGGAGATGCGGCAGAGTTTGCGCATCGTGCAGCAAGCCGCAGCCAATCTGCCCGCTGGCCCTGTGAAGACGGCCGATCGTAAGGTGGCGTTGCCGCCGCGTGCGGAGCTGGACCGCAGCATGGAATCGCTCATTCATCACTTCAAGCTGATGACAGAGGGTTTCCATGTGCCGCCGATGGAGATCTACTCGACCATCGAGGCCTCCAAGGGCGAGCACGGCTATTTCATCATCTCGGATGGCAGCGCAAAACCTTACCGCCTGCACGTGCGCGGCCCGTCGTTTGTTCACCTGCAATCGCTCGACACGATGGCCCGCGGCCATTTACTTTCGGACCTGGTGGCGTCCATCGGCTCGCTCGACATCGTGTTGGGCGATGTGGATCGCTAGGATTAATGAAAACATGCTTTCTGACTTAGCACAAACTGAAATCAAAGAACTGATGGCGCGCTACCCTCAGGGTCTTTCGGCCCTGCTGCCGGCGCTCTATGTGGCTCAGCGTGAAGCGGGTTGGCTGCCGGCGGCCGCGCTGCAGGATGTCGCTCAACTCTTTGGCCTGATGCCGGCCGAAGTGGAAGAGGTGGCGTCCTTCTACTCCATGTTCAATCTACACCCGGTGGGCGAGTATCACCTGGAGGTATGCACCAACGTGCCTTGCCAACTGCGCGGGGCCACAGGCTGCGCCAATCAGCTCAAGCAGGCGCTGGGGGTTGATTACGGAGAGACGACGCCCGACGGCAAGTTCACGCTCGATCATATGGAATGCCTCGGCGCGTGCGGCACCGCGCCGATGTTCATGGCGACGGAGCGGGCGACCGGCAAGATTCGCTATTTCGAGGAACTCGACGCGGCCGAAAAAGTCGAGCAGGCGCTTGGCCTGATTGGTTCCGGCCAGGGCTTCGAGACCTGTGAACGTTACCCGGCCGGGCCGTACAGACACGGCGGCATGGAACCGCGCTATCTGCTGGCGAATGTGGACAAGCCAGACTCGCACACGATTGAGGTCTACATCCGTGACGGCGGCTATGAGACCGCGCGCCTGGCGCTGACCACCAAGACGCCCAAAGAGGTGCTCGAAGAAGTCAAGGCGGCCAACGTGCGCGGCCGCGGCGGCGCCGGCTTTCCTGCGGGCGTCAAGTGGGGTTTCCTGCCGGCCGGCGTCTATCCGCGCTACCTGGTGGTCAACGCCGATGAGTCGGAGCCGGGCACCTTCAAAGACCGCATGATTATGGAGTATGACCCGCATCAGTTGATCGAGGGCATCATCCTGGCGGCCTATGCGGTTGAATGCAAGCAGGCCTTCATCTATATCCGCGGCGAGTACTACTTTGCGACCACGCGCCTGCTGCAGGCCATTGCCGAGGCCGGAGCCAGGGGCTTCCTGGGCAAGGGCCAGTTCGGAACCGCCAACGAATTGGACATCATCGTCCATCGCGGCGCGGGCGCGTATGAGTGCGGCGAAGAGACCGCGCTGCTCAGCTCGCTGGAGGGGGGGCGCGGCCACCCGCGGCTCAAGCCGCCCTTCCCGGCCGTCGAAGGGCTGTATCGCAAGCCGACGGTGGTCAACAACGTCGAAACGATCTGCAATGTGCCCCACGTCATCAGGCACGGCGCGGCCTGGTACAAACAGTTCGGCACCGAGAAGAGTTCCGGCTTCCGCATCTTTTGCCTGAGCGGCTGGGTCAAGCGTCCCGGTCTGTATGAACTGCCGCACGCCACCACGCTGCGCGAGTTGATCTACACCTACGGCGGCGGCACGCCGGACGATCGGCCGGTGAAGGCGGTGGTGCCGGGCGGCCTTTCGATGAAACTGCTGACCGAAACGCAGCTCGACACACCGCTGGACTACGAAAGCATCCAGGGCGCAGGCTCGATGCTTGGTTCGGCCGGCGTGATCGTCATCGGCGAAGGACAATCCCTGGTGGAAGTTGCCCGGCGCACGCTGTCGTTCTACCGTGAGGAATCGTGCGGCAAGTGTACGCCGTGCCGTGAGGGCACCTCCTGGCTGGAAAAGATCTTGATCCGCATCGAGGCCGGCGAGGGCAATCTCAGCGATCTCGACCTGGCCCGCTCGATCACGAACTTCGTGGCCGGCGGCCGCGCCTTCTGTCCGTTCGGCGATGCCGCGGTTTGGGGGCTGCAGAGTCACCTGGACAAGTTCCGGCCGGAGTTCGAGCAGTACATCAGAGAGAAGAATCCTGGTCTGGACCGCCCCGAGATGCCGCTGCGGCCCACCTATCGGCCGTCCACGAACGCAGCAGAGCTGGATTGAACCCATGGCTAATATCAACCTGACAATAGATGACCGTCCGGTCTCCGTGCCTGCGGGCACGCTGGTGACAGACGCGGCCAAGACAATCGGAGCCGATATTCCTGTCTTCTGCTCGCATTCGCGGCTCGATCCACTGGGCGCGTGCCGCATGTGCCTGTGCGAGATTGGCGACAGCCGCGGCCAACGCCTGCAGACGGCCTGCACTGTGCCGGTCGCGGAGGGCATGATCGTCAAAACGGATACGAAGCTGGTCAAGGAGACGCAGGAAGCGACGCTGGCCTTCATCCTGACCAACCACCCGCTCGATTGCCCCATCTGCGACAAGGGCGGCGAGTGCCCGTTGCAGGATCAGACCTTCGAGTATGGCCCTGGGCTGAGTCAGTTTGTGGAGCCGAAGCGGCGCAAGCAGAAGCACTACCCCATCAGCGATCTGATCATGCTCGACCAGGAGCGCTGCATTCTGTGCTGGCGCTGTACCCGTTACCTGGAAGAGTGGGAAGATAAGCCACAGTTGGGTCTGTTCGAGCGCGGCGGCGAGACCATCATTGACATCTTCCCCGGCCGGCCGGTGGACGCCAAGACCTCGGGCAACATCATTGACCTGTGCCCCGTGGGCGCGCTGACCAATCGCGCCTCGCGCTTCCGCTACCGGCCGTGGGCCATCGAGGGGGTGGAGACGATCTGCACGCACTGTGCGGTGGGCTGCAACGTGCGGGCGGATGTGCGTCACAACGAACTGCGCCGGGTGACGGCGCGCGAGAATGCGGCGGTGAACGACCTGTGGCTGTGCGACAAGGGGCGCTTTGCCGTGGACTACGTCAACAGCCCACAACGCCTGACCACGCCGCTCGTGCGTCGCAGCAAGGGCGGCGCGCTGGAACCGTCCACATGGGACGCGGCGCTGACCCTGGTCGCGGACCGCTTGAGCGGGATCGCGCAGACCAGCGGGCCGGCGGCTGTGGGCGCGATCGGCTCGGCCAAACTGGCGAACGAGACCAGCTATCTGCTGCAGAAGCTGATGCGCACGTTGGTAGGCACGAACAACGTGGATCATCGTTTTGGCGCGGCCGTGGCGGCCATCAGCAACGGCCTGCCGGCCCTGCGCCAGGTGGACAGCGCCGATTTGATCGTCCTCCTGGGCTTCGATCCGTCCGAAGAGGCGCCGGTGCTGGAGCTATTCATCAAGCGCGCCGCGCGGCGCAAGGGCGCCAGGCTGCTCATCGCGCACCCGCGCCGGGTTGAACTGACTAAGTATCCGGGGACTTACCTGCCCTATCGTCCCGGCGGCGAAGTGGCGCTGTTCCACGGCATGGCGCGGGCGATTCTGAAGAATAAATGGGAGAATGAGCCGGCGGCCCGTCGCATTCCCAACTATGCGCAACTGGCCGGCTGGGTGAGCGAAGTCACGCCCGCGGTGGTCAAGGCCCTGGCCGGCGTCGAGCAGCAGGCGCTGGAAGCCGCGGCCCAGGCATTGGCGCAGGCCAAGAACCCGCTCATCCTGTTTGGCCCGCTGCTGACGCGTGGCCCGGCTGGCGCGGCGACCCTGCAAGCCCTGCAGAACCTGGTCTGGCTGTGTGGTCATGGCGAGCGCCTGGCCTACGTGGGCCTTGAGGCCAACAGCCAGGGCGCCCGCGATATGGGGCTGCTGCCGGCGCAGTTGCCGGGACAAGCCAGCCTGGACGATGCCGCGGCGCGTGAGCACCTGGGGCGGCTGTGGAACACGCCGCTGCCGGCGCAGCCTGGTCTCAGCTATGGGCAGATGATCGCCGGCGGGGTGAAGGCGCTCTACGTCATGGGCGCCGACCCCGCCGCGGACAGCGCCGCCGCCCGCGCCGCCCTGGCAAAACTCGATTTCCTGGTGGTGCAGGACATTTTCTTGAGCGAAACCGCCAACCTGGCCGATGTGGTGCTGCCGGCGGCTGCGTCGTTCATCGAAGCCGATGGCACGTTTACCAATCTGGAGGGCCGCGTGCAGCGCGGCCTGGCCGGCAACCGTCCGCATGGGCAGGCCGCGGCCGATTGGGCGATTCTGTTGCACCTGGCGCGGCTGTGGCCGCTGGACAAGAGGGCAGACGCAGCGCCGGCCGCGGCAGAGAAGCGTGAGGAGAAGAAGGGCAAGGACAAGGCTGCCAGAACAGCGCGGCGCCGGTCCGGCTTCGACTTCGATTCGCTGGCCGCGATCATGCAAGAAATCAGTCGCGCCATCCCTGCCTACGCAGGGATTCACTGGGATGCCCTGGCCGCGACCGGCAAACAAACGAGCGCCAGGCCCGCGGCTAATCGCAAATTCCAGGCCGTGGATCTCAAGACCTCCGGCGGCGACGGCGCGTATCCGCTGGCGCTGGTGGGGGGCACGCTGCTGTTCGACGGCGGCCGTCTGCTGCGGGCCACCGAGAAGATCGCTCAACTGACGCCGGCGCCGTTCGTGGGGCTGAATGCGGCCGATGCGCAGGCCCAGGGGCTGTCCGCCGGCGATAATGTGACGGTGTCATCGGCGGCCGGCCAGGTGACGCTGCAGGTTAAGGTGGATGCCAGCGTGCAGCCGGGCAGCGCCTGGGTGCCATCAGGCCAGACCGGCGAACCGGCCAACCTGTTGACTGGTCAGGCGGTTGCGGCGCGTGTCGCCGTGAGCAAGGCGTAGGGGCGGGAGAAAGCAAGAGACAACTATGGACTGGATGAGTCTCGTCGTCATTCCGATCATCAAGAGCCTGGTGCTGATCATTGGCCTATTGACGGCCTTTGCCTACCTGACGTGGTACGAGCGCAAGCTGGTGGCGCGCTTTCAGGTACGTTATGGGCCGAACCGGGCCTGGAAGTTTGGCCTGGGGCAGCCGGTGGCGGATGCGTTGAAGGCGATTTTCAAGGAAGAAGTGGTGCCCGCGCACGTGGATAAACCGGTGTACCTGCTGGCGCCGGCTTTGTCGCTCTTGCCGGCCCTGGTGGCCTTTGCGGTGGTGCCGATCGCCCCTTCGATGATGCTGTTTGGGCGCAAGATTGACTTCTTCATAGCCGATGTCAATATCGCGTTGCTCTATGTGCTGGCGATTGCGAGTGTGGGCACCTATGGTATTATTCTGGCCGGCTGGTCGTCCAACAACAACTATTCGATCCTGGGCGCGCTGCGAGCGAGCGCGCAGATGGTGAGCTACGAGCTGCCGATGGGGGTCCTGCTGGCGAGTTTCGTCATCATCACGGGCACGCTCAGCCTGCGGGGAATGGTGGAGACGCCGCGAGCGCTGTGGCAGTCGTTGTGGATGATGGTGGCGTTCATTCCGTACTTCATCTGCGCGCTGGCTGAGACCAACCGTTCGCCGTTCGACCTGCCGGAAACGGAGAATGAGCTGATTGCCGGTTTCCAAACCGAATATGGCGGCATCAAGTTTGCGCTGTTCTTTATGTCGGAGTACATCAACATGATTACCAGCAGTGCGATCATGACGACGCTCTTCTTCGGCGGCTGGAAGGGGCCGTTGGTGGACCAGTTCCCCGGGCTGGGACTTGTCTACTTCTTCCTCAAAGTGGTTGCGGTGTTGTTCCTGTTCATCTGGGTGCGCGCGAGCATCCCGCGTGCGCGCTATGACCAATTGATGCGTTTTAGCTGGAAGTTTCTGCTGCCGCTGTCCCTGGCCTACCTGGCGGTGACAGCGGTACTGAAGGTGGTCATTGGTTAGCCGTTGTTCTTATTGCAGGCTGCAATCCGGCGGATTGCGCGACAGAATCAGCGAGTAGAGTCATGTCAGCATTTAACGATACTATCCGGGATTCTTTCCGGGGCACTTTCCAGATTGCGCAGGCGATGGGAACCACCCTCAAGCATCTGTTCCAGGCGCCGGTGACGGTGGAGTTCCCCGAGCAGCCGGCTTCGATTTATCCGCGCTTTCGTGGGCGGCACTATTTGCGGCGCTATGAAAACGGCCTGGAACGCTGCATCGGCTGTTCGCTGTGCGAGGCGGCCTGCCCGACCGGGGCGATCCTGGTGGAGGCGGCGGAAAACAGCGATAGCGGGCGTGTGTCGCCGGGCGAGCGCTACGCGCGTGTGTACGAGGTCAACCTGCTGCGCTGCATTTTTTGCGGTGATTGCGAAGAAGCCTGCCCGGTGGAGGCGATTGTGCTGGGGCACGATTTATCGCTGGCCCAGTATACCCGCCGTGACCTGATATTGACCAAGGAAGACCTGCTCAACTCGCCGGAGCCGAACGTTGTGATCCGGTCGGACGTGTGAAAGGGAAGCTATGCCGCTTGTCTTGTTTTTTGCCCTGGCCCTGATCGCCATTGCGGGGGCCGTCGCTCTCGTGGCCGCGCGCAACCCGGTAAAAAGCGCGCTGTTCCTCCTGCTGAACTTTGCCAGCCTGGCGGTGATGTACATTCTGCTCAACGCCCAGTTTCTGGCTGCGGCGCAGATCATTGTCTACGCCGGTGCGATTGTGGTGCTTTTCCTGTTCGTCATCATGCTGATCGGGTGGCGAGTGAGCGACACGATCGCGCCGGCGCGGGTGTGGACGCGTGGCCTGGCGGTGGGCCTGGGCGTTCTGCTGGTGGCCGCGTTGACTTACGCGCTGCTGACGCCGCTGGCGAATCCGGCGACGACGGGCGCGCCGGACGGTGGGAGCACGCAAGCCATTGGCAGTGCGCTTTTCACCTCCTACCTGCTGCCATTCGAGCTGACGTCGGTGCTGCTGCTGGTGGGCATTGTGGGCGCCATTGTGCTGACGAGGAAACCGGGCCAGTGATGGCGGCGGGCTGAGAGCGAGACTGACGGGGATTTACGTTCGATGATTCCAACTTCGTACTACCTGATTCTGAGCGCCCTGCTGTTCGTGGTGGGCGTGGTGGGTGTGCTGGTGCGGCGCAATGCCCTCATTATTTTCATGTGCATCGAGATGATGATGAACGCCGTCAACCTGAGCTTCGTGGCGTTGGCGAACCAGTTTGGTCACATGGAGGGTCAGATCTTCGTGCTGCTGGTCATGGCCGTGGCCGCGGCCGAGGTGGCGGTGGGGCTGGCGATCCTGATGGCGCTGATGCGGCACAAGGATTCGACTAACGTGGATGAAATCGCCCTGTTGAAGTGGTAATCCCAGAGCAAGTCGCGTTCAGTCAACCGTCTGCGGCACGACGCCGGCGCTTGTGGGCGCAAGTCGCGGTGATTCTGCTGGCCTTTGGGCTGTTTTGCGCCGGCCTGACGAGCGAATCGTTGTGGCTGGATGAAGTCAGCAGCATTTACAACAGCCAACTCCCCCTGGCCCAGGTGGTGCAGGAGGCCGCGGCCGATACGCACCCCCCGCTCTACTACCTGGTTTTGCACTTTACGATCAGAATACTCTCTGGCAACCAGCCGCTGCAAGGTCACACCGGCGAATTCATCGCCCGTTGGCCGTCGGTCCTGGCCGGCGTGCTCAGCGTCGCCGCGCTGATGATACTTGGTCAGAGATCAGAGGTCAGAGATCAGAGATCAGAGATCAGAGATCGGGTACGTGGAAGGCGGATGATCTCCAATCTCCGGTCTCCGGTCTCTGGTCTCCCTCTCTCCAGCCTCCCCCTCCTGGCGGGCCTCCCCTTCGCCCTGTCGGCCTATGCACGCTGGTATGCCCAAGAGACGCGCATGTACGCACTGTTGACGCTGTGGGGGGTGCTGGCAACCTATTGGCTGCTGCGTGCGGCGTCGCAGGAACGGGCATGGCGAGGCTGGCTGCTCGATATTTTTATCTGCGTCGCCGGGCTGTACACGCACTATTATTTTGTGATGGTGCTGCTCGTTCACTATCTGCTGTGCCTGGTTGAACTGGGCCAGCGCTGGCGCAGGTCGCGGCCGAGTTTCAGGTCCGCCGCGCTGATCTGGATCGGCGTGCAGGGCGCCATCGCCCTGGCCTTTGCGCCCTGGCTGCCCACGCTGTTGACGCAGGTGGGGCGCGGGGAGGGTCTGTGGATTGCCCTGGCGGTGGGCCGCCCAGACCCGGCCACCCTGGCCTACGCACTGGTGCAGATGACAGGAATGCCGGTCAGCGGTCCGGCCCTGCTGCGCTATGCCGGTTACGCGCTGGCGCTGGGGCTGTGTGGTTGGGGCGCCTGGCAGATCAGACGGCCGGCCTGGCGTGCGCCCGTGACCGTGGCGTTGATGTATGCGCTGGCGCCGGTGCTGGCGGCCCTGCTGATCTCGCAGGCGCGGCCGATTTTTGCCAGCCGCTATCTGTTGCTGGCGCTGCCGGGCTGGTGTCTGCTGCTGGCGTTGGGGGTGACGGCGCTGACGGCCGTGCGCTGGCGGCTGGTTGCGAGCGGCGTGCTGCTGCTGTTGATGGGGCTGACGGTGGCGACGCAGGCGGCGACGCCGGAGAATCCACCCTGG
The DNA here is from genome assembly GCF_016704685.1 of Candidatus Amarolinea dominans. Classification (NCBI taxonomy): domain Bacteria; kingdom Bacillati; phylum Chloroflexota; class Caldilineae; order Caldilineales; family Candidatus Amarolineaceae; genus Candidatus Amarolinea; species Candidatus Amarolinea dominans. The sequence goes on from NZ_JADIZS010000013.1 coordinate 130,789, forward strand.
CGTGAGGTGGCGGCGTGGGTCAGGACGCAGGCGCAGCCCGGTGATTTCGCCGTCTTGATCCCCTCGTTTCACTGGCGGCCGTTCACCTACTACGCGGGGCGCGACCTGGTGGCCTTCGAGGACGAACTTTGGCTGCCGAACGATGATTTGGACTGGCGGGCGCAGTTCGCGGCGGCGGCGCAGGGTCATCACCGCATCTGGCTGATCTGGTGGCGGCCGCATTGGGGCGACCGTGAGGGGCGTGTGCGTGCGATGTTGGAGGGACAGGGGACGCTGCTGAGTGAGCGTGAATTCCCCGGTGTTGACCTGGTGTTGTTATACGATTTGACTGGAGCAAACCTCCACCCGTAGGCCGGATGAACGGCCAGATATTGAATCGGGTGGGATTCTGGATTTGGGAATTGGGGTTTAGCGTTCTATGCTCAATTTTGCCTGGCTTCTTCTCGTTTTTCCGCTGCTGGGCGCGCTGATCAACCTGTTGATCGGCCGGCGCCTGGGCAAAGCGGCCGGCTGGCTTGGCGCGGCGGCCATTGGCCTGGCGTTTGTCGTGGCCGTGGGCCTCTTTGCCGGCCTCTGGGCGCGGCCGGCCGAGGAGCGCAGCGTGGTTCAACTGCTCTGGCATTGGATTACCATCGGTACGTTCAAGGTAGACATCGCCCTCTTGATTGATCCCCTCTCGGTCACGATGGCGCTGGTGGTGACGGGCGTCAGCGCGCTGATCCATGTCTACTCCATCGGCTACATGGATCACGAGCCGCGCTACACCCGCTACTTCGTCTATCTCAACTTCTTCGTGCTGATGATGCTGGTGCTGGTCATGGCCGACAACTTCCTGCTGATGTACGTGGGCTGGGAAGGAGTGGGCCTGGCCTCGTATCTCCTGATCGGCTTCTGGTTCGACAGGCCGAGCGCGGCCGACGCGGGCAAGAAGGCGTTCCTGGTCAACCGCATCGGCGACTTCGGCATGGCGCTGGCGATCATGCTGATCTGGAGCACGATCGGCACCGTCAGCTTCAGCGAGGTCTTCCGCCAGGCGCCGGCGCTGCAGGGGGTGGCGACCACGCTGGGTCTGCTGCTGCTGTTGGCGGCGACGGGCAAATCGGCGCAGATTCCGCTCTTCGTCTGGCTGCCGGACGCGATGGAAGGCCCGACCCCGGTCAGCGCGTTGATCCACGCGGCGACGATGGTCACCGCGGGCGTCTACATGATCGCGCGCACGCACGCCATCTTTCAACTCTCGCCGACTGCGTCCCACTGGGTGGCCTGGATTGGCGTCCTGACCGCGTTCATGGCCGGCACCATTGCCCTGGTGCAGACGGACCTCAAGCGCATCCTGGCCTACTCCACCATCAGTCAGCTTGGCTATATGTTCCTGGGCGTGGGGGTGGGCGCGTACAGCGCGGGCATCTTCCACCTGACCACGCACGCCTTCTTCAAGGCGCTCTTGTTCCTGGGTGCAGGCAGCGTCATGCACGCGCTGCACGGCGAGCTGGACATCCGCAAGATGGGCGGCCTGCGTGAGAAGCTGCCGGCGACCTATCGCACCTTCCTGATTGGTGCGGCCGCGCTGGCCGGCGTCCCGCTGCTCTCTGGCTTTTTCAGCAAAGATGCGATTCTGTTCAAGGCGTTCGAGGCCAACTTCCTGCTCTACCTGGTGGGCACGTTGACCGCCTTTATCACCGCCTTCTACAGTTTCCGCGCCGTCTTTGTGCCCTTCTGGGGCAAGGCGCGTGACAAGAAACTGGCCGACAAGGCGCACGAAGCGCCCGCGGTGATGACTGGGCCGCTGTGGATTCTGGCCGGACTGGCGGTGGTCGGCGGCCTGCTCAACCTGCCGGCGGTGTCGAGCCTGGAGCACTGGCTGGAGCCGGTGTTTGCCGATGTGAAGGTTGCGGAGACGGCGGCGAATCTGCCGTTGGAACTGGGGCTGTTGGTGGTGGGTGCGCTCGTGGCCGGTCTCGGCATCTGGCTGGCCTATCAGGCTTATGTGGTGCAGCCGCAACTGCCGGAGCAGACGGCCAAGCGTTACGACCTGGCCTACCGCTTCCTGCAGGCGAAGTGGTACGTGGATGAGCTGTATATGCAGATGATCGTTGTCCCGCTCAGGGACCTGGCCGGCTGGCTGGACGCCACCTTCGATCAACGAGGCATAGACGGCGCGGTCAACGGAATTGCGCGGGGTCTGGGCGCGATGGGGCAGGGCGTGCGCCAGTTGCAGACCGGCCTGGTGGGGACTTACGCCCTTGCGATCGTCATGGGCGTGGTGGCCGTGGTGGGGTATCTGGCGCTGCGCTGAAAGGAGCAGAGATGACGCCGATTGTACTGCGGGAAGAATCGCTCATCGAGGCGGTCAATCAAGCGGCCCGCCAGGAGGGCCTTGACACGGCTGAGCTTGTGGCGCGAGCGGTGCGATACTACCTGGCTGCCTATCGTCAGCAGCGCATCCTGATCGAGACGGACGCGTGGCAGCGTCTCGACGCGCAGGAACGCGCGCGATTCGAAGGGCGGTATGTGGCTGTGTGCCACGGGCAGGTGGTAGACAGCGACCCCGATCAGGGAGAGCTTTATCGTCGCATTCATGATCGCTACGGGAATCAATCGGTGCTGATTACGCCGGGCGGCAGCCAGCCGGCGACGCGCTATCGCATCCGTTCGGCGCGGCGGTGACAGTCATGCCGAACTATGATGAACTGAAGTTCCCGCCGGCCCCCGTGCTTGAACTCAGGATAAGCTGCCCGGACAGCAGCCCATCTTCAGCGTCAGTCTTAGCACTGATTGACACGGGCAGCGATTTTTCGCTGGCGCCAGAAAGGTGGCTGATCGAAATCGGGGCGCCTGCACTTCGCGCAGCATCGGCGCGTGGACTGTGGAGCGATTACCGCTCTGTGATGTTGTACCTGGTTGATCTGCACCTTGACCAGGGGGTTCTGGCGAATATCGAAGTGGTTGGCTTCTCCGGCGACGATCCCGAGGATGACCAGGAGATGATTTTGGGGCGCAATGTGCTCAATAAACTGATTGTGTTACTGGACGGGCCCCGTTTACGGAGCGAAGTGCTGCAGCGCCGTCCGCTGAAGTTCTAGCAACTGAGAAACCACATGCCATTCTTGATCTCTACAATTGTTTTTCTACCCCTTGCCGGCGCCTTGATTTTGCTACTCCTGCCCAATGAGCGGGCGCAGCGCGTATGGGCGCTGGTCGTGTCCCTGGCGACCTTTGTGGTTTCGCTGGGCCTGTTGCTCTGGTGGCAGAACGGCGAAGCCGGTATGCAGTTCATCGAACAGCGCGCCTGGATACCCGCCTTCGACATTCAGTATTACCTGGGCGTGGACGGTATCAGCCTGTGGCTGGTGCTGCTGACGACCTTCCTGATGCCGCTGGTGATTTTCTTCTCCTGGCAGAGCATCCACAGCCAGGAACGCAGCTACTACTTCTTCATGCTGCTGATGGAGACGGCGATGCTCGGCGTCTTCAGCGCGCTGGACTTGATTTTGTTCTATGTTTTCTGGGAGGCCAGCCTGGTGCCGATGTATTTCATCATCGGTCAGTGGGGCGGACCGCGGCGCGTCTATGCCAGCGTCAAGTTCTTTCTCTACACCCTGGCCGGCAGCGCGCTGATGCTCGTGGCCATCCTGGTGGTTTATTTCTATGGCGGCACCTTCGACGTGATCGTGTTGCAGGGCAAGAACCTGGCCTACATCGTGCAGTTCTGGGCCTTTCTGGCCTTCGCGCTCGGCTTTGCCATCAAGGTGCCGCTCTTCCCCTTCCACACCTGGCTGCCCGATGCGCACGTGGAAGCGCCCACGGCCGGCTCGGTCATCCTGGCCGGCGTTCTCCTGAAGATGGGCACCTACGGCTTTTTGCGCTTCTGTCTGCCGCTCTTCCCGCAGGCGACCGTCACCTTTGTACCCTGGCTATCGTCTCTGGCAGTCATCGGTATCCTGTACGGCGCGCTGGTCGCGCTGCGCCAGCGTGACATCAAGCGCCTGGTCGCCTACTCCTCCGTGGCCCATCTCGGTTTCGTGGTGCTCGGCATCTTCACGTTGACCCCGCAGGGCATGGCGGGCGCGGTCTTGCAGATGGTCAACCACGGCCTGAGCACGGGCGCGTTGTTCTTGCTGGTCGGTATGCTCTACGAACGTCTGCACACCCGCATCATGGCGGAGCTTGGCGGCCTGTGGAAAGAAATCCCCATCTACGGCGCCTTTTTTCTGATCGTCATGCTCTCCTCGGTGGGCTTGCCGGGCCTGAACGGCTTCGTCGGCGAGTTCACCATCCTGGTCGGCGCGTTCAAGGCCAACCCGGCCTTTGCCTGGCCGGCCACCGCGGGCATCATCCTGGCCGCCTGGTACATGCTGACCGCCTTCCGCCAGATCATGCAGGGACCGGTCCCAAAGACAATCACGGTGGTGCCCGATCTCACGCGACGTGAGATTGCGATCATGGTCCCGCTGGTGGTGCTGTTTGTGGTGATCGGCCTCTTCCCCAACCTGTTCTTCGACAAGATCGCCCCTTCGGTCGAGAGCCTGGCGCAGCATCTCCGAACATCCCCGCCGGCGGTCATGACCGACCTGGGTCGCCCCGGATTTTAGAGGATCATCCACATGACGATTCAGATACCGACGCTCGATTTTCTCGCCATTCTGCCCCAGCTCGTGCTGGTGGGCATGGCGCTGCTGATTCTCATGGCTGAAGTCACGCGGTTGCGCGGCCACAAGCGTCTTTTGGGCGGGCTGGCGCTGGCGGGACTCTTGCTGGCGCTGGGAGCCAGCGCCTGGTTGTGGCAAGGCCCGGCCCGGCACTTCCAGAACATGGTGGTGGCGGATTCCACCGCGCTCTTCGCCAACGTCATCATCCTGACGGCGGGCGCGACAGGCGTCCTGCTCTCCGTGGGCTACATCGAGCGCATCAGCGACAGCGTCGGCGAATACTACGCGCTGCTGCTGCTGGCCTGCGCCGGCATGACCCTCATGAGCGCTTCCACCAGCCTGATGACCATTTTCATGAGCCTGGAAATCCTTTCTGTGGCGCTCTACATCATGACCGGCTTCAACCTCAAGCAGCCGCGCTCCACCGAAGCCGCGCTGAAGTATTTCCTGCTGGGCGCCTTTGCCAGCGCTTTCTTCTTGTACGGCGCGGCCCTGGTCTACGCGGCCACGCAGACCACCGACCTGGTGCAGGTGGCCCACTTCCTGGCGCCGCTCTCCACCCCCAGCCCCATGGCGCCGCTGCTGCCGGTAGGCGTGGGCCTGCTGTTGATCGGCTTTGGCTTCAAGGTGGCGATGGTGCCTTTTCACATGTGGACGCCTGACGTTTATCAGGGCGCGCCCACGCCGGTCACCGCGTTCATGTCGGTTGGCGTCAAGACCGCCGCCTTCGCCGCGCTGCTGCGCGTGCTGGCCAGCCTGACCAGTTTCGACAAGCCGTGGCTGTGGGTCATCGCCATTTTGGCCGTGCTGACCATGACGGTGGGCAACCTGGCGGCGCTGCGGCAGAGCAGCCTCAAGCGCATGCTGGCCTATTCCAGCATTGCGCACGCCGGCTACATCCTGGTGGGTCTGACCGGCAACAACGATCAGGCCGTCGGCGCCACGCTCTACTACCTGTTTGCCTATGCCTTCATGAACATCGGCGCGTTTGCGGTGCTGCAGACGCTGGAAAACAACGCCGAGATGGATGTAGATGTCAGCGCGCCCAACGGCCTGGGCAGGCGGCAGCCGGCGCTGGCCGCGGTCATGACGATCTTCATGCTCTCGCTGGCGGGCATTCCGCCCCTGGCCGGCTTTTTCGGCAAGCTCTACGTCTTCAAGGCGGCCGTGGATGCCGGCTGGACCTGGTTGGTCATCGTGGCTGTGCTCAACAGTGCGCTCAGCGCCTACTACTACCTGCGCGTCACCGTCAACATGTTCCTGGGCAGCGAAACCGCCAGCGGCCAGATCGTCCTGACCCCGGCCTGGAACCTCGCCTTGATCGTCGCCAGTGTAGGCACCGTCTTGGTCGGCGTATGGCCCACGCCGTGGATGGCCCTGGCCCGCACCACACTCCTCGCCCTGGTTGGCGGGTGACGCGGGAATTGCGACGCTCAATGATCAGCACGAACCATTCAACCGTACACGCCGATTGGCCTTCGTTCTGCCCAAAAAACATCCGAATCCCAGGGTCAACTCGCCGTCATTGGACGGGGCGGGCGCTGCGTCAGGGCTGCGCACTGGCGCTTCTGCTGAGTGTACTGGTTGCGTGCGGCCCGGCCGCGACGCCTGCGCCATCTCCGGCGCCCACCGCCACTGCCACGGTCGCGGTCACGGCCACCAGCGCTCCGACGACCACACCGCCCACCAGTACGCCCGACCCTGCCGTGGCGCAGGCGGAGCGCATGGGGCAGTTGACGGCCGCCATCCGCGAGCACAAAGCGGACGCGGCCGAAGGATTGATCGTCGCGGGCATGGATGTGAACGTCGTCCTGAGCTACCGAGGCCTGACTCCGCTGTCGTTGGCTGCGGCCGAAAACGACCTGCCGATTGCGACGCTCCTCCTAACGGCCGGCGCCGACGTCAGCCTGGTCAACCGGAACGAATACGGCACGACCGCGCTGATCGAAGCGGCGCAGCGCGGATACGTGGGAATGGTCACGCTCCTGCTCGACCATAAGGCGGACGTCAATCAGCGCGATGCCGCAGGCGATCCGGCCTTGAACTGGGCCACCTACTACGGACGAAAAGCGGTTGTGGAACTTCTCATCGCCCGCGGCGCCCACCTGACCGTGGTCGGTTCCGGCGGCGGCACTGCGCTCAAGACCGCCATCGCCCAGGGTCACAAGGAGATCGAGCAGATCCTGCGTGCGGCCGGCGCCACTGAATGATATTACCGCTATCCCCCCATCAGGAGTAGAACCTGAACGCATCGCAAGCACTCCATGCCGCGGGCCAGATTCCGGCCACGAAGGCCGGGCCGCCCGCGATCAGCGCCGCGATTGCCGCGGGCAGCAACGTCAACGTCACGCTGATCTTCTCACGCCGCCGCTATGCCAGATTGGAAACTCCCACCATGCGCTCAGGGAACTGGTGCGAGCGCGGGCGCGGTCTGCGCCGCGTGCCAGCGGTCGTAGGCCAGGTTGAGCAGCGGGACGAATTCGCCGCTGGCTTTTTGATTGCCCACGGGCGAGGGGTGATCGTCGTTGCCGCCGTCGGGATACGCGGTGGTGTTACGCCCCTGGTCGGTGACGTATTGCAGCGCACCGTCACGCCAGCGATGGTGATTGCCGGTGGCGCGGCCCAAGTCGTTGGTGCGCCAACTACCGCCGTTGCTGGTCAGCACATTGTAGAAATCGAAGACGAACACATTGGGGTAGGGGTAGTTGTCCAACCACTCCTCAACCAGCCAGCGATTGAACGCGCGGGCGTTGGCGCCCCATGTGCCGTCCTGCAGCGGCGGCGCGGTGATGACGACGAAGAGCTTGTCCTGGCGCGTGGCGAAATAGGCCAGGATGTCGTTGTAGATGCCCTTGGCGTTGGCGACGGTCATGGCCTCCGAACCTGAGTCCTGGCCGCGCAAGGGGTTGTCACCGCTGCTGGGCGGATCGTTCGGGTCACCCATCAGGTTGGAGTTGGGAAAACACGACTTGAACATCACGATTTGATTAGCTCCGCCCGGATCGCTCTGCAGGCGAGTGTAGCCGGCGTGCTGCTCACTCTCGGCATACAGCGCCTCCAGGTAGGTGTCGCGCTGCGGCCCGGCGAACCAACTGAACCAGTGGCCGATGTCGGTATGATCACCGATCAAGTCGAAACCCGCGTCCTCGTCCGGCGGCCCCCAGCCGTAGTTGGTGTCGCTGACGAAGTAGTTGTTGTTAGCCAGGGCCACGCCCAGGCCGCCATGCTCATCGGCCAGCCAGTTCTCGCCTGAGGAATGGTGAATGAAGATGAGCTTGACCGTCTGCGTCGGCGGGTTAGGAACCACGGACGGTGTCGTGATGCTCGGCAAATACGCGTGCGTCGGCGTTGCCGCCGGCGCAGAGTCTGCGGCCGGTTGACCACAGCTACAGATCAGGCACAGCAGAGCCGCACCTGAACACAACAGTCGAACGATGGACGGCATAATAGACCTCCTGAGCAATGGCACCCTCAGTATACTCCGGTATCCGGAACTTTTCAAGGCCTATTTGGATTCTGGGTGCATTCTGAATTTGGCTCGAAGACATCTGAACCTGGGGAGACGGGCGGCCGCAGCAGCAGCACCGCGCTGATGATCGCTGCGCCGCCCGCGATCTGCAGCAGGGCCAGCCTTTCGCCCAGCAGCAGGTAGGCCAGCGCGCCGGCGATGACCGGCTCCAGGGTGGCGACGACGCTGGCGACGCTGACCGGCACCCAGCGCACGCCCAGTGAGTAGGTCAAGGCGCCGCCCAACGTCGGTATGACGGCCATCGCCAGCAGCCAGGGCCAGCTTGACGGCAGCGCCAGCGGGCCGAGCAACTGCCCTGCCGGCGCCAGCAGCAGAAAGCAGCCGGCCCCGATCAGCAGCGCGTACGTCTGCACGGTCCAGGCGGAATAGCGGGCCACAGCGATCTTATTGAAGACGCTCCATAGCCCATAGCCGAGGCCGGCGGCCAGGCCGGCCAGAACTCCCAGGCCGTTCAACCGCAGGTGACTCACATCGTACAGTCCCGCAACCAGCACCGATCCGACCAACGTCAGCCCCAGGGCCATGAGCAGACGCCGGTGCATCTCCTCACCCAGCCAGCGCCAGGCAATCAATCCTACCCAGGCCGGCGCGGTGTAGAGCAGCACCGCGGCCACTGCCACACCCACCAGGTCAATCGCGTAGGCGTAGGCGATGAAGAAGCCGGCCACGCCAAACACCCCATAGGCGACGAGCAGCGGTAAGTCGTGCCGGTTGACCGCCAGCAGCCGCGGTTTGCGCAGCGCCAGCACAGCCAGTAGAATCAGCCCGGCCAGCAGACTGCGATAGGACGCCACCGTCAGCGGCGTCAGACCAAAGCGATCAATCAGCACTTTGTAGAACAGACCGAGCGTGCCCCACAGCGCCGCGGCCGTCAGCACCAGCGCGTAGCCACGCGCTGGCGTCGAATCGTTTGACATAATCCTCCAGTCCTGATCGTGCCGAAATCAACGGCGCACAGTGTAGCGCAGACCGATGATCGGGGCAAACCGGGCGAGGAGGTGACGTTTGTACGCGCCGCCCGTCTCAAAGCTGGATGATGTAGGGAGAGAGAGATGGATAACCGCGAGCCGCCGTCCGCAACCGAGGTGGACGACGAAACAGACCCCAGCGCCTGGCTTTTTGCCTTGACGCCCGAGGCTTTTGAGCAATTGAGCGCCAGCAGTGCCGAGCTGCACGAATCGGACGCGGACTCGCCCCTGGCCGGACTATTGGCCGCATGGCTGCAGATCGAGCGCAGCAAACAATCGTTGATGGAGCTATTTGCATGACAACACAGCATCTTTTGGTCACCGGCGCCACCGGCTATGTCGGCGGCCGCCTGATTCCGCTCTTGTTGGCGGCCGGGCATCGTGTGCGTGTGCTGGCCCGCGATCCGGCCCGTTTGCAGGGCCGCCCCTGGCTGGCGCAGGTGGAGGTGGTGCAGGGCGATGTCCTGCAGGCGCAAACGCTCCCCGCGGCCATGGCCGGCATCACCGCGGCCTACTACATGGTGCATAGCATGAGCGACAGCCCTGATTTCCACGAGCGCGACGTCACCGCGGCCACCAACTTTGGCCGCGCCGGCCGGGAGGCCGGCGTGCAGCGCATCATCTACCTGGGCGGCCTGGGCGATACGCAGGCCGATCTTTCGCCGCACCTGCGCTCGCGCCAGGCTACCGGCGACGCCTTGCGCGCCGCGGTTGCGTCCCCGGACGCGGCGCCTTCGCCCACGACCGTCACCGAATTCCGCGCCGCGGTCATCGTCGGTTCGGGCAGCCTTTCCTTCGAAATGATCCGCTACCTGACCGAGCGCGTGCCGGTTATGATCTGCCCGCGTTGGGTCTACACGCGCGTGCAGCCGATTGCGGTTCGTGATGTGCTCAATTACCTGGTTTCCGCGCTGGCCGTGCCCGAAAGCGCCGATCGCATCCTGGAAATTGGCGGCGCCGATGTGCTGAACTACGGCCAGATGATGACCGGCTACGCGCAGGCGCGCGGGCTGCGCCGCTGGCTGCTGCCTGTGCCGGTGCTCACCCCGCGCCTCTCGTCCTATTGGGTGCATTGGGTGACGCCCGTGCCCGCGGCCATTGCGCAGCCGTTGATCCAGGGCCTGCGCAACGAAGTCATCGTGCGAGAGAACAGCGCCCGGCGCCTCTTCCCATCCATCCGGCCTCTCGACTACGCCACCGCGCTGCGCTTCACCCTGGCGAAACTGGACGCCGGCGAGGTGCAGACCACCTGGAAAGATGCCCTGGTCAGCAGTCAGGGCGACGTTCCGCCGGTGACGTTCACCGTGCAGGAAGGCATCCTCATCGAGCAGCGCCAGCAGGTGGTCGCGGCCGCGCCTGAGACCGCGTTCCGCGTCTTTGCCGGCATAGGAGGCCGCCGCGGCTGGTTCTACGCCAACTGGGCCTGGGAACTGCGCGGCCTGGCCGACCGCCTGATCGGCGGTGTGGGGCTGCGCCGCGGCCGCCGCCATCCCGATGACCTGCGCGTGGGCGATGCCCTCGATTTCTGGCGCGTCGAGGCCGTCGAAGCCCCGCGGCTGCTGCGTCTGCGCGCCGAGATGAAAGTCCCCGGCCTGGCCTGGCTGCAGTTCGAGACCCAGCCGCAGCCCGATGGCCGCACCCGGCTGGTGCAAACCGCCTTCTTCGCCTCCAAAGGTCTCTTCGGCCTGCTCTACTGGTATGCCCTCTACCCCCTGCACGGATTGATCTTCTCCGGCATGATCCGTGAAATCGCCCGCCGCGCCGAACAAACCGCCCCCACGCCGTAGCGCCGAATAACGTCGCCCGGCCAGGAGACCGAACTGGCCGGTGACCCTCTCCTGCCTCCTCCCGTCTCATTTTCCGTAGCCATGCAGCGCTACGTGAGGAAGAAATGAAGGAATGACATTCATGAAAACCAAACGCTTACTCTGGCTGACTCCGCTTTTCCTGCTGATCGCGCTCGCGGTCGGCTTCCTGGCCTGGACCACGCTGTCCGCCGCCGCACCCATGGCCGAAGCGATCACCGTCACGCAGGAAAGTACAACGCTGGCCGGCGAGAACTGGCTCGTCTTCCAGCCGCCGACGGCCAACCCAACCACGGGCCTGGTGTTCTACCCCGGCGGCCTGGTTGACGCCCGCGCCTATGCCCCGGCCGCCCGCCAGATCGCCGACGCCGGCTACCTGGTGGTGATCGTACCGATGCCGCTCAAACTCGCCTTCTTCGACGCCAACCGCGCCGGCGAGGTCATGCAGGCCTACCCCGCGGTGCAGCGCTGGGTCATCGGCGGCCATTCCCTGGGCGGCGCCATGGCCGCGCAGTTCGCGTATCAGCATCCCGATCAAGTCGCGGGCCTGGCGCTTTGGGCGGCCTATCCGGCTGCCAACAACAGCCTGGCCGACCGCCGCCTGGCCGTGACTTCGATCTTCGGCACGCTCGATGGCCTGGCGACCGGCGACAAGATCAGCGCCTCGGTTCCACTCCTGCCGCCTGACACCCGCTTCGTCGCCATCGAGGGCGGCAACCATGCCCAGTTCGGTTGGTACGGCAAGCAGTCGGGCGACAACGAAGCGACCATCACGCGCGAGGCACAGCAAGCGCAAACCGTGGCCGCGACCCTGGCCCTGCTGAGCGAGGTTGCAAAGTGATTCTAATGAAGCGACTTGCCCGCACCGCCCTGATTGTCATCGGTCTCCTGCTCCTCCTGGTTCTAACCGTCCCCTTGTTGATCCCCGTGCCGCCGCTGCCCGGCCTTCTACCGCCGGAGCAAGTGGCCGACGCGGACAGCGAGTTCATCACCGTCAACGGCCTGCGCCTGCACGTCAAGCGCAGCGGCCAGGGCGAGCCGGTCATGGTGCTCTTGCACGGTTTCGGCTCGCACACCGAGACCTGGCGATCGGTGCAACCGCAACTCTCTGCCCTGGGCACGGTCATCGCCTTCGATCGCCCGGGCTTTGGCCTGACCGAGCGCCCCCTCACCTGGACCGGCGCCAGCCCATACAGCCCGGCCGCCCAGGTTGACCTGGTGATCGGTCTGCTCGATCAGCTCGGCATCCAGCGGGCCATTCTGATCGGCAACTCGGCCGGCGGCACGATCAGCGCGCAGGTCGCGCTGCGCTACCCGGATCGAGTTTCCGCGTTGGTGCTGGTTGATCCGGCCATCTACGCCGGCGGCGGCACGCCCTCGCTGGTCAGGCCGCTGCTCAACTCGCCGCAGATGCGTCACCTGGGGCCGCTGCTGGCGCGTTCGCAGGCCGCCAACATCGCCAATCTGCTGCCCACCGCTTACCATGACCCGTCGAAGGCCACATCGGAGATGCTGGCGTTCTACCAGCGCCCGCTCAAGGTCGAGAACTGGGACCGGGGTTTCTACGAATTCCTGGCCGCCAGCCGGTCGCCGGGCACGCTGAGCGAGGATGTCAAGCGCCTTGCCCTGCCGGTCCTGGTCGTTACTGGCGAGTTCGACACCTGGGTGCCCACGGAGCAGAGCCTGCGCCTGGCGCGGGAAATCCCCGGCGCGCAGCTGGCCGTCATGCCCAACTGCGGCCATGTGCCGCAGGAAGAATGCCCGCAAGATTTCTTGCAGGCCGTTGTACCATTCATCACTGGATGAGCGAAAGGGCGTCGTACGACGAGTCAATTCGAGGTTCTTTTTAGCGGCGGCATCATGGGCGCGGCCGGCCTGAACGTGGCGGCCACACTGCTGCACGACCTGTCGTGTCCGCGGCTATCACATTAAGCGTTGTGACCGTAACTGCTCACCCTGCAGGCCGATTTGGACAGGATGAACAGGATGAACAGGATTCTTGCTCTGTGGTGTGCAAAACTATCGGCACGAGAGTTCGAATATCCTGTCAATCCTGTCAATCCTGTCTGAATTCCAGGCAGACCCAGCAGTTACTTGTGACCTCATGTGGCTGAGGCTGAAACGAGTGCCTTATGCAGAAGCCTGACGATCGCGGGACATCTGAAAGCGCCGAAGCCTTCCAGGAATCAGAATACCAGGCGTTTGGCTTCATGCGCACGTGGGCACGCACTGGTCTCTTATGGCTCCCACGGCATCAGTCGGCCATCCTCTTTAGCGCCGCCTGGCTGCTCATCATCGTCATACTGCCGATTTTTCAGCGCAACCTCGGCGTCGAGGCCCTGCCGCGCGGCGTCATCATCAGCGTTCTCTTGCAGCTCATTGCCGTGATCGCCATCCTGACGGACGCATGGGGTGGGGTGCGCGTGGCGCGGGTTGCGGTCGTCGTGGTTGCGTTGGCCTGGGCCGCTGAGGCGTTCGGCGTCGCCACTGGTTTCCCGTTCGGCGCCTACCGTTACACGGCTGTGCTGCAACCGCAGGTCGCGCACGTGCCGCTGCTCGTTCCCCTGGCCTGGCTCATGCTTTTGCCCCTGGCCTGGGCAGTGGCAGAAGCGATAGTCGGCCACGCGCGGCCGCTTCCCTACGCGCTGGTAACGGCCCTGGCCTTTACTGCCTGGGATCTTTTTCTCGATCCGCACATGGTACACTGGGGTTTTTGGATCTGGACTGCGCCCGGCGGCTATTTCGGCATTCCCTGGAGCAACTTCCTGGGCTGGCTACTCGTGTCTGCCGTCATCACGCTGCTTGTGCGTGCCCCGCCTGTGCCTGTGCGGCCGCTCCTCTTCATCTATACCATCACCTGGGTGCTGGAAGCGATCGGGCAAGCCTTCTTCTGGCGCCTGCCTGGGCCGGCCGCGGTTGGCGCCCTGGCTGTGGGCCTGTTCGTGTTCCTGGCCTGGCGCGGTGTTGCCCGCAACCAGATGCCATGATCCTCTGAACGTCCCGACTGTCAGCCCATGGGATCATCGGCTGCCGTTTCATCAATCAGGATGACGTGGATTTCGCCAGGACCGTGGACGCCAATGATGAGGGTCAGTTCGATGTCGGCTGTGCGGCTTGGCCCGGTGATGATGACCAGGTTGGCCGTCCCCGGCAGCAGGCGCGCCCCCTCCTGCGCCATCCAGGTGGGCAAATCCGGGTAGATGCTGCGGACGGGTAGGAAGGCCAGGTACACGGGCGGTACCAGCGCGGCGCTGCGCGCCCGCCCTGCGCCGCTGGTCACGATGATGCTGCCGGTGTCGGCCAGGCCGGCGCTGGCGCCTGTGATGCCGACAGCAACGTGATCGAGCGCAGCAGGGTCCGTGTTGACCTGCGGATGGATCGTTTTGATCCCAACCGCGGCCAGCGCCTGACTGAGATTGGGCACAGGCAGGGCCTCGTCATCCCAGGCTAACACCTCATGGGCGCCCCGCGCAACCAGCAGGTCGCGGGCTTGCCCGACCGCGGCCGCCGGCGTCAGTGGGCCGTAGGCGTGCCCACTCAGGGCGCGGAACTCCTGCTGCCAGCGCGCCACAAGGGCGTTGCCAAGAAACCCGGTTTCTCCCGCAAGCCGGGTTTCTCCCGGAAGCCTGCGGTCTGCGGCCAGGGCCGGGTTTGCCACCGCGGTGCGCACGCGGCGCAGGATTTCATCAAACCCGGTGCGATCTGGATCAGGTTTCATGGCTCACTCCTGCCCTGGCGTCGGGGACTGGCGGCGTCGCGCCCACGATTCCTGGAAGGAGCGGGGCGCAAACGCGGGAAAGTCCCGCTGCCCGGTCCAGGCGCTCAACGGGCCGGGCAAGCGACGGATCCAGCCCTCCCTGGCCAGCAGGCGCGTGCCGGCAGAGGCCAGCTTACCGCCCAGCCGGTAAAGCCACGGGTGGGTAACCGCCAGCGCGTAGGCTTGCAGGCCCAGGCGCAACCACAGAGGCGGATGCCCGGCCTGCACGGTGTCATGGCGCAGCTTGAGCAACAGCCCAGGCAGGTCAATACGCACCGGGCACACCTCCCGGCAGGCGCCGCACAGCGATGAGGCGTGCGCCAGCTCGCCAAATTCATCCATCCCGGCCAGCAGCGGGGTGAGCACGCTGCCCACCGGTCCCGGATAGGTGGAACCATAGGCGTGGCCGCCAATACTGCGATAGACCGGACAGACGTTGAGGCAGGCGCCGCAGCGGATGCAAGTCAGGATTTCGGCCAGGTCGCTCTGCAGGATGCTGCTGCGGCCGTTGTCCACCAGCACCAGGTGCAACTGCTCTGGCCCGTCGGGGTCTGCGGCGCGGCGCGGCCCGGTCAACAGCGACGTGTAGACGCTCAGCTTCTGGCCGGTGGCGCTGCGTGCCAGGATCTGCAGGACGAGGGCCAGATCGTCAGGTGTCGGTACGATGCGCTCGATGCCCATCACCGCCACGTGGATGCGTGGCAGCGAGGTACACATACGGCCGTTGCCCTCATTGGTGACCAGCGTCAGCGTGCCCGTGCTGGCGACGGCAAAATTAACGCCGCTGATGCCCATGTCCGCGCTCAGAAAGGCCTGGCGCAGGACGCGGCGGGCAATGGCCGCCAGCGCGGCCGGGTCGTCCACGTAATCCACGCCCAGTTTCTGCTGGAACAGGCGTCCGATCTCCTGGCGCGTCTTGTGCAGCACCGGCGCGATGATGTGCGAGGGCGGTTCCTGGGCCAATTGCGCGATGTATTCGCCCAGGTCGGTTTCGATCACCTGCAGGCCGGCCGCTTCCAGCGCCGCGTTGAGGTGAATTTCCTCCGTCACCATGGATTTGGATTTGATGATCGTCCGCACCTGGTTGGCCTGGGCGATGCCGGTGATGATGCGCTGCGCGGCGGCCGCATCGGGCGCCCAATGCACCACGCCGCCAGCCGCCTCAACCTGGTCGCTCAATTCGATCAGGTAGCGATCGAGTTGGGCGATGGTGCGCCGGCGCATGGCACGCGCCCGGTCACGCACCGCGTCGGCGTCGGGCAGCGTGGCGAGGGAGGCCAGGCGCTGCGTGGCAAAGCGGCCGGTGGCGGCGCCCAACGCTGCGCGCATGATGTCGTTGTGCATCCCGGTTTCGATGCGGTCATACAGAGAGATGGGTGCAGTATGCATGGTTCATTGACCTGCAGGAGGGGCGGCTGATGGCGGCTCTGGCCACGCCTTCTGGCCGGTGTTGACCAGGATGTCGGCCAGGTGGACGACGCGCACAGCCTTGCCCTGGCGGTGCAGGCCCGCGCCGATGTGCAACAGGCAGGAGTAATCGCAACCGACCAGGCAGTCGGCGCCGCTCTCCTCCAGGTGGCGCAGCTTGTTGGCGAGCATGTCCTCCGCAATGTGCGGGAATTTGATGCTGAACAGGCCGCCGAAGCCGCAGCATTCGTCGGCCTGCGGCAGCGCGACAATCGTTGCGCCCTGCACCTGGGCCAGCAGGGCCTCCGGCTGCCGCCGAACGCCCAGGCCGCGCGTCAAATGGCACGAGGCGTGGTAGGTGAGGGTACCCGCGGCCACGGCGCCCAGGTCGGTGACACCCAGGTGGTCTACCAGGAATTGGCTGAACTCCACCACGCGGCTCGCCAGGCGCTCGCTGCGCGCCAGCCAGGACGGCTCATCCTGGAAGAGCTCGGGGAAGTGATGAACGATCATGTCGGCGCACGACCCGGAGGGAACCACGATCGGGTTGTTGGATTTCTCCAGTACGCGGATGGTGTGCCGGGCCATCTGCCGGGCTTCGTCCCAGAAGCCGCCGTTGAAGGCAGGTTGCCCGCAGCAGGTTTGCCCGGCCGGCACATCCACGGTCAACCCCTGGCGCTCCAGGATGGTGACCACCGCCTCAGCCGTCTGAGGGGAGAGGTGATCCAACAAGCAGGTGACAAACAGACTGACCCGCCTGGGCCGCGGCCCGGCGTTGACAGAAGTTGCAGACATGGCGCACTCCTTGTGCGATTCTCGACCCATTTCAGCATAGCACGAAACCCCGACAAAGACAAACCGAAATACCGCTCATTTCGCGCCCAGGTATTCCAGTGGTACAATAGGCTTGGGCGAGTGCAGGAGGGCATCATGAAATTTCCATACGGTATCAGCGACTTTCATAAGTTGATTACGGAAGACTACTTCTACGTGGATCGCACCGACCGCATCCCGGTGATTGAAGAAATGGGCGAGCAGCTGCTGTTTCTGCGGCCGCGGCGTTTTGGCAAGAGTCTATGGCTTTCGACGCTGGCGAACTATTACGACGTCGCGCGGGCCGGGGAATTCGAGCGCCTGTTTGGTCACCTGGCGGTGGGGCAGAACCCGACGCCGCGTCACAATCAGTATTTCGTGCTGCGCTGGGACTTTTCGCTGGTCGCTGCGTATGGCGACGCGAATGAGATTGCGCAGGCGTTGCACCGTCATGTCAATGGTCGTATCCAGGACTTTGTGACCTACTACCAACAGATGTTGCCAGGCCCTATCGAGATTCACCCAACCGACGCCCTGGTGTCGCTGCAATCGGTGTTGACGGCCATCAGCCAAACTCCGCATAAGCTGTACTTGCTGATTGACGAGTACGACAACTTTGCCAACGAGCTGGCCATGAGCGGACAGCCGACTGGGAAGGCGCGCTACGATGCGCTGCTGCGCGGGGAAGGGGCGCTGAAGACGCTGTTCAAGGCCGTCAAGGGCGCAACCAGTGGATTTGGATTGGATCGGGTCTTCATCACAGGAGTATCGCCGATCGTGCTGAGCGACTTGACCAGCGGCTATAACTCAGCGCGCAACATTTACTTGCAGCCTGCCCTGAATGATCTGTGTGGCTTCACGGAGGTCGAGATTGCTGATGCTTTGAGCCAGGTTGCTGATGCCTGCCGCTTTTCCGCCAGCCAGACTGCAGAGGCGCTGGAGATGATGCGTACCTTCTACAATGGCTACCGTTTCTGCGAGGAACCTGCACCGCCGGTCTACAATCCCACCCTGGCGCTTTATTTCATGCAGGAGTTCCAGCAGAATTGCCGCAATCCCAGCCACATGCTGGACAGCAACCTGGCGATGGATCGCGGCAAGCTGGCGTACATCGCCAGCCTGCCCGACGGGGGGCAGGTGCTGCTGGATGCCGTCCAGGAGGAGCCGCCGCTGGCGCTGTCGGTGCTGGCCGACCGCTTCGGGGTTGAGGACATGCTGACGGCGGCCAAGGATGCGCCGTTCATGGCGTCGTTTCTCTACTATTTTGGTGTGCTGACCTTCGGCGGGCGCACGTCCCTGGGCCATTTGATCTTGCGCATCCCGAACCTGGTGGCGCGCAAGCTGTACGTCGAGCGCGTTCAGGACATGCTGCTGCCAGACGTCCGCGCCCAGGATGCGGGACGGCAGGCGACCGATCAGTTTCTGCTCAGCGGCGACCTGGGCCCGGTGTGTGCATTCGTGGAGCAGCGCTACTTCCGGGTTTTCGACAACCGTGACTACCGCTGGGCCAATGAACTGACGGTCAAGACGGTGTTTCTGACGCTGCTGTTCAACGATATTGCCTACATCATGGATTCGGAGCCGGCATTGGCGCGGGCGTATGCCGATCTCAGCATGATCGTGCGGCCGGAGATGCGACAGTACGCGCTGCCCGACCTCTTGTTCGAGTTCAAGTATGTGGCCCTGTCAGAGGCGGGGATGACGGCGGAGCAGGTGCGTGGTTTGACGGCGGAGACGCTGCGTGCGGTACCCGTGGTAGCGCCGCGCGTAGCGGAGGCAACCGCCCGCCTGGCGGAGTATCGGACGGCGCTGCAGGCCAAATATGGCGACCGCTTACGCCTGCGCTGCTACGCCGTCGTCAGCCTGGGCTTCGAGCGATTGGTGTGGGAGGAATGCCGTTGAGCCTGTGGTGGCGTGAGTGGCGTGCATCCTGGCGCGACACGTTGATCTTGCTGCGTGAATTTCGCCTGCCGCTGTTCATTTCCGTGATCGCCTTCGGCGGCGGCGGGTTGCTCTACTTCGCCCTGGCGCAGGAGGCCCACGCGCCGATCGAGTCGGTTCCCGAAGCCATCTACATCGTGCTGTCGCAGGCGTTCTTGCAGTCGGCCGGCGAGTTTCCCAATCAGTGGTACCTGCAGGCTTTTTATTTTGTCATGCCCCTCATCGGCATCGGCACATTGGCGCGCGGCCTGACCGATTTTGGCGTGATGCTCTTCAACCGTCGCGCGCGCGGCAAGGAGTGGGAAATGGCTGTTGCTTCGACGTTTAGCCAGCATGTCGTGCTGATTGGCCTGGGACACCTGGGGTTCCGCGTGGCTCAGCACTTGCACAGTATGCACCAGGATGTGGTCGCGATTGAAATGAACCCGAGCGAAACCCTGGTGGCCGAGGTGCGCGCCCTGAATATCCCCGTGATTCATGATGATGGTCTCCGGGAGACGACCCTGCTCGCGGCCGGCGTGCGCCAGGCGCGCGCCATCATGCTCTGTACTCAGCAGGATAGCCTCAACCTGCAAATGGCGGTCAAGGCGCGCAGCCTCAACCCGACGATCCAGGTTGTGCTGCGCATCTTTGATGACGATTTCGCCGAGTCCCTGCACAAACAGTTCGGTTTCAAGGCCTTCAGCGCGACGGGCATGGCCGCGCCCGCCTTTGCCGCGGCCGCGGCCGGCGTGGACATCACCTACCCGCTAACGATCGAAGGCCAGCCGCTTTCCCTGGCGCGTTTCAATCTGGTCGCACACTCGGCCCTGGTCGGCTGCACCATTGCCGAGATCGAGGAGCGCGATGATGTCAGCATCGTCCTCCTGCGGCACCAGGGCGTGCCTGATCTACATCCGGCCCACGACCGCCGCTTGAGCGCCGGCGATGTGATCGCGGTGCTCGGCAGCCCGTCCAGGTTGAACCAAATGGTGGCCAAGAATCAGTAGGTGACGGCAAAATTGACATGGTCTCTATTCCTGTTTATAATTTAGTTGACTTGTCAAGTATTGATGCATCATGAAAAATTGACTTCGTTGGGGTAGACAGTGCAGCAAGCAAACGTGTTCTCTCGCATGATGACGGTCGCGCTGATTGCGTTCAGCGTCATAACCACAGGATTCCTCACGGCTGGACCAAGCAGCGCCGGTTTTGCCACCATCACGCTCGACGGCGTGCGTGAGGCGGGTTACAGCGCCGCCATCGCCGCCGACCCATCCGGCGATCTGGCTGCTGCCATCAGCGGCCAGGCCCACACCCTCTGGACTGACCTGACCGCGCTCTACTGCGCGAATGATGACAACTTCCTCTTCGTCTACGCGGACCTGCCGGCCTACAGCAATATGACGGCGAGCGGAGAGATCGGCCTGCTTGTGGACAAGGCGACCGCGGCTGGCGGCAGCAGCGACCCCTGGGGCAACGCCATCACCTACAGTCACACCAACAAGCCTGACTTCGCAGTGCGCGGCAACATCCCCGGCCGCAGCGGCATCGCTGGCGATGACAACAACGGCTGGACCGAGCTGCGCACCTGGAACGGCAGCAACTGGAACAGCGGCGCCGGCATCAACTGGGGCGGTCTCAGCGGCGGCGGCCAGGTGGGCAGCAGCATCGCCTACGCCAACAGCCAGGGCGTCGAGTTCAAGATTCCCCTGAGCGCCCTGGGCGTGAGCAGCGGGCAGACGGTCAGCCTGGAATTCTTCGCCACGCAGAAGGGCGCGACGCACGGCGCTTATGACACCACGCCGTCCGATGACCAGGCGACGGGCCTCACCGACCCCACCACGCAAAGCGCCTATGCGGCCTGCGCCATCGAGAGCAACGGCACGCCCACCAACACGCCCACCACCGGCCCCACGCCGACGCCGACCAACACGCCAACGGTTGGGCCTTCGCCCACGCCGACGCCGACGGCCGGCTCTTCATGCGCGTCCGCGCAGACCGGCGACGGCGCCATCGTCACCACGGCCCTCTATCACAACAACCTGGAGGTGAGCCTGGCGCGACCCGGTCGGCGGCATTCTGCCCGATGGCGAAGCGGCCGTACGCCTGCGCACCTGTCACAGCGACGTGCAGACCGTCAACGTGCTGGTGTGGACTACCGGCGCGGGCGTCAACCCCAGCTTCATTTATACAGCGACAGTCGTCGCCACCGACCCAAGCGGCCCCTACGACATCTGGGAATACCTGGCGCCCGGCCCTGGTTACAACATTGACCAGTGGTATCAGTTCCGCATCGCCGACGCCGGCCTGCTCGGTCACTATCACCCCTCCGTCGGCAACACCGGCCCGGGCGTCTGGGTCGCCGGCCCCAGTCCGGTCAACCCGTCCTGGAGTCTGCCCACCATCCCCGCGCCGCCGGCAGATTACACCGTGCCGAGCTGGCTCAAGGATGCGGTCATCTATCAGATCTTCCCTGACCGCTTCCGCAACGGCAGCGCGTCGAACGACATCGGCGGCGCCACGGTCTATGGCCCCACCACCTGCAACGGCTATCCCGGCCCCGGCGCGCCCGCGTGCGTGACCGAACTGCACAGCAGTTGGACCGATCTGCCGCGCACGCCAGGCTACGGCATTGACTTCTTCGGCGGCGACCTGCAGGGCATCATCGCCAAGATCAACGAGGGCTATTTCGACGACCTGGGCGTCAACACGCTCTACCTCAACCCGGTTTTCAACGCCTCGTCCAATCACGGCTATGACGCCAACGATTATTACAACATCAACCCCCGCTTTGGCGACAATGCCACGTTCGATCAGTTCATGACCGCGGCCACCGCGCACGGTCTGCGCGTGATCCTGGATGGCGTCTTCAACCATGCCGGTTCTGACAGCAAGTACATGGACGGCTACGGCCTCAACCGTTGGCCCGCCGACATTGGCGCGTGTGAAGGGCCTAATCCCTACCGCTCCTGGTTTACCACCGGGGGCAGCGGTTCCGGCTGCACCGACGGCTGGAAATGGAAAGGCTGGTACGGCTATGAAACCATCCCCGAATTCGTAGATGCCAGCGCCGACGTGCGCGCGTTCTTCTACCGCGACGGCAGCGCGCAGAGTCCCGGCGGTAAGTCGGTTACGCGCTACTGGCTGGAGAAGGGCATTGCCGGCTGGCGCTTCGACGTGGCGCAGGACATCACCCACGACTGGTGGCGCGACATGCGCCCCTACGTCAAGACCGTCTACGGCAGCAGCGAAGTCCTGATGCTCGGTGAGGTCACGGGCGGCTGCTACCCCTACCAGGATTTCGTCAACGCCGGCGAACTCGACTCGGCCATGAACTACTGCTTTCGGGACTGGCTGCGCGACTACGCCAACGGCGGCTCGCCGGCCAGCTTCGACGCCTCCTGGCAAAATTTCCGCAACCTCCTGCCGCCCTCGCCCTGGTATGGCATGATGAACCTGATCAGCAGCCACGACTCCCCGCGGCTCCTCAGCCAGCTCAACCAGGACACGAACCGCCTCGAACTGGCCGTCATCATGCAGATGACCCTGCCCGGCGCGCCGTCGGTCTATTACGGCGACGAGGTGTCGCTGCCCGGCAGCGGCGACCCGGACAACCGCCGCCCCTATCCGTGGAGCGACCGCGGCGGCAGCCCCGACATGGCGATGTACCAGCATTTCAAGACGCTGATCGGCATCCGCAACCAGCACGCGGCCCTGCGCGGCGGCGACATGACGACGCTCCTGATTGACGCCACCCACTCGCTCTACAGCTACCTGCGCTGGAACAGCAGCGAGCAGATCGTGGTCATCACCAACAACAGCGGCAGCGCGGCCAGCGGCGTCGTTCCGGTCGCGGCGCATCTGCCCGATGGCACGGTGCTGACCGACCTGCTCAACGGCGGCGCCTTCACCGTGTCCGGCGGCAATCTCAGCCTGTCCGTGCCCGCACAATGGGGCCGCATCCTGCACGTCAACCTGGCGAGCACGCCGACGTCTACCCCCACCAGCGCCGGCGGACCGACAGCCACGCCCACCGCAACCCCCACCGCCACGCCGACCGGCGGCGCACCAACCGCGACGCCTACGCCGACCGCGACGGCCAGCCCGACGCCCACCATCACGCCAACGCCGCACGGCGCCATCCTGGCGATCGCGCCTGCCACCACCAACACTGGCGTCGGCAGCAGTTTCAGCGTCACCGTGCGTGTGCGCACCAGCCAGGCGGTGGATGGCGCGGCCGCGTATCTCGATTTCGATCCGGCCCTGCTGCAGGTCGTCTCGATCAGTCCTGGCGCCGCGCTCCCCGCCATCCTGCAGAATACGTTCAACAATGTCACCGGCCAGATCAACTTCGCGGCCGGCATCTTGTCCGCCCCCTTCCCCGGCAGCGATTTCGACCTGGCGCAGATCACCTTCCAGGCGCTGGCGGTGACGCCGGGTACGCCGTTGACCTTTGCCTCCGCCAACCCGCGCCTGAGCGATGTCTCGTTCGGCGGCGCTTCGATCCTGGATCATGTCGAGCATGGCGCCGTGGTCATCGCCAGCGCCAGCGCCTCGCTGACCGCCTCGGTCACGCTGCAGGGCCGCCCCGCGCCGCCCCATCCGCGCTGGGCAGTCCCCTTGACGGTTTCGCTGACTGTGCCCGGCTCAGGCACGCCCGCCTACACCTTCACGCCAACGACCGATCAGAACGGCAGCTTCACGATCAGCGGCATTACGCCCGGCGCCTACGAGGTGCGCGTCAAGCACAGCCACACGTTGCAGAATAAGGTCACCGTGGTCCTGAGCAACGGCGCCAACACGGCCAACCTGGGCATCCTGCGCGAGGGCGACGCCGACAACGACAACTTCGTGACCCTGGTGGACTTCTCCATCCTGGTCACAGCCTTCAGCACCTGCCAGGGCGCCGCCGCGTACGATGCCCGCGCCGACTTCGACAACGACGCCTGCGTTACCCTGGTGGACTTCTCGCTGCTGGTCACCAATTTTGGGCAGGCCGGCGCCAGCGCGCCAGGTGGGGTTGCGCCCGGTTCCCTCCCGCCCATCGCGCAGCGCCCCTCTGCGGTGACGCTGGAAATCGTCCCCGTCGCGACGGAAATTCGGGTCGGCGAGCCATTTACCGTGACCGCGCACATCAACACCGGCAGCCAGCAGGTGGATGGGGTTTCGGTCTATCTGAACTTCGACCCGGCGCTGCTGCAGGTGCAGGCGCTGACGCAGCCCAACAACCTGCTGCCCGCGGTCATCCAGAATCAGTTCGACAACGGCGCCGGCCACGTTGACTTCGCCGCCGGCGCCTTCAGCGGCTTTCCCAGCGGCGCCTTCGATGTCGTGCAGGTGCGCTTCATCGCCCAGGCCGTCACCGCCCCGGATACAGCCCTGACCTTTAACGCGTCGCTGCCCCGGCGCACCGACGCCACCTTTGGCGGCCAATCGGTCCTGACCGGCAGCACGGGCGGGACCGTCGTCGCCTTCTGCTACGACTTTGACGACAGCGGCCAGGTGGACGTCAACGACATCGCGGCTGTGGCCGCGGCCTGGGGCGCGGTCACCGGCGGCCCGCTCTACCAGGCCCGCTACGACGTGGATCACAACGGCATCATTGATGTGGTGGATGTCATGCGAGTCGCGGCTCGCTGGCAGTTCCCGTGTTGATTCGTGGAGGAAATTGTCATCATGCGTAAGTTAGGGGCTTTCTTGCTTGTTTTGACCCTGGCCGTCGCCAGTTTCAGTGTTGCCTTCTCAGGCAACGACGGTCCGGGCGCCGGCGGCGCCGGCCGCGATGGCTATGGAACGATCACCCTGGATGGCGTGCGCGACGCGGCCTACGGCTCTGCCATCGCCATTGATCCCAGCGGAGACCTCGCCAGCCCTGGCCCTGCCGACTGGTCTGGCACGACCTGGACCGATCTCACCAATCTCTACTGTGCCAACGACGACACGAATGTTTACGTCTATGCGGATTTGCCCAACTACACCCAGGCCGGTTCCAGCGGCCAGATCGGCCTGACCGTTGACCTCAACTCGAGCGGCGGCGGCAGCAGCGATCCCTGGGGCAACGCCATCACCTTCAGCCATCCCACCCTGCCCGATTTCCTCGTGCGCGGCCACATCGCGGGCATGGACGGCGGCGACAACGGCTGGACCGAGCTGCGCGCCTGGACCGCCGGCGCGTGGAGCGCTGGCGGCGTCAACTGGGGCGGCATCAGCGGCGGCGGGCAGAGCGGCAGCAACATCGCCTACGCCAACAGCCAGGGCGTCGAGCTGAAGATTCCCCTGGCGACCTTGGGCATCAGCCTGGGAACGAACATCAAGCTCGAACTGTTCGCCACCCAGGGCGGCGCGGGCAAGGGCGCCTACGATTCGACGCCGAGCGACGATCAATCCACGGGCTGGGACGATCCCAGCAACCTGGTCAACTACGCTAACTGCGACGTGGTGAGCGGCAGCACATCCACGCCGACGCCGACGACGGCTCCGACCAGCACGCCGACGCCGACGACCGTTCCCACGAACACCCCGACGCCGACGACGGCCCCAACGAATACTCCGACGCCGACGACGGCTCCGACCAACACGCCGACGCCGACGACCGCGCCAACCAACACCCCGACGCCGACCACCACCCCGGCGGGCGGTGGGAGCAACAACATCCTGTGGGATCCGTTGTACCATGCGGCGCCGAGCGACGATCCGCAGACGGAGTTCGTGCCGGGCGAGGCGTACACCTTCCGCAGCGTGGACGGTTCGGGCAACGTCTATCCGACGACCGCGGTGGACATCTACATCCTGACCGAGTGGCAGGACCTGACCAGCGCGAACGTGATCTACTCGACCGGCGGGGGGGACACCTACCTGCCGATGGTGTGGATCAAGAACATCACGACGACGTTCCACGGCCAGCCCTCGTACACCTACGACCTGTGGCAGGGGACGATTCCGGCGCAGAGTGCGGGGACCACGGTCTACTACCGTGTGCAGGTGAACGACGGCACGGCCAGCGCCTACCTCAAGGCGGCGAACAGTGCGGGCAGCGGCTATCAGAACCCGTTGGGGCAGTGGGTGCGCAACCCGGACGCAGCGGGCAGCGACAACTACAGCTACACCGTGATCTCGCCGACCGCGACGCCGACGCCAACCCCGACCGCAACCACTGCGCCGACATCCACACCAACGCCGACCAGCACGCCGACGACTGCGCCGACGGCCACGCCAACGCTGACAACTGCGCCGACATCCACCCCGACGCCGACCAGCACGCCGACGACTGCGCCGACGGCCACGCCGACGCTGACCACTGCGCCGACATCCACCCCGACGCCGACCAGCACGCCCACGACTGCGCCGACGGCCACCCCGACGGCAACCACTGCGCCGACATCCACACCGACGCCGACCAGAACGCCCACGACTGCGCCGACGGCCACACCGACGCTGACGCTGACGACGGCTCCGACTAACACCCCGACGCCGACGACCGTTCCCACGAACACCCCCACGCCGACGACCGCGCCGAGCAACACGCCGACGCCGACGACGGCCCCCACCAACACGCCGACGCCGACGACGGCCCCCACGAACACACCGACGCCGACGACCGCGCCGACCAACACCCCGACGCCGACCACCACCCCGGCAGGCGGTGGGAGCAACAACATCCTGTGGGATCCGTTGTATCACGCCGCGCCGAGCGACGATCCGCAGACGGAGTTCGTGCCGGGCGAGGTCTTCACCTTCCGCAGCGTGGACAGTTCGGGTAACGTGTATCCGACGACCGCGGTGGACATCTACATCCTGACCGAATGGCAGGACCTGACCAGCGCCAACGTGATCTACTCGACGGGCGGGGGGGACACCTACCTGCCGATGGTGTGGATCAAGAACATCACGACGACGTTCCACGGTCAGCCCTCGTACACCTACGACCTGTGGCAGGGGACGATTCCGGCGCAGAGTGCAGGGATCACGGTCTACTACCGGGTGCAGGCGAACGACGGCACGGCCAGCGCCTATCTCAAGGCGGCGAACAGTGCGGGCGGCGGCTATCAGAACCCGCTGGGGCAGTGGGTACGCAATCCGGACGCAGCGGGCAGCGACAACTACAGCTACACCGTGATCTCGCCGACCGCGACGCCGACGGCCACCTCGACGCTGACCACTGCCCCGACCAGCACACCGACGCCGACCAGAACGCCGACGACTGCGCCGACGGCCACACCGACGCTGACGACTGCGCCGACATCCACACCGACGCCGACCAGAACGCCGACGACTGCGCCGACGGCCACACCGACGCTGACGACTGCGCCGACATCCACGCCGACGCCGACCAGAACGCCAACGTCTGCGCCGACGGCCACACCGACGCTGACCACTGCGCCGACATCCACACCGACGCCGACCAGAACGCCGACGACTGCGCCGACGGCCACACCGACGCTGACCACTGCGCCGACATCCACACCGACGCCGACCAGAACGCCGACGACTGCGCCGACGCCTACCTCGACGCTGACCACTGCGCCGACCAGCACACCGACGCCGACCAGCACACCGACGCCAACCAGAACGCCCACGACTGCGCCGACGGCCACACCGACGCTGACCACTGCGCCGACGGCCACGCCGACGCCGACGCCAACCGGATCGGTTACGTTGTCGCTCATTCCTGACACATCTACGGTGAGCGTGGGGCAGGTGTTCACGCTGACGATACGCGCCCAGGCGGGGAGCCAGTTGGTGGACGGCGTGGCTGCTTATCTGAACTTCGACCCCGCGCTGCTGCAGGTGCAGGCGGTGACGAACGGCAGCGCGCTGCCGGTCCAGATTCAGAATCAGTTCAACAACAGCGCAGGCACAGTAGATTTTGCGGCCGGCGCATTCAGCAGCTTCCCCAGCGGAATCTTCGATGTGGCTTACGCCCGTCTGCAGGCCATCGCCGCCAGCGCCGGCGCCCCGGTGACCTTCAACCGCTCCACCCCGCGGCGCAGCGATGTCACGTTTGGCGGCGCTTCCGTCCTGGGTGCGGTCAACGATGCCCTGGTTATCATTGTGGCAGGAAGCACCAGCACGCCGACGCCCACCCCCACGCCTGCGCCAACCAGCACGCCGACGCCGACAGCCGCGCCCACGAACACGCCAACGACTGCGCCGACCAGCACGCCGACGCCGACAGCCGGACCGACATCCACTCCTACGGCTACGCCGACCAAGACCCCGAAACCAACGAAGACGCACACACCCACGCCGACGCCGACAACCAGACTGACCAGCACCCCGACGGCGACGACTGCGCCGACCAACACGCCGACGGCGACCACCGCGCCAACCAATACGCCGACGCCGACCAACACCCCGACGGCGACGACTGCGCCGACTAACACGCCGACGGCGACGACTGCGCCGACCAACACGCCGACTGCAACCACCGGGCCGACCGCGACCCCCACCGCGACCCCGACGGGCGTCGTCATCTTCCAGGCGCCGCAGAGCAGCACGGTCATGGTCGGAGACACCTTCACGGTGACGGTGCGCGTGCAAGCCGGCAGCCAGCAGGTCAACGGCGCGGCGGCCTATCTCAACTTCGATCCGGCCATCGTGCAGGTGCAGGCCCTGACCGCCGGCGCCTCGCTGCCCGTGCTCATCCAGAGCCAGTTCAGCAACAGCGCGGGCACGGTAGATTTCGCGGCCGGGGCCTTCAGCGGCTTCCCCACCGGCACTTTCGACGTCGTGCAGGTGCGCCTGTCAGCCCTGGCGCCAAGCGCAGGGATGCCCCTGGTCTTCAATCTGACCCCGCCGCGGCGCACCGACGTCACCTTCGGCGCCGGCTCGATCCTGGCCGGCGCGGTAGATGGCGTGGTCATCGTCGCCAACAACTGTTATGACTTCGACGGCGATGGCATCGTTGATGTGGATGATATGGTGCAGATTGCCCTGCGCTGGCTGCTCACCGCGGATAATCCCGATCCTGACGGCGATCCGGGCACGCCCAATTACGCGTTCCGCTACGATCTGGACGCCGACCGCGACATTGATGTGCGCGACATCATGCTGGCTTCTGCGCACTGGAACGAAGCGCAGATCTGCACGCCCCCCTGATCGAAACGCGAAGAAAATTTCTGGAGGTTCTTATGCGACAAACATGGCGTTGGTTGCGCCTGTGCGGGTTGATTCTGTTGGCAGCGGTCTCATGGCCGCAGTTGAGCCATTCTGCCAACCCGCCGGCTGCCGGTCTCGCCGCGCCGCAGGGCGCGGCCGATTGCAACATCTTCTGGACTGAAGTGTTGCACGACACCTTCGACAGCGACTACCGTTCGACCGTTGGCCCCACCACCCCGAGCACGACCGTCAAGCTGCGGCTGCGCGTGGCGCAGAGCGACATCACCACAGCTCGTGTGCGCGTCTGGAACGACCGCACCGACAGCGAGACCTATGCGGCCATGACCTGGGATGGCGCGTTCGACACCGATCCTGTCACCTACGACTGGTGGTTTGCGGACATCGCCGTGGGCAGCCAGCCGACGATTCTGTACTACTTCTTCGAGCTGAACGACAACGGTTTTGGCGGCTGCAGCCCGGCCGATCAGGACTTCTATACTGACGACGACCCCAAGTTCTACGGCGGCGGCCGCGGCGCAATGAGCGACGCCTACAACGACCAGAAGAGCTTTCAGATCACCGTCTACGACCCGGCCTTCGACGTGCCGGCCTGGATGCAACAGGGCGTGGTCTATCAGATCTTCCCCGACCGCTTCCGTGACGGCGACGCCAGCAACGATCCGGCTGCCGGCCGCTTCTTCTACGGCGCCAACTCGGCCATCGTGCGCTCCAACAGCGCGGACTGGAACGCCACCATGTGCGACCCGCGCAACGTGGCGTCGCCCACCTGTAACAAGCGCTACAGCGACAACTTCTACGGCGGCGACCTGGCCGGCATCACGCAAAAGATCAACGACGGCTACTTCGACAACCTGGGGGTGAGCGTCCTCTACCTCAATCCCATCTTCCAGTCGCCCTCCAATCACAAATACGATACCGCCGACTACCTGCAGATTGACCCCGATTTTGGCGACCTGGCCGATTTTCAGGCCCTGGCCGCGGCCGCCAACAGCCACGGCATCAAGCTCATTCTCGATGGCGTCTTCAACCACACCTCATCGGACAGCCCCTATTTCGATTATTACGCGCTCTACGCCGCAAGCGGCGCGTGCGAGTCTGCTGGCAGCCCGTACGCGGGTTGGTACTACATCCCCGACATCGGCACGCCGGCCTGTGAACCGGACCGCACGGGCGATCCCAACGTCTGCGACGCGGCCGATCGCGTGACGTGCCGCCCGCCCGGCTACGGCGGCGCCAACACCTACGATGCCTGGTACGGCTACGGCTCGTTGCCCAAGCTGCAGGCGAACTCCGCGCCGGTGCGCAGCCTGATCTGGAACAACGGCCTGAACTCTGTCGGCCCCTACTGGACCAACCAGGGCGCCCGCGGCTGGCGCTTCGACGTAGGCGGGGATGTGGACTGCGGCCTGACCTGCGCGCCGGCCAACGACTACTGGGAAGGCTTCCGCAGCGCGGTGCGCGCAGTCAACAGCCAGACCGTGACCCTGGGCGAGGAGTGGGGCGATGCGTCGGCCTGGCTGCTCGGCAACGAGTGGGACAGCGTCATGAACTACCGCTTCCGTTCAGCCATGTTGAACTGGCTCTTCACCGGCTGCTCCGGCAACGGTTGCAGCGGCGGAACCACGTTCGAGGACAACGACAGCAACGCGGGCAGTTCCAGCGGCGCGATCAGCGTCATCACCCCGTCGCAGTTCAACGCGCGCCTGCGCTCCATCCAGGAAGACTACCCGCCGCCGGCCTTCAACGCGATGATGAACCTGCCCGGCTCGCACGACACCAACCGCGTGCGCTTCCTGCTCAAGAAGAGCAACAACGACAGCGACACGGCCGCGGTGCAGCGCATGAAGGAATGGTGGCTCTTCGCCTTCACCTACCCCGGCGCACCCACGCTCTACTACGGCGATGAGATCGGCCTCAGCCACGATGGCGTCTTCGCCGGCACGAAGTACGAGGACGACCCGTACAATCGCGCCCCCTTCCCCTGGCCGGACGCCAGCGGCAGCGCGTATAGCTACGACGCCAACGCGCAGGCCGCCGACCTGGCCGGCTTCTCACGCCAGATGGCGAGCATCCGTTGGAGCTACCCCGCGCTGCAAGATGGCGATGTGCAGCACGGTCTCATCATCGAAGACGCCAACAAGCTGTACGGCTTTGCCCGCACCAACGGCAGCCAGACCGCGCTGATGGCCCTCAACCGCGACAACCTGGCCCACCCCGCCAGCTTCAGCGGCCTCAACGCCGCGCCCTACAGCCTGCCCAATGGCACAGTGCTGGTTGATGCCCTCAGCGGCGTCACCACCACCGTCAGCGGCGGCGCGGTCAGCGTGACCGTCGCCAGCAACTGGGGCGTTGTGCTGCTGGAAACGGCCAAAGTGCAGACCCCGGTCGCCGCGCCCGCCCTCGCGGCCGTGCGCGCCGGCGCCAGCGTCACCCTGACCTGGTCAACCGTGATGACCGACACCACCGGCGCGCGTGAACTGGCAACCGTCTACGACATTCATCGCAGCGCCACGCCCGGCTTCACGCCTGGCCCGGCCACCCTGCAAGGCTCCGTCAAGCCGTCGGATGTCAGTTTCCGCTTCGGCGCCAGCGGCGGGCAGTTCACCTTCAACCAGACGGCGCCCAGCGGCGCGACCTACTACTACCAGGTCTGTGCGCGCAACGCGGCGGGCGTCAGCGGCGTCTGCCCTGAAGTCGCCGCATCCGATGTCCCGCTGGCCTCCTTCCAGGCGACGGTGCTCCTGCAGGGCCGACCCGCGCCGCCCGACCCGACCTGGAGTGTGCCGCTGACCGTCACCCTGACCCTTTCCGGCCAGGGCGCGCCGGCCTACAGCTTTGCGCCCACCACCGATGCCAGCGGCGCCTTCACCCTGACCGGCATCGTTCCTGGAACCTACGACCTGCGCGTCAAGCACAGCCACACCCTGCAGAACCGTCAGACCGTCACCCTGGCCGCGGGCGCCAATCCGCCGACCGCCGTGGGCGCCCTGCGTGAAGGTGATGCCAACAACGACAACTATGTGACCCTGTTGGACTTCTCGATCCTGGTCACCACCTTCGGCAAGTGTACGGGCACGCCCGGTTATGACGCCCGCGCCGACTTCAACGGCGACACCTGCGTCACCCTGCTCGATTTCTCCCTCCTCGCCACCAACTTCGGCCAGGCCGGGCAGAACAAGGCCGCGGCCGCGCCCGCGCTCAAGCCGCCCGCTCGTACCGTCAACCTGACGCTGCATTAGAGACCGGAGACTGGAGACCGGAGATTGGAGACCGGAGATCAGAGACCTACGTGGAAGGCGGTTGATTTGTGGTTGGAAGGGAGCGGGAGGTTGGAGATTGGAGATCGGAGACTGGAGAACGGAGACCGGAGACTGGAGACCGGAGACCGGAGACCGGAGAACTCCCGTCTTCCACGTACCCGATCTCTGATCTCTGACCTCTGACCTCTGACCGGAGACCGGGACCTCCACGCACCCGATCTCTGATCTCTGATCTCTGACCTCTGACCGGTGATGAGGTCTTGACAGGGGCGCAGAAGGGTTGTATACTGAATGCAGTGACAGTGCCATGAAGGGTTCCGCGCCTGGCGGGACCGGTGGGTCTCCCTGAACGATTTGCTACGCAAGTGCTGAGCTGTCAGAGTCTGATGATTCCATTGAATGATGAACCGCGCTGCTGGCGCGGATAGATGAATAGATCAAACCTCACCGGCATATGTTGTCACGTCAATGGTGAATCGAGTGGACTGCGGACGCCGAGGGGACCTCGGACTGAACTTGGCCGTTGGGCGGGTCTGTTGGAGACCGAAGGTTGGAGATCGGAGACCGGAGACCGCAGAACTCTCGCCTTCCACACACCTGATCTCTGATCTCTGATCTCTGTCCTGAGATTGGAGACCGGTTGGCGTTGGACGGCCCTTCGACGGCCGTTCACGGGCAGGCGGTTGGAATGGAAGGGGTCGCTGGTTCGCCCAGGCTCGTCCGGTCAGGTCGTGCTCGGGGGGCCGCTGCCCAACATTCCGTACACCGACCGGGGAGGATCTGGGCCGGTTGACGATGTTGGCGGCCCCGGCGGCTGACGGTTGGCGTTGGGCCGGCTAGCCCCACAAGGGGAAACAGGAGTTATCACGTCAGCAGCGGGCGATCACGAATAAGCCACTCAGTGTAAAATACAGAAAACCGTTGGGTCAATATCTATGCCAACCATCTTACGCATCGGGCGTTACCGCTTTCTCTTTTTCAGTAACGAAAACAATGAGCCGCCGCACGTCCACGTCAAAGCGGAGAGCGACCAAGCCAAGTTCTGGCTCGACCCGGTGCGCTTGGTATCCAATTACGGCTTCAAAGCCCACGAATTGAACGAGATTGGGCGGCTGGTTCGCCAACATCAAGCAGAGTTCGTGGAGGCCTGGCATGAGCACCTTGGTTGAAAGTCCCGCGAAACCGAAACTGAAATTTCGACCGGCGTATCGGCCCACGACCGCCTTAGCCCAAAGTGTGAAGTTTCGGGAGGCGTTGATGGAAGTGTATCTGACCGATGGACGGATCATCAGCGTTCCCATTCTTTGGTTTCCGTTGCTTCACGAAGCCACGCCGGAACAGGGACCGCTATGAAATTGGTGGCGGTGGGAAAAGCCTCCATTGGTCGGACATAGGACATCTCCGTGGCGGGGGTTGCTCGCGGGCGCCGATTTGCAATCTGCCTAATCAAGCAGCGGTTCACCGCTAGTAGCCCGCTCAACACGGGTTGCAGGCGATGGGGTCGGGCGGTCCGGGCGGTTTTGGAACCGCCGCACTCCCGGCCTGGGCGGACTTGCGGAGCTTCGGCGGGGGCGTCCATAGGCAGGCGGTTGGAATGGTTCGCTGGTTTGCCCAGGCCGGTCCGGTCAGGCTCTGCTGGGGGGGCCGCTGCCCAACATTCCGTGCAGCCGACCGGGGAGGATCTGGGCTGGTTGACGATGTTGGCGGCCCCGGCGGCTGACGGTTGGCGTTGGGCGGCTCTGCCGGAGACCGGAGATTGGAGACCGGTTGGCGTTGGACGGCCCTTCGACGGGCCGTTCACGGGCAGGCGGTTGGAATGGAAGGGTTCGCTGGTTTGCCCAGGCCCGTCCGGTCAGGCTCTGCTCCGAAGGCCGCTGCCCAACATTCCGTGCAGCCGACCGGGGAGGATCTGGGCCGGTTGACGATGTTGGCGGCCCCGGCGGCTGACGGTTGGCGTTGGGCGGCGACTAACTAGCTGCGATTAAGGAAAGGTTACGTTGGAAAACATATGCAACACCCTAACCCAGACGCTTGGGTGTGAGATGCTATGGTCTGCCATCAGCGCCATTTCGTCCTGCCTGGGCGCTATTTTCACTGGTGTCGCAGTCTTTGCCATTTGGCTTGCCTCTAAGCAATTGCGCTTTGATGCTTGGCTCAAAGCACAAGATGTATTCACCGAAGAGAAATTCACTGAGACTCGCAGAAAAGTTTTCGCGCGATTAGACAACCTTGAGAAGCCTTGGACAGAGGAAGAAAAACTGGAGGCCAAACAAGTTTGCCGACGAATGGATGAATTCGCACACTTAGCGCGTTTCGTGGGTAGAAAAAGTCTTCTCGAAGTTTGGGATGATCCTCTTGCGAAATCATGGTTGGTTCTTGAACCTATTGTTAAAGAAGAACAGAAACAGACTGGATGGCCCAACAAGTGGAAGGCATTTCAGGAACTCGGCCAAGAAGCAGTTAGAAACTTCATCGTGAAGGACGGCAAATTAGAAGAAATACGTAAATACGGTATTGGCCGCCCAACACGGCGCAGCCGGGCCGACAACGGACTCTGAATCGGACAAACGGACTGCTTCGCAAACGGACACTCGCTCGCCGGATACTTTGTAGATTGGGGCTGAGATCAGCAGGCAAAGCACTTGTTCCGCAGGCAGCGCCCAACACGGCGTGCAGCCGACCCGCCCAGCTGCCAAAGTTGAGCATCGGTTTTGACCATTGGCGTTTGGGTCGGTGGCAGGCTGGACGCCGAGACCGTTGGGCGGCTCTGCAGCGAGAGCGTCCACGGGCAGGCGGTTGGAATGGAAGGGGTTGCTGGTTTGCCCAGGCCGGTCCGGTCAGGCTCTGCTGGCGGCGGGGGCAGGTCATGTTTCTGTCGGGAGCGCCGCTGCCCAACATTCCGTGCAGCCGACCGGGGAGGATCTGGGCCGGTTGACGATGTTGGCGGCCCCGGCGGCTGACGGTTGGCGTTGGGCGGCTCTCGGCGGGGGCGTCCACAGGCAGGCGGCTGGAATGGTTCGCTGGTTTGCCCAGGCTCGTCCGGTCAGGCTCTGCTGGGGGCGGCGCTGCCCAACATTCCGTGCAGCCGACCGGGGAGGATCTGGGCCGGTTGACGATGTTGGCGGCCCCGGCGGCTGACGGTTGGCGTTGGGCGGCTCTGCCGGAGACCGGATTGGAGACCGGAGATTGGAGACCGGTTGGCGTTGGGCGGCCCTTCGACGGCCGTTCACGGGCAGGCGGTTGGAATGGAAGGGGTCGCTGGTTTGCCCAGGCCCGTCCGGTCAGGCTCTGCTCGGGGGGCCGCTGCCCAACATTCCGTGCAGCCGACCGGGGAGGATCTGGGCCGGTTGACGATGTTGGCGGCCCCGGCGGCTGACGGTTGGCGTTGGGCGGAGCTTCGGCGGGAGCGTCCATAGGCAGGCGGTTGGAATGGAAGGGTTCGCTGGTTCGCCCAGGCCCGTCCGGTCAGGTCGTGCTTGGGGGGCCGCTGCCCAACATTCCGTGCAGCCGACCGGGGAGGATCTGGGCCGGTTGACGGTGTTGGCGGCCCCGGCGGCTGACGGTTGGCGTTGGGCGCAAGCCGTCACCTACGCCGCAGGATGCAGGATAAGGAAGACTACTAACCGACGTTCGCCTGGAGATACTCATATGCCGTCAAACGAAGTCATGGAATGGGTAAAGACGATTGGTTCATTGTTATGTTCTTTGCCTGTAATGATCTTGTTGGCCCTTGTCATCTTCAGAAAGCCTCTGCGCAAATTGATCGATCAATTTGCGGGAACAGATGTGAAGCGAGCCAAAATCGGCCCTGTCGAGATTGAGCGTGAATTGGGCAATCTGGCTAAAGAAGGTAAGCAAGCCGTGGAGACCATGAATCGCCTAAACGTACTTATGGCCGAGTCTCGCCTCCTCGAACTCGAAATCACTGAGGGTATGTTTGGTTCGGTATTCTCTCCGTCACAGCGTCAGCAAATGAAAGAGCAAATCAACGAACTACGCAAGCTCACATACAAGGCCACCGAAGGCGAGAGCGGCGAGGGCAAGAATCCAAAGTAACAATGTGGTCGGTAGGAGTGGATCTGTCGGCGATCGAGGCGGCAGGTCGCCACGGTTCAGGGCCACGGGCCTAACATTGCTTCCACCTGACGGCTGCGCCGGTAGGATCGTGGGCCGCGCAAGTCACGGAGGCGCAGCCGTCAGGCGCAGCCGCAGGCGCAGCCGCAGGTGAAGCCGCAGGTGAAGCCGGCCGTTGGGCGGAGCCTCGGCGGGGGCGTCCATGGGCAGGCGGTTGGAATGGCTCGCTGGTTTGCTCAGGCCCGCTCGGTCTGGTGGTGCTTGGGGGGCCGCTGCCCAACATTCCGTACACCGACCGGGGAGGATCTGGGCTGGTTGACGATGTTGGCGGCCCCGGCGGCTGACGGTTGGCGTTGGGCGGAGCCTCGGTGGGGGCGTCCACGGGCAGGCGGTTGGAATGGTTCGCTGGTTTGCCCAGGCTCGTCCGGTCAGGCTCTGCTGGTGGCACCGCTGCCCAACATTCCGTACACCGACCGGGGAGGATCTGGGCCGGTTGACGGTGTTGGCGGCCCCGGCGGCTGACGGTCGGCGTTGGGCATCCAGAGATAGCCAAAATGCTTGCGAAAGATAACTTGGCGAAGAAGAGGCTCTGACTATGATAAGTATCACGATGCCTTGCCAGGACTTGCTCACATGATCGGAAACATAACTAACTATCTCGGAAAGCCATTCTATGAAGCACCCAACTGTGCAATCTATAATGTCGACTGTCTGGACGCAATGAGAAGAATACCGGAATCCTTCGTAGATCTGACTGTCACAAGTCCTCCTTACAATATCGGGAAGGAGTACGAACAAATACTGCCTCTCGATGACTATCTCAGTTGGTGCGAAAAGTGGATCGCGGAGGTATATCGGCTGACAAAATGCGGCGGAGCCTTCTGGCTAAATCTAGGATACATCTCCATTCCTAATCGTTCTAAGGCTATTCCACTGTCCTATTTGCTGTGGAATCGAATGCCTTTCTTTTTGGTTCAGGAAATTGTC
Organism: Candidatus Amarolinea dominans; assembly: GCF_016704685.1. Lineage (NCBI taxonomy): Bacteria > Bacillati > Chloroflexota > Caldilineae > Caldilineales > Candidatus Amarolineaceae > Candidatus Amarolinea > Candidatus Amarolinea dominans. Next base: position 168,080 of record NZ_JADIZS010000013.1, read on the forward strand.
TGGAACTATGGTGCTGGTGTCGCTGGCAAGCGATTCTTCTCGCCACGTAACGAGAAGTTTCTGTGGTACGTAAAGGACTCGCTAAGTTACACTTTCAATCTTGATGAGGTTCGTGACCCAAATGTCAAATAACCTAATCAGAAACAGAACGGAAAGATAAAAGTCAACTCACTAGGAAAGAATCCCTCAGACGTTTGGCAGATACCAAAGGTCACGTCAGGGACAAATCGAAGTTCAAGAGAGCGAACCCACACCCCGCCCAATTCCCGCGAGCGTTGATTGAGAGAATAATCAAAGCGTCATCGAATATCGGGGAAATAATACTCGATCCCTTTATTGGCTCAGGTACAACCGCTATCGCCGCCCTGCAACTAGACAGGAGCGTTGTGGGGATGGAGGTAAATACTGGTTACTGCCAAATCACGGCTGACAGAATCGAGAGGTTTCTCACCGCGCCTCAGCAGATGCGTCTATTGGAGGGGGAGTTTGAGTAGCTTGTATTTTCCCACGCTGGGATCGAGTCGTGCTTGTTGTCCGGTTGCTGCTGCCTGTCCAATCCAATCAGAATAATCTAGCCAGCCAAATCTGACTCCTACTATTTTGGGCCTCACTGATGCTTTGAACTTCTCGAAATTAACAGCAAGATAGTAGCCTGACTTGTTCTTTTTTGGACTGTCTGTCTCTTGTGCATAACTTCGATTTCCGAATATGCTCTTTGCGCTTGAAGAGGTCTTGATCTCCACAGAATACTTTGGATCAGGGGTATAGACAAGGTCTTTCTCATCGGCGGTTTCTTCACGCCTCCAAGTTCCCGGATAGCGACGAGAAAACTCTAAGGGGATCAGTTCATGTAGAAAATACGCCATGATCTGTGGCCGTGGAAAAAGATCCTCGCCGATTTTGAAGGGCTTGCTGCCGATTCCAGAACTAAACATGTCGTTCCATACTTTCAAAACGACATCGTTTATCTCGATCATTTCAAGAGGATGTTCATCGATCAATTCACGAGTCCGGTTTTCCCAACTCTCTATCGGCAGTCCCAAGTAGGGTGATATCACTGTTCTACTCCAGATACGAGATCGGATAGGGAGGCATCCAGAGCCGTCGCTATACGGGCCAGGTTGAGAAGGCTGATATTGCGCTCTCCTCGCTCAACACTGCCGACATAAGTACGGTGTAGACCTGTCAGCTCAGCAAGTTTCTCTTGCGAGAGACCCTTCGCTAGACGATGCTGGCGGATATTATCTCCGAGCTTGTGAAGAAGCGATTTTGGCATGTCGCAATTATGCACGGATGATACTTATAGGTCTACACTATATAAGTATCATACTGAGACCTTGTGATAATTTGCTTCGGCAAGGTCATACTCGCCCGTCATACAATTGCGATGAGAGAGTTTCGCCACCACGGGCGGCGGGTCTCGTTATGCGGGTCTGGTGCTTGGGCTTTGCCTAACCACTGGTTCCAGTTGACGGTTGCGCCGGTGGGGCCGTGGGTTGCGGGAGGTACGTGAGGCGCAGCCGCAACTGAACCTTGTCCGTTGGGCAAGAAGGCGCAAGCGTTGGAGGTAGAAAATCGAGAAGATTTGCGTCTTGAAAACTGTCTGCGAAGCGATTCGGACAGGAGCGTTGGATACAGCAGCCGATCTACTCAGATGCGAGTACCCGTTTGCCCCTGACCAAGTCATCAAGCGCACCTACGGCCCACAAGAGGCGATCCGTATCTTCATCCGTGATGGATTCATCGATCGGTACACAGGTGAACGTCTGGTCTTTCCACCGGTGCTCCGAGTGATTTCGATGGCGCTGCCAATCGATTTCCCCTACCACCCGAACTGGAAGACGGATGTCACGCATCGAGCGTACTGGGAATTGAGTGCCACTGTTGACCATCTCATTCCGGTCACACACGGAGGAGCGGATGATGACTCAAACTGGGTCACGACGTCCATGGCCCGCAACAGTGCCAAGATGAACTGGACTCTGGAGCAACTTGGCTGGACACTTCATCCGCCTGGGGACTTCCACATTTGGGATGGACTCGTGGGATGGTTTCTCGACTACGTCCAGGTACATCCTGAGTTTCTCGCGAATGGATCAATGAGGAATTGGTTCAAGGCCGCAAGAGTTGAAATCGGTCTACGAACACGTGCCCTGTGACGACGAGTGGTCAACACAGTTCGCCATCGGGGGCGGGCGGGTCTCGTTTTGTCGGCTTGGTGCTTGGGCGTGGCCTAACATTGCGTCAAGCTGACGGCTGCGCTGGTCGAGCTCGCGCAATTGCAGGTTGGGTGGGCGCAGCCGCAGCTTACACCAGCCGTTGGGCGGGCGTCCGTAACATGGAAACATCGTCGCTACGCAAGAACCAGCCACATCTTGAGGCTGTTCTCGGGCCGCTTTCAGCCGAGGACGATGCCAACATGCGTGCCATCTTCGACGAGGTCGACGGGGCCTTACTTGAACTCGCACGCCACCTCGGTCGTGACGGTGCGGGATGGGACGGCACTGGCCTTGAGCTGTCATGGATGGTGTCTGGACAGACCGCGATCGGTAGCCACATTGGCGCTTGTATTGATGGCGCTAACTGCGTCGACTTCATCATTGAGCTTCGGCCGTCGTGGTATTTTGGTGAGAGGTCGCCAACGTTGAGTTGGGAGATCGAGACGACGATCTCAGCCGATTGTCAGCACGCTGTCTACCGCGCCATGGAGACCGTACACAGTGCCACGCTTCGGGCTGCAACGGCTATGGAAGCGGCTGTAGCGCTTCGCACCGCAGCTCGGCAGTTGTTGCGTCAAGGGATGGATTTTCCGTTGGCGCACTGGTTGGCGCTGGCGTCGGACACTACGCACCTGCCTGGCCCGTCTTTGACGTAGCGGCACGCCGAAGACGCCGGATATCAAGGAGACCGATTGAAAATGGTCGCGTTGTGCAGCGGCTACCGAAGCTGTCGTGGGAACGTTAAGCAGTCGTAGCGTGACGCTCCTGCGTAGGTGGCGCAACACACAGCGGTACATCAACCAGACGGCGTTCGCAGGTGTGGGTGGTCGCGCATCCTGTTGGGCCACGGGTCGCACGGCGGAGCATCAGTCCGGTTCGCCGTCATGGGTGGTGGGTCTCGTTGGGCGGTGCTGGTCACCAGGGCGGGGCCTAACACTGGTTGCGCCTGACGGATGCGCCGACAAACGCTTGCCGTCGCGAGAGCATCGCCAGGCGCAGCCGCAGGTGAACCTGGCCGTTAGCCGCTCATCGCGCAAAACTATCATCAAGGTCAATAACCATGATTGTCAATTATCCAGCAAAATATCGTGATAGCTTGGGCGAAGAAATCACAACGATCCAAAATGACGGAAAACTTCTACGAATGGAGATTCGTGAAGTAGCGTTTGTTGGAGAGGATTTTGATTCTTTAGAGCCGACTACCTTTGACGAAGAGCAAAAGGAACTCTTTGATTTTGTGTCTGTATTCATCGCGACTCATGTCACAGGCAACATTCCCGATGCTGGTCGTGAAGCCTATATGTTGAGCAATTATCAACTAGAATGCGAAATACCCTTAGTCGTCGTAGTTGGCAATGAA